>JAILBT010000105.1 GCA_024680755.1 Prevotella sp. | reverse complement strand
CGAACAGAGAAGTTAAGCCCGTTTACGCCGATGGTACTGCAATGCAATGCGGGAGAGTAGGAAGCCGCCTCCTTTCAGAGGGAGAGAGACCAGCAAAAAGGTTTCTCTCCTTTTTTTGTTGTCTGAGTAATCGGAGTAATCAGAGAACTCAGAGTAATCAGAAAACTCTGAGTAATCAGAGAACTCAGATTAATCAGAGTTATCCGATTAATCAGATTAATCACCGCGGAAATAAACAGGACGCGCCTTAGCCCCTGGCCCTTCCGTTATATGCGTTCATGGTGAAGTCAATGCCCGCCAGCACGAAGCTCTTCACTATCTCCACCGCCGTGTCGATGGCAGGCTGTAGCAGCTGAAGCTCTTCGGCCGTGTATCGCCCCAGGACATAGTCTATCTGGTGGCCGCGGGCGAAGTCGCTGCCTATGCCCATGCGCAGACGCGCATACTGCTGACCTATCAGCTGCTGTATGTGCCCCAGGCCGTTGTGACCGCCACCCGAGCCGCTGGCCTTCAGACGATAGCTGCCAAGAGGCAGCGAGAGGTCGTCGCTCACCACGAGCAGACGACTCTGGTCGATATTTTCCTTGTCCAGCCAGTAGCGCACGGCGTTGCCGCTAAGGTTCATATATGTGGTGGGCTTGAGAAGCAGCAGCCGACGGCCGCGAAGCGACATCTCGGCCACAAAGCCGTAGCGACGGTCCTGAAAAACAATATTGGACGCGCCGGAGGCCAGCGCGTCCAATACCATCCATCCTGTGTTGTGTCTGGTGCCGGCATACTCGTCGCCGGGATTGCCCAGACCCGTTATCAGGTATTTGTCCATGTGCCGTGCGGATTACTCGGCAGTCTCGTTGGCAGCCTGCTTCGAGGCACGTGTGGCCTTCACGCTGCAGACGATGACCTCGGGAGAGGTAGCGATGTCAAGTCCCTCGAACGACAGCTGACCCACCTTGATGGCCTTGCCCAGCTGCAGCTCGGTCACATCGACGTCAAGATGCTCGGGGATACGCTCGTAGGGAGCCGTCACGTTGATCTTGCGGATGCTCTGGTTCAGACGGCCGCCAAGACGCACACCGGCTGCCAGACCGTTAAGCCTGACGGGGATGCCCACGGTGATGGGCTTCTGGTCGTTCACCTCATAGAAATCGACGTGCAGCAGCTGGTCGGTCGTCGGGTGGAACTGCTGCTCCTTCATAATGGCTGTGTGGGGCTGGCCGTCAACCATCAGCTTGATGACGTAGATGTGGGGCGTAAAGACCACCTTGCGAAGCTCTGAGGCAGCAATGGCCAGAGAGCAAGCCACGGGAGCACCCTTCTCGTCGCGACGCTCGCCATACAGGTTGCAGGGCACCATGCCCTCCTTGCGCAGCTCGCGCGTGGCCACCTTGCCGGTCGCCTGACGAACGGTGGCTTTCACTTCAATCTCTTTCATGTTGTGTTACTCTAAATTAAGTGTTTGATTGTGAAATGTTACTTGTGCTTAATTCGCCATCACACTGTCTATAGCACTCATAGACGAAAAGCGGACGCAAAGGTACGCTTTTTCCGCGAAACGACAAAGAAAATGCAACAAAAATGCAACATTGTTTTGTACTTTGCGCCTTTCTTCGTAACTTTGCAGCCGACAACAGCTAATACTATGATTAATCGAGACCTTATCCGTACCAAGGTGGTGCAGCTGGTGTATGCCTACTATCAGAACGGCACCAACAACGTCAACGCGGCTGAGAAGGAACTCTTCATCAGCATCGACAAGGCGTATGCCATGTATCACATCATGCTCGACCTGATACACGCGCTGACCGACGAGGCCGGACGCAGGCTCAACATCGAGCGCGCCAGCGCCATGCGAAAGGGGATAGAGCCGCCGTCAGAGCGATTCGTGATGAACCGCTTTGCGCTGCAGCTGGCAGAGAATGTGCAGCTGCAGGACTTCATGGCCAACCAGCAGCTGCAGTGGCGTGACGTGCCAGAGGTGGTGGCCGCCCTGCTCGACAAGATACAGCAGAGCACCATCTACAGCGACTATATGAGCAGCGACATCGACAGCTATGACGCCGACAGGGAGCTGTGGCGACGGTTGTACCGGGCGCTGATGGAAGACAACGACGACCTGGACCAGCTGTTTGAGGAGCAGAGCCTATACTGGAACGACGATAAGGAAGTGGTAGATACCTTTGTGCTGAAGACCATCAAGCGCTTCGACCAGAGAAACGGCGCACAGCAGGAACTGCTGCCGCAGTATGACAGCGAGGAAGACCGCGAATATGCGCGGCGGCTGCTGCGTGCCTCCATACTCAACGCCGAGGACTATCAGCGGCAGATGACAGAGGCCTCGCGCAACTGGGACTTCTCGCGACTGGCCTACATGGACATCATCATCATGCAGATAGCGCTGGCCGAGATGATGACCTTCCCCAGCATACCGCTCACCGTGACCATCAACGAATATGTCGATCTGGCCAAGCTCTACTCCACGTCGCAGAGCGGACGCTACGTCAACGGTATGCTAGACGCCATAGCGCGCCACCTCGTGGCCGGCGGACGCCTGATGAAGCAGCTGCCCGAGCGACAGCAGCGCCAGGCCAGGCCGCAACGCCCGCCGAAAGCGCGCCCGGCTGAAGCGCAGCAGCCGGCTGAAGCGCAACAGACAGGCACACAGGCGGCCGACACACAGAACGACGACAACAACACAACAAATAACTCACAATGACATTACAACTCCTTCTACAGGCGCAGCAGGGCTCTGCCATGCCCATGCTGCTGATGATGGTGGCCATCTTCGCCATCATGTGGTTTTTCATGATACGGCCGCAGCAGAAGCGGCAGAAAGCCATACAGGCGTTCCAAAACTCGCTGGCCGAAGGCACACAGGTGGTGACACAGGGTGGCATCTATGGCACCGTGAAGCGCATTGACCTTGCTGCCGGCAAGGTAGAGGTGGAGATAGCACGCGGCACCGTCGTGACGGTCGATAAGAGCTGCGTCTTCAGCGACATGGCCAACACACCCATGCAGAGCAAATAGGCTGACCCACACATGGACAGGGGCAACACATACCACGAGAGGAATGACGGGAGGACTGGCGTCCGCTCGTCATTCCTCGCTTTTTATTCTGCCCTCAGACGATGGCTGCACAGCAGGGCCAGCAGCGAGCTGCTCACCGTCTGCTTCTTCGTGCTGCTCTCGGGTGCCTTTTGGCTCATGCTCACGCTCGACCGCAGCTACGAGCAGGAGCTCCGTGTGCCCGTGCGCATAACGGACGTGCCAAGCAACGTGGTGCTCACATGCAGCGAGACAGACACGCTGAGCGTGACCGTCAGCGACAATGGCTTCGCCCTCTGGACATATATCTACGGCGACCGCCGGCCAAGCATAGAGCTGCCATACGCCAGCCTCGACGGCAGCAGCGCCGGCAGCGGACGCGTGGCCACCACCGACCTGCGCCGACAGGTGACACAGCGCCTCATGGCCACCACACGACTGACGAGCATGAAGCCCGAACAGCTCATCTTCTCATACAACTACGGCGAGCGCAAGCGGGTGCCCGTCAGATACAGCGGACGCGTCATGCCAGACGAGCTGCGCTTCATCTCGGCCGTCAGCTACAGGCCCGACAGCGTCACCGTCTATGCCGCACCGAGGCGCTTAGACAGCATACAGGCCGTCTATACCGAGCCGCTCAACTATGTGGGCGTGAGCGACACGCTGCACATCAGGGCCACCTTGCAGCAGCTGCCGGAGGTGAAGGTCGTGCCGGCGCAGGTAGAGCTGACCTTCGCCACCGATGTGCTGACAGAAGAGAGCATCGACGGCGTGCCTATACGCGGCGTCAATATGCCCGAGGGCAAGAGGCTGCGAACATTCCCCGCAAGGGTGAGCGTCCGCTTCGTGACGGGACTGAGCGTCTATCGCAACCTGAGACCCACAGACTTCGTCGTCGTGGCCGACTACAACGAGCTGCAGGCTAACCCTTCAGAGAAATGCCGCATCAGCCTCAGACGTGTGCCAAAGGGCATCAGCCGCCCCACACTCGACTTCAACGAAGTGGACTACCTTATCGAAGAAGACGACTGACACTCCTATACTGTTATAGAAATTAAGAACTCAAGTTTCCTACCCTCTAAAACCTTTTAAGAACAACGAATAAAGACTAATTTCACGAATTACACAAATGAACATAAGCGCTGCGAATTAAGCAGAAACTCAGAAACTCAGGAACTCAGGAACTCAGAAACTAAAAAACTAAAAAGAGTTGTGGGAATTATCTCTCACCTCTCAACAAATCTCCTTACTCCCCAACTCTACATCTCCTTACTCCCCAACTCCACATCTCCTTACTCCCCAACTCCCCAACTCCTTACTCCCCAACTCCACATCATGAAAACGGGCATCACCGGCTGCATAGGCAGCGGCAAGAGTTATGTGTGCCAGCAGCTGCGTCGGCGCGGCATAGATGTTTACGACTGCGACACGGCCGCCAAGCAGCTCATGCGCACCGACGCTGTGCTGCGCCGGCAGCTGGAGGCGCTCATCGGCCCCGACACCTACCGCAACGGCCAGCTGAACAAGGCCCGCGTGGCACAGTTCCTGCTGGCTTCCGAGCATAACGCACGCGCCATTGACAGCATAGTGCACCCGGCCGTGTTCCGCCATTTCGAGCAGAGCGGACTGCTCTGGGTGGAGAGCGCCCTGCTGCTGCAGTGCGGCATGGCGCGGCTGGTGGACAGGGTTGTCGTGGTCACTGCGCCGCTCGAACTGAGGCTGCAACGCGTGGAGCGGCGCGACGGCATAACGCGCGAGAAAGCGCTCGAATGGGTAGGCAGACAGTGGCCGCAAGAGCGGCTCGTAGGCATGGCCCACCATGTCATCGTCAACGACGGACACCACGACCTGGACATCCAGATAGAACGGCTGCTGGCCGAAGGCTGACAGAGACGCGACAGAAGTTTCCGGCCTGTCCGTCTCACTCCAACCGCGCCGATGCCATGCGCTGACGGCCGCAGGCGTCGCGGCGCAGCTCCACATCGTCATAGCCGAGCTCGTCGAGCAGCCGGGCTGTGGCCGTGGCGTGCTGGGGGTTGAGCTCGAAGTAGAGCCGGCCGCCGGGACGCAGCCAGCGGCGTGCGTGGCTGGCAATGGCCCGATAGAAGAGCAGCGGGTCGTCATCGGGCACGAAGAGCGCCTGGTGGGGCTCGTAGTCGAGCACGTTGCGGTGCATGGCGGCGCGCTCGCCAAGGGCTATGTAGGGCGGGTTGGACACCACGACGTGGCACGAGGCGGGGGCAAGCATATTGGCGTCGGCACTGGCGGGAGACAGCACGTCGGCCTCCACCAGGCGCAGCCTGGCACCGAGTGAGGCGGCGTTGGCACGCGCCACGCCGAGCGCCGCGGCCGAGACGTCGATGGCGGTGACAGCGGCCCCGGCCAGGTCGAGCGCCAGCGTGCAGGCTATGCAGCCGCTTCCCGTGCCCACATCGGCCACCACGGGCGACGGCTGCTGCGACATGTCGAGTGCTATCCAGCGACACAGCTCCTCCGTCTCGGGACGCGGTGTCAGCACGTCGCGCGTCACGCTGTAGCGACGGCCGCAGAACCAGGCGAAGCCCAGCACCTGCTGCACGGGCTCGGCACGCTCGAGGCGCTGCATCTGCTGCTCAAGGGCTGCGGCACGCTCGGCAGGCAGGTGGTCGAGGCCGCCGGAAAGGACATCGGCCAGCGACAGGCCGTAGCCGTCTGTCAGCAGCGTGCGCACCACGGCACGGGCTTCGCCCGCCTCGTAGAGCGGCACCAGGCGGTGCCACAACTGCTGATAACTGAAACTGACAGGAGACGACATTCTTTTTTTTCTTTGCTGGCAGGTGATGGATATTGTTGCCGGCTACCGCTGCTGCAGGTCGCGTGAGGCCGCCTGCAGGTAGGCCTTGCCCAGCCGCTCCATGTGGGCGGCAGCGCGGCCGTCGGCCGGTGTGACGATGGAGCGGCCGGCGTTGAGGTCGTGGCAGAGGAAGCGCCCCTGAGCGTCGGTCAGCGAGAAGCCGTTGTTGAACGTGTGGAACGACATGGGACGGTATAGTGGCGAGAGCACGTCGCGGCTGAAAGGGAAGTCGGTGGCAGCCAGGCCCATCTGCGCCAGCAGCGTGGCCGCCAGGTCGCTCTGGTTGCAGACGGCATCGACGGTCACGGGTCGCCGCACGGCACCGCCCACCCACAGCATGGGTATATGGTTGCGCTGCGGATGTGTCTCCTCGTAGGGGCCCACGGTTATGCTGTGGTCGGGCAGCAACACGACTAGCAGGTTGCGCCAGGCGGCCGACTGCCTGAGGCTGTCTGTCAGCTGCCCCAGGCAGCGGTCAACATATCTGAAGGCGTTGCGCTCGTCGCCGGGCAGCTCGCTGATGGGCACGTCCCACGGCTGGTGGCTGCTCAGCGTGCTGTAGCCCACGAGCAGGGGCCGGTCGTCGTGGCGCCCGGTGGTGAGCAGCTGCACCACGCTGCGGCAGGTGATGTCGTCGCGCACGCCCCACTCGGCCGTGCGCTGCTCGTCGGGGCTGTAGTCGGCCTTCCACGTCAGCCGCTCGAAGCCGGTGCCCAAGAGATACGACCGCATGTTGGTGAAATTGATGTCGCCGCCATAGACGTAGTGGGTGGCGTAGCCCTTGGCCCGCAGCACCGACGCTATGGAGGGCAGGTGCCGGCTGCGGGCCGGGTTCTTCATCACCGAATAGGTGGGGAAGGCGGGATAGCCGCTCCAGGTGGAGAGCGTGCCGCGGTCGGTGCGCCATGTGTTGGCATAGCAGCGCGTGAAGTTGACGCCCTGGCCCATCAGCGCGTTCAGCCGCGGCATGGTCACGCTGTCGCCCTCCAGGGCGGTGAACATGCCGCCGCAGCTCTCTATCAGCACCACCAGTATGTCGGGCCGGCGGGTGGTGAGCAGCGTGTCGTGGCCTGAGGCATCGGCGGTGTGGCCGGCCATGAGGGGGAAGTAAGGCTCGAGGCTGTGGCGTGCCTCGGCGTCGGCCATGAACTCGTAGTGCGGCATGTCGCTGACCGTCTGCTCCAGGCTGGCCGCGAACGAGAACACGGGGTTGACGGCGGCGTGGTTCAGAAACTGTCGCGCGGAGAAATACACCTGTCCGATGTTGGTGGTGCTCTCGCTCAGTCCGCCGCGCAGCCCCACCACCATCAGCGGCACGCAGGCCAGTGCCGCCACCGTCTCGGCGCAACGGCCGGCCAGCGCGCGTCGCCGTTCGGCTGCCGACGGCGGCACATTGG
>JAILBT010000100.1 GCA_024680755.1 Prevotella sp. | reverse complement strand
GTGCTTTTGTTTTTGTGTCGCGTCTTGTTCGTGTTGCTCCTGACGTGTGTCATGCTGCGTCTTGTTGGCAATCATCTGTGTGAAAATACAGCCCAGGGTGGCTGCTGCGATAATTGCCAGGATAAGTGTTGTGTTTTCCATACTCGGTTATCTGTTTTTGTCCATTATGGTGCCGCTCAAAGGCACGTTTCCCGTTACTTACCGCCGCAAATGTACATACATTCTACGATACTTGCAAATTTTTTTGCCAAAGTTGTGGAGGATGGAAATGGGGAGGATGGAGATGGGGAGTAAGGAGATGTGTGGATATGGTGAGAGAGTAATTTGTCTGAAAAGCATTGCGGCCGCACTGCAACGATGTTGCAGAACGGCCGCAATGCTTTTTTGGTGCAGTCTGGCCTCGGTGTGTGTCGGGCCTACTCTTGCTGCAGGTCGATGATGGCGTATCCCTTCTTGCCCGTTGGGAACACTCCGCGTATGACGAGCACGGGCTCGCGGCTTGTCGAGACGCTCTTCACGGCGTTCTGCAGGTCCTCCACGCTGCGCATGGGCTGGTCGTTCACACTGCGTATGATGAAGCCCTTCACCATGCCGGCATCTTTCATCTTGCCGCCCTTGACCTTGATGACCTCCAGACCGTAGGCAATGCCGAGCTGCTCCTGCTGCTGCTTGCTGATGGGTCTGAAGTCGGCTCCCAGCACGTCGAGGTCGGCGTTTTTCACCACGCGTGTGTTGCCCTGCTCGTTCTTCAGCGTGACGGTCTTCTGTTGCTTCTTCTTGTTGTGCAGGTATGTCACGCTCACCTTGTCGCCCGGGCGCTTCTGCGCGATGGCCTCCTGTAGCTCTGCCATCTTTGTGACCTGCTTGCCGTCGATGGCTGTGATGACGTCGCCTTTCTGCAGGCCGGCTTCCTCGGCAGCGCCGCCCTCTACCACTTCGGCCACATATACGCCTTCCATGGTGCCCAGGTCGATGTCCTCTCCCTTATCCTTCTGTGCATCGACATAGTTTTTCACGTCGGTGCCCTGCACGCCTATCATGGCGCGCTGCACGGTGCCATACTCCTTGATGTCGGCCACCACCTTGTTCATGATAGCCGTTGGTATGGCGAAGCCGTAGCCGCTGTAGGAGCCTGTCTGCGAATAGAGCATGGCATTGATGCCCACCAGTTCGCCGCGCGTGTTGACCAGTGCTCCGCCCGAGTTGCCGGCGTTGATGGCAGCGTCGGTCTGTATGAAGCTCTCCACGCCGTTTGCTCCGAGCGAGCGTGCCTTGGCCGAGATGATGCCTGCGGTGACGGTGTTGTTCAGGCCCAGGGGGTTGCCCACGGCCAGCACCCACTCGCCCACTCTCACCTGCTCGCTGTTGGCTATCTGTATGGCCGGCAGGTTCTTGCCGTCAATCTTGATCAGGGCCAGGTCTGTGGTCTTGTCGGCCCCGATGATACGTGCCGAGTACTCCTGGTTGTCGTTCAGCGTGACGGTCAGCTCGTCGGCCCCATCGACCACATGGTTGTTAGTGACGATATATCCGTCTTTCGAGATGATGACGCCCGAGCCGGTGGCCGTCTTCTTCGGTGTCTGCACCTGTCGTTGCTGCTTGCCGCCGCGTCCGAAGAAGCCGCCGAAGGGGTCGAAGAAGTCGAACGGCGACGACTCGACCTCTACGGTCTGCACCTTTGAGTTCTGCACATATTTTATATGTACGACCGATGGCAGTGCTTTCTCGGCTGCGTATGTCAGATCGACCGGCTGGCCGGCAGGGGCCGAGGCCATGACGGGGGCAGGGGCAGGTTCTGCCTGTGCGGTCGGGGCGGCGCATGCCTTGTTGAAGGCCGCCACACTGAAGACGAGGGCCACCGTGGCCAGCGTCGGGGTTAGATAGGTTGTGATCTTCTTCATAGCTGTTGTGTGTTTGTATTGTTTCGATGGTTTGACGGGTGCAAAAGTAGGCGCAATTAATGTTAATGCGACAAAATGTCACATTCTTTTCTATCTATTTAACGCTTGTCGCCGCACGCTTAAAAGTTGTTTGCAAAACCGGGGCCACAATTCATCTTTGTTAACCTGAGTTTTGGGCGTGCGGTAGCCACTCAGCCACGCTGACTTATGTCTTCTACTGGCGTTTCTGCCGCCGTTATCATCGGTTCATAGTCCTCAGCTATGTCGCGGCCGTTCGTTTCAAGCTCGGTGATGCAGGAGCCGGTGGTGTAGGCATACATCGTGGTAATGATGCTGATGGCACCGTTCAGTTCCTGTTCGGTGGCCGGCGGCGAGATATGATTATCCGCATTTTTCCGATTACGCCCCGAAGGGGCAATTAGCTCCAAGCCCGGGGCAACGCCCTGGGTAATGCGATGCATACCCATCGCCCTGAAAGGGCAAAAGATTAATCACGGCACAATTAGTCCGAAAACACATAACGTTCGTCATATCGTATGTTGTATAGTTCCAAGAAAGACAAGTATTCGTCTTTGAACGACCGTTTTCTATGGTGGTCTTCCTGATGGGTGATGTATTGGGTGGTCTTTTCCACAAGCGATTGGCTGACGGAAAAGGCTGCATAGCCGCTCTGCCATGAAAAACGTTCATAATATGGCGATAATGTTTTTATCCATCGGCTACTATTACGTTTTATCTCTTCTACAAGATGAGATGCTGTCTCGGTGGCCGAAAGCAACACGAGGGCATGAACGTGATTATCGGCCACCGAGAAAGTGGTCTCTGGCAAGAGCCACGTCGAGAACAGGTTCTTGTATTCGATGAAGTAGCCGATGCTGTTCTTGCAGTCGTCGATGGTGACCGCCATGTCCTCGTCGCCGTAGTCCTCAACCAGGTCGGGCAGGTCTTCGTCCGTCCATCCGTTGCGTTTGAGGAAGGCTACCTCGTTGTCTGAAAGAAATTTGTAGAAGATAAGTCCAACGATATAGTCCTTGTACTCAGTGGCATTTCGACCTCATCTTATTGGCCGATGCCCATATTCTGTTAGCCAGTTGCTGTTGGTTCATACGTTGATTCTCGTGCAAGACATACTTGTTTCAGGTCCTTTATAGTGCATTATTAATTCGTGCGCGTAACTGGGAACAAAGGTAACAATTTTATGCGGAATATGTACAAAGAAACAAGCAAAAAGTTAGTTTATTAGTGAGGAATAAACGCATTTTTGGTGAATTAACTCAATTTGGATACGTTTACCCATGCTAATTTTTTCCGTGCTGTAAGTATGCTGGACACCAGAAGGTGCGGTATCACAGACTCATAATCTCGCAGAACCCTCTGATTCATGTCATGCCACGTCCGACTGAGGAGCATGCGCTTCCTGAGCCAGAGCAGAGCCGCGCAACGTGGCTCGGAATTTTTCTTTTCTCAACTGTTTTCTTTTCGGATATATTTGCCTAAATTTGCAGTCGTTTTGCCGGCGGAGGTGCTTCGTGTCCCTGCGGCAGAACAATTGACAACCGAAGCTCTATTGACAGACTGTGACACAACAAACGATACACGATGCAGAAACGCCTGTCACACAGGCAGCAGACCTGCCCGTCATACTTATCCTTAGGCCGCACAGCGCGTTTGGCATAGTGGTGGCCGAGCTGAGGCGTGTGGCCGAACTCGGGCCGTTCATGACGCTGGGAAGGAACGTCAGGGCAACCGACGCTGAGGCCGTGCGGCCTGCGCTGCACGAGCTGGCCCTCGCTTGCGAGCGGCTGCGCCCCGGCAGTCTTTTCACCCGCTATGCCAACAAGAAGGTGTTCAGGCGCGAGGCCGATTTCTGGGCCACCACCGACCGCCTTGTCATGGCGCATGTGAAGAGCATGGCCGACAGGGCTCTGACCGAAGCCATTGACTTGGCCCACGGGGCTGACATCCCCATACTGTATGCCCCCGAACGCGAGACACCACTGAACATCTCAGACCGTCTCACACCGGAGCCGGACAGCCGCGTGACACCCGTGATGAACTTCTGCAGGCACGATGGCGGCACTACCTACCGGCTGCAGCTGCGCATCGGCGACCGCCTGGTGGACAACCCGTCGGAGCACCGACTGGCCGTGATAGCCTACGAGCCGGGGCTGTTCGTGCTCGACAACCATATCCACCGGCTCGACGACGGCTTCAGCGGCAAGCTGCTGCTGCCCTTCGCAGGCCGGCGGCAGGTGGAGATACCGCAGAGGGTGGAGAACGACTATTTCCGCCGCTTCATACTGAAGCAGGTGGTGCGGGCCGAGATCAACGCCGTGGGCTTCGACATTGCCGATGTCAGCCTGCAGCCGCAGCCCTGCCTGACCGTGGAGAGGGGCATCGACGGCAGCCACCTGCTGACGCTGCGCTTCCGCTATGGCAACCAGGAATACACGGCCGGCAGCAACACTGGCGGCCGTGTGACCCTGACCGAGCAGGGCGACAGCTTCCGCTTTGTGCGACAGCTGCGCGACAGGCAAGCCGAGAGCCGGCTGCAAGACGTGCTGCGACGGCTTGCGGGCGCCGATGTCGCCGTCAGGTTCGGCACGGCGGCCGACATGATAGGCTGGCTGAGAAAGTATGCCGCCGAGCTGAAGGAGCAGGGCTTCGACGTGGTGCAGCCTTCCGACCACATTTATTATATAGGCCAACTCGATGTGGAGCAAAACGACAGATGGCATGGCGACTGGCTGCAGACCGACGTGACGGTCGTCATTGACAATGGCAGGCTGCGTCTGCCGTTCAGCAGTCTGCGCGATGCCATACTGCGGGGCGAGCAGGAGTATATGCTGCCCACGGGCGAGCGGCTGCTCATACCGGCAGAATGGCTGAAGCGTTATGCCGACCTGCTGATAGTGGCCGAACCGGCAGGCGACGGCTTCCGCAGACACCGCAGTCAGCTGCAGCCGGCAGATGCCCCGTCGGCAAGTGCGCCGGCAACGGCCTTGCCGCCATTCTGCCTGCCATCGTCGCTGCACGCCACGCTGCGCCCCTACCAGCTGACGGGTGTCAGGTGGCTGTGGCAACATTTCTCGACGCACACCGGCTGCTGCCTCTCCGATGACATGGGGCTGGGCAAGACCCTGCAGACCATCGCCCTGCTGCTGGCCTATAAGGAGGCGGCGCGGCCACGGCCCGCGGCGCGACAGCCGCAGGCAGGCATGCTCTTCACCGACGAGGAGATGAGCGGGACCACTCCGGCCGAGACAGCGGCGCGGCAGCCCGCAGCCGACATGCCCTACAGGACGTCGCTCGTGGTGGCGCCAGCCTCGGTGGTGCACAACTGGCGGGCAGAGCTGCAGCGCTTCGCGCCGTCGCTGACCGTGATGACATACACGGGCGACAGCGGCAGGCGGCGCGACAAGCGGGAGGCCCTGACGCGGTGGGACGTGGTGCTGACCACCTACCGCACACTGGTCAACGACATAGAACAGCTGTCGCCGGCAGAGTATGGCATCGTGGTGTTCGACGAGAGCCAGGCCTTCAAGACAGCCACCTCGCAGATACATCAGGCCGTGTGCCGCCTGAGCGCCCTGCACCGGCTGGCGCTGAGCGGCACGCCCGTGGAGAACAACCTGGCAGAGCTCTGGAGCTTGATGAACGTCCTGAATCCCTGTCTGCTGGGCGATGCGCAGTCGTTTCAGCATGGCTTTGCCGGGCCCATAGCGCGGCAGATGGAGACCGAGCGGCGCAAGCTGCTGCGCCGGCTGATAGCGCCATATTTCCTCAAGCGTACCAAGGAGGAGGTGCTAACCGACCTGCCCGAGCGTCAGGATGAGGTGGTGGCCTGCCAGATGACCGACGAGCAGACGCAACGCTATGTCGAAGAGCTGTCGATGGCGCGCAACGAGTGGCTCGACGCCAGCGTGCCTGAGCAGGGACGGCAGATACGCATGCTTGCGGCGCTGATGCGACTGCGCCAGATAGCCAATGGCGAGGGCAAGCTGCGCGTGGTGTTCGACATGCTGGACAGTCTGCGGCCTACGCAGCACAAGGTGTTGCTCTTCAGCGAGTTTGTCACGCTGCTACAGCGTGTGGGCGACGAGATGGACCGCCGCGGCTGGACCTACGCCATGCTGACCGGCCAGACGCGCGAGCGGGAGGAGGTGATACGTCGCTTCCAGCAGGATGCCGGCTGCCAGTTCTTCCTCATCTCGCTGAAGGCTGGCGGCGTGGGACTGAACCTGACGGCTGCCGACTATGTGTTCATGCTCGACCCCTGGTGGAACCGCGCCGCCGAGGAGCAGGCCATAGCGCGTGCCCACCGCATGGGACAGCAGCGCTCGGTGTTCGTCTATCGCTTCGTGGCAAAAAGTACGCTGGAAGAGCAGATACTGACCCTGCAGGACCGCAAGCAGACGCTCATCGACAGCGTCATGCCGTTCATCCTTTAGGGACAGGGGGCGCTTTTTCGTGCTCTAAGCCTAAGTATGTTTCGGTATTACGAATAAGCGTGTTAACTACCTGTCTGGCGATAATTTCATCTTGGCCACGATGGGGTGGTGGTCGCTGGCGGTGAAGCTGCGGTCAACACGGCAGCTGAATGGTGTCAGCCTGTCGCTGCACAAGATGTTGTCTATCCTGACGGGGAAAGCCTTGGCCAGCATAGACCACCCCACGCCGTTGCCGGCCGTCTGGAAGCAGTCGGTCAGGTTGCGGGCCATGACGCGGTGGGTGTAGGAGATGGGCTGGTCGTTGAAGTCGCCGCACACGATGACCAGCCAGTCGGGATGGCGGCGGCGCACGCTGTCGGTATAGTCGGCCACGGTGCGCGCCTGCATGGCGCGCGTGGCGGCGCTGCCGGCCAGCACGCCGGCGATGTGGCGCGACTGCAGGCGCACGGTGTCGGCCGGCTCGTCGCCGTGAAGCATGTTCTTGTAAGTGTTGCGCAGGCTCTTGCCCAGGTGGGTTGACTCCAGGTGGTTGTTGACGACGAACAGCGTGTCGCGCCCCCGCAGCAGGGTCCACGCTACGCTTCCGTTGGCACGCGAGTCGTAGTGTATGCGCTCGCGGCGCAGTATGGGATAGCGGGTGAAGAGGCCCAGGGCGTTGTATGACAGCTTTGTCTTCACCAGGGTGATGGTGTCCCTGTGGGCAAAGAGGCTGTCGAGCCGCATCTTGGCGTTGCGCTTGCCGTCCTGGGCTTCCTGCACGCACAGCAGGTCGGGCTGCTGCTGCCGCACATAGCTGACGATTTGGCTCAGGGCAACATTGTCATTGTCGTGTGCGGGGCCGGGGCCGCCGAAGCCCTGCACGTTATACGACATGACGGTCAGCGTCTCGCCGCCGTCGGCCTGCTGGCCGCTGCCGTTCAGCGGGACGTAGAGGCTTATGGGCTGATAGGCCAGGACGAAAGCCGCCACGGGCAGCCATGCCCTGCGCCAGCAGAAGGTGATGAAGATCAGCAGGAAGAGCATGTTGACCGCCATGATGATGGGGAAGGCCAGACCCAGCGTCGATACCCAGGCACCGTGTTCGGGCGACAGGCGGTCGCTGTAACCGGAGGCGAGCATCAGTAGCGCCACCACGGCCCATAAGGCCGTCAGCGTGTTGCGCGCTATGGAAGTGAGTTTTTTCAGCATTGTCGTCGTGGCGCATGTCGTCAGCGTGCGCCGGATGTGGGGGGAAGGGGGAAGGGGGGGGAGACTACACGTTCTTGCTCATATCAAACAGACGTCGCTTCTCGTCCTTGGTCAGCGAGTCGTAGCCGCTCTTGCGTATCTTGTCCAGTATGACGTCAATCTCCTGCTGCAGTGCCTGTCGGCGTGCGTTGTCGTCGATGTCGTCCTGCCGGGTGGCTCCGCGCGTCAGGTCGTCGCTGTCTTCGCGTGCCGCGCGGTGCAGTATCTGCTGGCTCGTCTGCTGGCGCCGGCGCTCCTTCAGGCTGTCGAAGAGGCTTTGCCCCCAGTTGTCGTACAGTTCGTGGTGGGGGTGGCGCCGCCAGTGCCTCAGCAGCAGCCAGCCGAAGAGCATACCGCCCAGATGGGCCACATGGGCCACGCCGTCACCACGCTGCGAGAGGGCCGAGAAGAGCTCGATGACCACATAGCCGCAGACAAACCACTTGGCCTTGATGGGTACGGGCAGGGGGAAGATAAACATCTTCTCGTCGGGATAGAGCATACCGAAAGCCAGCAGTATGCCGTAGATGGCACCGCTGGCACCCACGGTGCAGGTGTAGTAGGCCGTGACGTCGCCGGTGAAGCTCACCGCCACCCACTGTGCCAGTTCCTGCGTGAGGGCGGCTCCCAGTCCGCACACCATGTAGTAGGTGATGAAGCGCTTGTCGCCCAGTGTCTGCTCGATAATGCCGCCGAACATCCACAGGGCAAACATGTTGAAGAACAGGTGGGTCCAGCCGCCGTGCATGAACATGTAGCTGAGCGGCTGCCACAGGCGGAACTGTGGCGAGTCGAAATAATACAGTCCGCCGAGCACCTCAAGGTTGGTGGACAGCAGCCCCTGCAAGATGAACACCAGCACGTTCACGATGAGCAGGTTGCGGGTTATGGTGGGGATGGTGCGCATGAGTATTAAACATTAAACATTACACAATAAACATTGAAATTTAAGATTTAGAGCTTTCGTTGTGAGGGCCGGAACTGAGAGTGCAGTGCCATATTTTTTGACGTTTCTGGCTACTGGCCATACCGCCGTAGGGGGGCAAAGACACAGCTCCCAGTCGCAGTGCTGCGAGAGGGCTCTTAACTCTAAATTCTGAACTCTATGCTCTGTCGCTAACTTGTTACAGCGCGCAAAATTAGTGAATATTCTCAGATTACAGCAGTCAAACTGTCATTTTTCAGTTTTTTTTGCTTATATTCGTGATTTTTCTTAACATTTTCTTTGCTCTTTATATGGAAATGTGTACATTTGCAGGCAAATATCAACCATTTAACCCAAAGTAACATGAACAAGACAGAATTAGTGGAGAAGATTGCCGCCAATGCCGCAATCAGCAAGGTTCAGGCTAAGGCAGCTCTCGAGGCTGGCATTGCTGCAGTGAAAGAAGCTCTTGTTGCAGGCGACAAGGTTCAGCTCGTAGGTTTCGGCACGTTTGCCATTCAGGAGCGCCCCGAGCGCGAGGGTGTCAATCCCAGCAACGGCCAGAAGATTAAGATTGCCGCTAAGAAGGTTGCCAAGTTCAAGGCCGGTGCCGAGCTGGCTGCTGCCCTCTAAGCCCAGGAATCCCCCCTTTTTAAGACAAGCGCGACAGGTGGTCACACCTGCCGCGCTTTGTCTTGCTGGCCCAGGGACAGCTCCTTCAGTATGCCGTCCACGGTCAGCTGTATTTTCTCATAATTGTCCATCAGCGTCACGTCGAACACATGGCGGGCGCGGAGGTAGTATGTCTGACGCTCGGCCACCTGGCGCTCCACGAAGTCGAGCAGCTCGGCTTCGCTCTTCCCCTTCAGCAGCGGACGCTCGGTGTGCCCCATGCGCAGGTGCTGGCACAGCACGTCCGTGCTGCACTGCAGATAGACCGTCTGCCCCTGGGCGTTCAGATAGTCCATGTTGTCGAAGAAGCAGGGAGTGCCGCCGCCGCAGCTCAGGACGATGTCTTCAAACTCGGCCACCTCGTGAAGCATGCTGCGCTCTATCTGGCGGAAGCCCTGCTCGCCTTTCAGGGCAAAAATCTGAGGAATCTTCTGCATGCGCCTGCTCTCGATATACCAGTCGAGGTCGTAGAACTGCAGGCCCAGCCGCTTGGCCAGGGCACGGCCCACGGTGGTCTTGCCGGCTCCCATATAGCCGATGAGGATAATGCGTTTCAATGGTCTGTCAGGAGATAATGTGGTTGTTAAGGCTGTCGGTTTATGTTGGGCTGCCGTGTGCCAACGGCAGTAGAATGTCTTGCTGCAGGCGAACCACGCGGCGCTACCCGTCTTGCCGGCAGGCACCCTGCACAGCAGCAAAGGCAAATGCGGACTCTATATTACTAATTGGTTGTTACACGTCGCCTCCTACTTTTGCGGCTGCAAAGTTACTGATTTATTTCTATTTGACGAATAAAACTGCAAGAAAAATATGGCCAATTCTTGGACGATTGAAAGAAAATGCGTAATTTTGCCCCGTCGCCGTGCGCTGAAACAAGGAACAGCGCGGCCGAAAAGACATAAATGAACCTACCTTAACTCAATACAAGACATGAAACACATTCTATTAACCGCAGCACTGCTGCTCACAGCCACTATGACACAGGCCGCAAAGAAACCCGACGTGAAGCGCATCGACCCCACATGCTGGTATGCAGGTATGAAAGACCCATCGCTGCAGCTGATGGTCTATGGTCAGGGCATACGCGATGCCGAGTTCTCGACAAGCTACCCGGGTGTGACGGTTGACAGCGTGGTGCGACTGGAGTCGCCCAACTATCTGCTGCTCTACCTCAACGTGGGCGGTGCGCAGCCGGGCGAGATGACCCTCAGCTTCAAGGCGGCCGGTGCCAAGAAGGGCACCGACGTGAAATACCAGCTGCGGCAGCGCGAGATGGCGGGCAGCGAGCGCCGCGGCTTCACCAATGCCGACGTGCTGTATATGCTCATGCCAGACCGCTTCGCCTCAAGCGGCAAGTATCTGCCCACGGCCTCAAAGGGCGGCAAGACAGGCAAGGGCGCCAGGCTGACCGATGCCGACAGGATGCGGCCATACACCGTGGACCGCTCGGAGCCGTCGCTCAGACACGGAGGCGACCTGGAGGGACTGCGACAGCACCTCGACTACTTCAACCAGCTGGGAGTGACGGCGCTGTGGTTCACACCCGTGCTGGAGAACGACTCGCCTGACCAGGTGTTCCCCTTCGGACGCTACTCGACCTATCACGGATATGCCACCACCGACTACTACCGCGTGGACCCGCGCTTCGGCACCAACGACGACTATCGCCGGCTGATAGACGAGGCCCACCAGCGCGGGCTGAAGGTGGTGATGGACATGATATTCAACCACTGCGGCTTCGAGCACCCCTGGGTCAGCGACATGCCCGCCAAAGACTGGTTCAACCTGCCGGAATGGCTCAAGGAGTCGAACGGCACCAGCGACTCGCGCGGCACCAGCTTCCTGCAGACCAGCTACAAGCTCACGCCCGTAAAGGATCCATACGCCTCAGAGGTCGATCTTAGGGAGACGCAGCAGGGCTGGTTTGTCAGCACCATGCCAGACCTGAACCAAGACAACCCCCATGTGATGACATACCTGATACAGAACAGCGTGTGGTGGATAGAGACGGCCGGCATCGACGGCATACGCATGGACACCTACCCATACGCCTTCATTCCGGGCATGGCGCGCTGGATGAAGACCCTGGCCGACGAGTATCCCAACTTCAACACCGTGGGCGAGACATGGGTGACAGAGCCCGCCTTCCCCGCCGCGTGGCAGCGCGGCAGCCGCCTCAACTGGCAGCCCACGGGCCGACGCGACGGCAAGGGCAACATGATCTACGACAAGGGCATCGACTCGTATCTGCCCACCGTGATGGACTTCGCTCTCTACGACCGGCTCGACTCGGCAAAGACCGAACGGACAGACGACTGGTGGAAGGGGCTGAACCGCGTTTACAACGTCCTGTGCTACGACTACCTGTATGAAGACCCAGACCACGTCATGGCCTTCATCGACAATCACGACACCGACCGCTTCCTGGCCAACGGCAAGGACATGCCGGCCCTGAAGCAGGCACTGGCCATACTGCTCACCATACGACGCATACCGCAGATCTACTACGGCACGGAGATAATGATGAACGGCACCAAGGCAGTGACCGACGGCGACGTGCGCAAGGACTTCCCCGGCGGCTTCCCGGGCGACGAGCGCAACGCCTTCACACCCGAGGGGCGCACGAAGCAGGAGAACGAGATGTGGAACTGGCTGTCGCGCGTGCTGCACTGGCGACAGGGCAACCGCCTCATCGTCGAGGGACGGCAGACGCAGTTCATACCCTGGCAGGGCGTGTACGTCATAGCCCGCCGACTGGGCAACCACGGCGTGCTGACCATACTCAACGGCCGGCGCGAGGCTGCCACATGGCACGCCGAGCGATACAAGGAGCTCTTCAACGGCAAGGTCAGCGCACGCGACATCGTCAGCGGCCAAAGCCACGACATGGGCAGCGACATAAAGCTCGCACCGCGACAGACACTGATACTGGAATACTGATGGCGGCAGGCATACTCTACATAGTGCCCACGCCCGTGGGCAACCTGGAGGACATCACGCTCAGGGCGCTGCGGCTGCTCAGAGAGGCCGACCTGGTGCTGGCAGAGGACACGCGCACCAGCGGCATCCTGCTGAAGCACTACCAGATAGAGGCGCGGCTCATGTCGCACCATAAGTTCAACGAGCACGGAACAGCCGACGGCATCGTACAGCGGCTGCTCGACGGACAGAACGTCTGCCTCATCAGCGACGCCGGCACGCCGGGCATCAGCGACCCGGGCTTCTATCTCGTGCGCCAGGCAGCCAGGGCGGGAGTGACCGTACAGACGCTGCCCGGCGCCACGGCGCTCGTGCCCGCACTGGTCAACAGCGCACTGCCCACAGACCGCTTCTGCTTCGAGGGCTTCCTGCCACAGAAGAAAGGACGGCAGAGCCGCATCGAAGACCTGCGCCACGAAGAGCGGACGATGGTCTTCTATGAGTCGCCATTCAGACTGGTCAAACTGCTGCAGCAGCTGGCCGACACCTTCGGACCGGAACGGCAGGCCTGCGTCTGCCGCGAAATATCAAAGCTGCATGAGGAAAGCCGGCGGGACACGCTCGCTGAGCTCTGCAAACACTACACCGAGACAGCTCCCAAGGGAGAGATAGTGGTGGTGGTGGCGGGCGAGGCCTACGAGAAAAACATACACATTAATATATAGACATGAAAAAGCTTCTTTTACTTTTCACGGCCGCGACATGCATTGTTGCCTGCCAGAACCAAAGCAAGAACCAGCCCGACGAGCTACAGCTGCTGCGCGACTCGCTGGAGAATATCATCGACCAGAAAAACTCCGAGATGGACGGGCTGGTGGCCACGCTCAACGACATCGAGGAGGGCTTCCGCGAGATAAACGCTGCCGAGAAGCGGGTGCAGCTGGCACAGAGCGGCGAGGGGAGCTCCAGAACAGCCCGGCTGCAGGAGAACGTGCAGTTCATACAGAGCACCATGAAGCAGAACCGCGAACTGATAGCAAAGCTGCGCCAGCAGCTGCGCGAGGGCAGCATAAAGAGCGAACAGCTGAAGCGAACCATCGACAACCTGTCTGCCCAGCTGGAGGAGAAAGACCAAATGCTGACCGAGCTCAGACAGCAGCTCGAGCAGAAAGACATACACATTGCCGAGCTGGACAGCCAGGTGGGCACGCTCAACCAAGACGTGGCGCAGCTAAAGGAGACACAGGCCCAGCAGCAGCAGACCATCACACAGCAAGACAACGACCTGAACACGGCGTGGTTTGCCTTCGGAACGAAGAAGGAGCTCAAGCAACAGCGCATACTGGACAGCGGCGAAGTGCTGCGCAGCAATTTCAACCGGGACTATTTCACCAAGATCGACATTCGCGTCGATAAGGAGATAAAGCTCTATAGCAGCAAGGCCAGCATACTGACATCGCACCCGGCTGACAGCTACACGCTGGAGAAGGACGCCAACAAGCAGTATGTGCTGCGTATAACGGACCCGCAGCGCTTCTGGGCCACCAGCAAGTATCTTGTGGTGCAGGTGAAGTGACGCCAGCGCATCACGTTCTGTGGCCCCCATCTATCCTCTGACATAACAACGTTTCAACTCTTACATCGTGAAATATCACCTTTTTTTGTTCGGCGCGTTGGCTCTCTGCTCCTGCCGCACGGCCTATCAGCTTGACACCGTGGACGGCGTGGAGCGCACGCGCCTGCTGATTGACAGCCGCTGGGACGCTCAGCCCGACCAGGCTGCAGCCGAGTGGCTCGCACCCTTCAAAGCGAAGGTGGACAGCGTAATGTCGCCCGTGGTGGGCCGAGTGGCACACGACATGGCGGCCAAAAGGCCCGAGAGCGACCTGAGCAACCTGTTGGCCGACATCATGGTGTGGGCAGCAAAAGACTATGGCGAGCAGGTCGATTTCGGCGTATATAACATGGGAGGCATAAGGGCCGCGCTGAGCAAGGGCGACGTCACATGGGGCGACGTGCTGGCCATAGCGCCCTTTGAGAACAAGATATGCTTCCTGACGCTCACAGGCGACAAGGTGCTGCAGCTGTTCGACCAGATGGCCGTGACAGGCGGCGAGTGTGTCAGCGCAAGCGTTAGGCTCGTCATCGAACACAGCGGCAACATGCAGGGACGGCTACTCTCGGCCACCGTCGGCGGACAGCCCATCGACCCGCAGCGCAGTTACCGTATCGCCACCATCGACTACCTGGCACAGGGCAACGACCATCTGACAGCCTTCAAGGACAAAACCAACTACAACGCGCCGGCGGCCGAGAGCAACAACTCTCGCTTCATCATCGAGAACTTTTTCAGACACCAGCTCACCGCCGGCAGGGTGGTCGATGCCAAGGTGGAAGGAAGAATAGTGCAGAAATGAACAAACCAACCAAACAACTAAACAACTAAACGACCAAACAACTAAACAACCAAACGACTAAACGACTAAACAACTCAATAACTCAAAAACTCAATAACTCAATAACTCAAAAACTCAATAACTCAATAACTCAATAACTCAAAAACTCAAAAACTCAAAAACTCAATAACTCAATAATGAGACACAAGCTTTCGTTCGTCATACTATCCCTGCTGCTGGCAGCGGTCACGATGGCAGCCGGTGCCAAGACACGGCAGAAAGAGCTGCTGGTGCTGCACACCAACGACACCCACTCGTGCGTCATGCCTCTGTCAGCCAACCTGGCCGACACCCTCGTGGCCGGACGCGGCGGATACCTGCGCCGCCTGGCTGCCATCAATGCCGAGCGCCGACAGGACCCCGATCTGCTGCTCTTCGACAGCGGCGACTTCTCGCAGGGCTCGGCATACTACACCATGTTCAAAGGTGAGGTGGAGGTAGGGCTGATGAACCGCATGGGCTACGATGCCGCCACCATTGGCAACCATGAGTTCGACTTCGGACTGGAAAACATGGCACGACTGTTCAGCATGGCAACATTCCCCATCGTATGTGCCAACTACGACTTCACCGGCACGCCGGTGGAAGGTCTCGTCAAGCCATACGTCATACTGAAGCGAAAGGGACTGAAGATTGGTGTCTTCGGACTGGCACCCGAGATGGACGGACTGGTGACAAAGGCCAACTGCGAGGGCGTGAAATATCTGGACCCCGTGCAGACGGCTCTCAACACGGCCACCAAGCTGAAGCTGAAGGAGAAATGCGATGTCGTCGTCTGCCTGTCGCACTTAGGCTGGAACATGGGCCCGAAACTGGCCGACGACGCGAAGATGATAGCAGGTTCGAGATACATAGACATCGTGCTGGGCGGACACTCGCACACCTATTTCCAGCAACTGCAGACGGTGAAAGACCTGGACGGACGCATCGTGCCCGACGACCAAAACGGAAAGCACGCCGTGTTCGTGGGACGAATAAAGCTAACACTAAACGCAAAACATTAAACATTAAACATTAAAGATTAAACATTAAACATTAAACATTAAAGATTAAAGATTAAACATTACGAATTACACGAATAATACGAATAAAAAAGAATAATGATTATCCGCAACCACCTGATAACGCCCCGCAGCTAATCTCCTCACTCCACAACTCCTCATCTCCTTACTCCACAACTCCTCATCCCCTTACTCCACAACTCCTCATCTCCTCCAAATGCACAAAGCCGGTTTCGTAAACATAGTGGGCAATCCCAACGTAGGCAAATCCACCCTGATGAATCAGTTGGTGGGCGAGCGCATATCAATTGCCACGTTTAAGGCGCAGACCACGCGCCACCGTATCATGGGCATCGTCAACACACCCGAGATGCAGATCGTGTTCAGCGACACGCCGGGCGTGCTGAAGCCCAACTACCGTCTGCAGGAACAGATGCTGGCCTTCTCTGAGAGTGCACTGCAAGATGCCGACGTGCTGCTCTATGTGACCGACGTGGTAGAGCAGCCCGAGAAGAACGCCGACTTCCTGGCCAAGGTGTCGGCGATGAAGGTGCCGGTGCTGCTGCTTGTCAACAAGATAGACCAGCTGGGGCACGACGGCAGCAAGCCCGACCAGCAGCTGGGCGACATCGTGGCGCGATGGCACACGCTGCTGCCCAACGCCGAGATACTGCCCATCTCGGCCAAAAACAAGTTTGGCATCGACATGCTGCTGCACCGCATACAGGAGCTCTTGCCCGAGAGTCCTGCCTTTTTCGGCAAGGACCAGCTGACCGACAAGCCTGCACGCTTCTTCGTGTCGGAGATCATACGCGAAAAGATACTGCTCTACTACGACAAGGAGATACCTTACGCCGTAGAGGTGGCCGTCGAAAGCTTCAAGGAGACTGAACGCCGCATACACATCAATGCCATCATCTATGTGGAGCGTGAGTCGCAGAAGGGCATCGTCATTGGTCATCAGGGCGTGGCGCTGAAGAAGGTGAGCACCGAGGCCCGCAAGGCCCTTGAGCGCTTCTTCGGCAAGAGCATCTACCTTGAGCTGTTTGTCAAGGTGGACAAGGACTGGCGCTCATCTGACCGCGAGCTGTCGCAGTTCGGCTACAACCCGGAATAAGATAATACAAAAGACCGTATGCCATGAAAATAGGACTATTCATTCCGTGCTATGTCGATGCTGTCTATCCCGAAGTGGGCATGGCTACATACAAGTTGCTGCGCCACCTCGGCTTAGACGTTGACTACCCCGACGGGCAGACATGCTGCGGCCAGCCCATGGCCAACGCGGGCTTCGAGCGCATGGCCGTGCCGCTGGCCGGCAGGTTCGAACGCTTGTTCGCCGCGTGCGACTATGTGGTGGCACCCAGCGTCAGCTGCACGGCTTTCGTGCGGCTCAACTATCCGCGGCTGCTCGACCATCAGTGCACGACGGCGGCCAAAGCGATGGACGTGGTAGAGTTTCTGCACGACGTGGTGAAAGTACGTCAGCGCTTAGGCACCTTCAACCACAGGGTCAGCCTGCACAACTCGTGCCACGGCGTGAGAGAGCTGCACCTGTCGTCGCCGTCGGAGCAGCATGTCCCGCCGTTCAACAAGATTAAGGACCTGCTTGCGCTGGTCGATGGCTGTCAGGTGGTGGAGCCCGAACGCCCCGACGAGTGCTGCGGCTTCGGCGGCATGTTCGCTGTGGAAGAGACGGCCGTATCGGCGCAGATGGGCCGCGACAAGGTGGAGCGACACATAGCTACAGGAGCCGAATATGTGACAGGACCCGACTGCTCGTGCCTGATGCACATGGCGGGCGTGGCACGCAAGCAGGGACTGGAGATACGCTTCAAGCATGTGGTCGAGATACTGGCGGCGGGACTTTAGACCGCCGATATATGGGCTTGCCACGACGTTTCACTTTTACTTTTCATCTTAGGACATGCACAGCAAAGCAGCCAAGGAGTTTCTGAAGAACACCAGCTATGCCAAGTGGCACGACGCCACCTTCTGGGCCGTGCGCAGCAAGCGCGACGTCATGGCGCAGGGGCTGGACGAGTGGGAGCAGCTGCGCGAGAAGGCTTCGGCCATCAAGCGCCACACCATCAGCCACCTGGACGAATATCTTGACATGTTTGCCGCCAATGCCGAGAAAAACGGCGTCGTGGTCCACTGGGCAAAGGATGCCGGCGAGTTCAACGACATCGTCTATGGCATACTGCGGCAGCACGACGTGAAGAAGATGGTCAAGTCGAAGTCGATGCTGACCGAAGAGTGCGAGATGAACCCCTACTTAGAGTCGAAAGGCATCGAGGTGGTGGAGACAGACCTGGGCGAGCGTATCATTCAGCTGAAGGGACAGAAGCCCAGCCACATCGTCATGCCGGCCATACACCTGAACCACGACGACGTGGGCGAGCTGTTCGAGCAGAAGGGCATCAGCGACGAGCCCGGCAACCACGACCCCACATACCTGACCTACAGGGCACGTCTGAGCCTGCGCGACGAGTTCCTGACGGCCGATGCCGGCATGACGGGAGCCAACTTCGGCATTGCCGCCACAGGCGACATCGTGGTCTGTACCAACGAGGGCAACGCTGATATGTCAACCTCCTGCCCGCGGCTGCACATTGCGGCCATAGGGCTGGAGAAGGTCATTCCCGACTACGACTGCCTGGCCGTGTTCCAGCGTCTGCTGTGTCGAGCCGGCACCGGACAGCCCACCACCACCTACACCTCACACTTCCGCAAGGCACGGCCCACGGCCCGCGAGATGCACATCGTGCTCGTGGACAACGGACGCAGCGACTGGCTGGCCAATGCCGACCACTGGGAGGTGCTCAAGTGCATACGCTGCGGCTCGTGCATGAACACATGCCCCGTCTATCGCCGCTCGGGCGGCTACTCCTACAGCTATTTCATCCCCGGGCCCGTGGGCATCAACCTCGGCATGCTGCGCGACCCGCAGCAGCACTCGACGGACGTGGCGGCCTGCACGCTCTGCCTGAGCTGCCAGTCGGTGTGCCCCGTGCAGATCGACCTGGGCGACCAGATATACAAGTGGCGACAGCAGCTCGAACAGTTTGGAACGGCCAACCCGAGCAAGCGACGCATGTCGGACGCCATGAGCCTGCTGTTCGGTTCGCCGGCCTTGTACAGGACAGCCACTGCCGTCTCGCCGCTGCTGAACCTGCTGCCGTCGTTCGTCATCGACAGCAGACTCAATCCCTGGGCCGAAGGGCACAGGATGATGCAGTTCCCGCGGCGGCCGTTCCATGAAGCCATAAAGGAAGAACGCAAGACCGAACAAGCCAAAGACCATGAGTAGCAAAGAGGATATACTGAAGAAAGTCAGGACCAACATCGGGCAGCGCTACGACATGCCCGACCTGAGCGACATAAAGGCCGTGGCCTACAGCGACCCACTGGCGCAGTTCGTCAAGATGACAGAGACCGTGGGCGGACGTACCATAGAAGTGGCGCCCGGGCGTGATGTCAACACACTGATACGCGAGTTGTTTCCCGAGGCCAGAGAGATAGCGTCCAACCTGCCCGAACTGAGCATAGCCACGCGCAATCCCGACACCGTGGGCAGCGCCGGCGAGCTGAACGGCACAGACGTGGGCGTGGTCAGAGGCATGTTCGGCGTGGCAGAGAACGGCTGCGTCTGGGTGCCGCAGCAGATGAAGGAGAAGGCCGTCTGCTTCATCTCTGAACACCTGGTCATACTGCTCAGGCGTACCGACATTGTTAACAACATGCACGAGGCATACCGGCGCATAGCCTTCAACGAATATGGCTATGGCACCTTTATCAGTGGCCCGTCGAAGACGGCCGACATCGCACAGGTGCTGGTCATGGGCGCGCAGGCCGCCCGCTCGACCACGGTGCTGCTGATGCCAAACGTACAAAGTAACACGTAACAAAGGTAACAAAAGTGTTACCTGTTACTTTTACTACACAAACATTAGTACAACAGTATATGAAACAGATGTTGACCTGTTTGTTGGCCGCACTTGGCCTTACGACGACATGCGGTAAGCAGAACTACAAGACCACGGACGTGCATGGCTTCGCAGAGCTGATAGCAGACACCAATGTGGTGGTGCTCGACGTGAGGACGGCCGCTGAGTTTGCCGAAGGGCATATACAGGGGGCTGTCCTGATAGACCAAGGGAAGAGTGACTTCATGCAGAAAGCCGAGGCGACACTGCCTAAAGACAAGACCATCGCCATCTATTGCCGCAGCGGTCGCCGTTCGGCCAATGCCGCAGGGAGACTTGCCGATGCCGGCTACAGGTGTGTTAGCCTGAAGGGTGGCATCATCGCATGGCAAGAAAAATAAGGACAGACCTACAATTCCTATGGGATAAGCCTGCGCACATTCGGTGCACATGCTCTCGTCGGAATTGTTCTGTTGCTCGTTTAATCCGGTTTCGGGTGGTAGTTTGAAAGGCGAATTTGAGCAAAAAATGTTCGCGCTCCTACGGACAGAACGCGCTTCTATATAACTAACGGTTATTTCATCGCTTTGCACTGGTACGCGGGTGTCTCACCCGCGGCTGCCGCAGGTGAGACACCTGCGTACCGGTAGTTGGCTGCAAAGTAAGTGATTTAATCGATACGCGCAACTTTTTCCGTGTATTTTTTTGCGAAAAACGCAACTTTTTTATCCTTGTCGGCAAAAACCGCGATAATTGTTTTGCCATGCCACGGCTTTGCCGTAACTTTGCGCACCCAAGAAGACGTACGCTCCGCATACATATATATTAATGTGTACATGAGAAAAGCGATGAGACAACGGCTGACATATCTCTTGCTCCTACTGCTTGCCACGCTGGGCCTCTTCGTCGCGGCCAAGCTGGCGTTCATGCTGCTGTGTGGCGACGGCCAGCCGGTGGTTCCGCGCGACATGGCTCGTGTGCTGTGGCACGGTCTGTCGCTCGACCTGAGCACGGCGCTCTACCTCGTGCTGGTGCCCTTCGTGCTCTGCCTGTCGGCGGTGTGGCTGCGCTGGCCGTGGCAGTGGGCCGCCCGCGCCTACGCCTGGACGGTGGCTCCGCTGCTGGCCCTGGCTTTCGTGGCCGACACGGCGCTCTACCCCTTCTGGGGCTTCAAGCTCGACGCCACGGGCCTGCAGTATCTCTCAACGCCGGCCGACGCGCTGGCCTCGGTGTCGGCCGTGTTCGTGCTGACGGCCGTGGCGGCATGGCTGCTGCTGACGCTGGCCGTGGGCTGGCTCTACACCGCCGTCACACCACGGCCGCCACGTCGCGACCGCTACCC
>JAILBT010000099.1 GCA_024680755.1 Prevotella sp. | reverse complement strand
GTGCTTTTGTTTTTGTGTCGCGTCTTGTTCGTGTTGCTCCTGACGTGTGTCATGCTGCGTCTTGTTGGCAATCATCTGTGTGAAAATACAGCCCAGGGTGGCTGCTGCGATAATTGCCAGGATAAGTGTTGTGTTTTCCATTCTCGTTTATCTGTTTTTGTCCATTATGGTGCCGCTCAAAGGCACGTTTCCCGTTACTTACCGCCGCAAATGTACATACATTCTACGATACTTGCAAATTTTTTTGCCAAAGTTGTGGAGGATGGAAATGGGGAGTAAGGAGATGAGGAGTAAGGAGATGGGGAGTAAGGAGATGGGGAGTAAGGAGTTGGGAGTTGTTGAGCACAGAAACAGGAATATGTATGTTTAGACATCGGATAAAGGATTTTTCAATTCGCGTACTTATTACATTTGTATTTGCAGCCAAGGTCGCAATATCTCAAGGCAAAGAAATTGTGTGGTTAGAACAAGGCGGCACACTGACCTTTGAGAAGCAGACAACCACTTCGCCCGTGGTCGATATAGCGCTGGATATGCTGCGGACTGACCTGGAAGCTGTGACTGGGCGGGCTGACGTGCTGGCGGCATCAAAGCGTGGTGCCATGCTCAGGATAGTGCAGATAGACCGTGCCACACGCAGCCAGCTTAGGCACTTGTCGGCCTTAGGGATAAGGGTGGACAGCCTGCGGCGCATGGATGCCTTCTACTTGGGCGAACACGACGGCCGGTTGATGGCTGTGGGCAACAACGGTCGGGGTGTGGCCTATGCGCTGCTGGAATTGTCGCGTGCGGCAGGCGTTTCGCCGTGGATATGGTGGAGCGACAACGCCCCGCTGCACAGCGAGCGTCTGACGCTGCCCAGAGGCTTCCACACACTGCAAGTTCCGTCGGTGGAGCGACGCGGCATCTTTATCAACGACGAAGACTGGTCGCTACAGCCCTGGAGCTGGCAGACATTTGAAAAGGGCAATCCTGCCGGCATGATAGGCGCAAGGACATATAAGGAGCTCTTTAAGCTACTGTTGCGCTTACGCGCCAATATGATGTGGCCCGCCATGCACGAACATACGGTGCCTTTCTACATGGTGCCGGGCGCGAAGGCGGCGGCCGACTCGTGTGCCATCATCATCGGAACCAGCCATTGCGAGCCGCTAATGCGCAACAACGCGGGAGAGTGGGACGTGCGGCGGCGTGGACCATACAACTATATCACGAATCGTGAGGCCGTGAGACAATACTGGACAGAACGTCTCCGACAGGTGGCCGGCAGCGACAATGTCTATACGATAGGCATGAGAGGCATACACGACGGGTCGATGGAGGGTGTGAAAACCCTGCAGGAAAAGACAGACGCACTGCAGATGGTCATCGACGACCAGCGTGAAATGCTCAGACGCTATGTCAATGACGACGTGACTGCCATACCGCAGGCGTTCGTGCCTTACAAAGAGGTGCTCGACATAATGGAGAATGGACTGCTTGTTCCAGACGACGTGACGCTTATCTGGTGTGACGACAACTATGGCTACATGACCCGCCTGAGCGACTCGGTGCAGCAGCAGCGTTCAGGCGGCTCCGGGGTCTATTATCACCTAAGCTACTGGGGACGACCGCACGACCATCTGTGGCTGACAACGCTGCAGCCAGGACTGCTCTACAACGAGATGATGGAGGCCTACAGGCACAATGCCAGGCGCGAATGGATAGTCAATATACACGACCCCAAGCCAGCCGCCTATCAGCTGGAACTGTTTCTCGACATGGCATGGAACATTCATGCTGTCAACGCCTCTACACTCGAGCAGCACCTGCAGCGATGGCTCTGCCGCGAGTTCGGACAGCCAGTGGGCAAACGGCTGCTGCCCGTGATGACAGAGTACTACCGGCTGACAGCCATGCGCAAGCCAGAACACATGGGCTGGACTCAGGTTGAACTGGACAGGAAACTTTATCCGCGTGGCCGCTCTCAAGTCAGGGACACAGATTTCAGCTTCAGCGCCTTTGGCGGCGAGGCCCAGCGCTACATGAGTGCCTACGCAAAGCTGGCCGACGAAGTGGGCGACATAGAACGAATACTGCCGCCGGAGAAACGCGATGCCTATATGTCGCATGTGAAGTATCAGCTGTGGTGTGCTGCGGCCATGAGTGTGAAGATGCTCCAGGCGCAACGTGCACGCTCGTTTGCTCAGGGCGAGAGCGATGCCGAGCGTCCCGGACGTGAAAGGCAGATGCGTCTGGCCGCCGCCAAGAGCATTCGCGCCTATCAGATAATACAGACGCTGACAGACCAATATAACAACAGCATGGCCGGAGGACGCTGGCACAAGAGCATGACCTACCGTCCGCGCGACCTGTTTGTGTTCGACCCGCCGTCGCTGCCAATAGGTCTGAGAGAAAGCGAGGTGGAACAGCTGCTTAACATGCAAGACGGACAGAAAACGTTGTGGACCATGCTGACTGCCGACAGTGGGACGAGCCACGACATGGCCGACAGCTCATATATAGCACACAACGCCTGCGACTATCAGACGGCCGGCCCCGGCATCGAGACAATTCAGCTGCTTGGTCATTCGCTGCGGGCTGTCAGCGTGCCCAGAGGACAGCAGCTTTGCTACAGTTTCGCTACGGAGCAGGCAGGCGAGGCTATGCTGCGCCTGGCTTTCATACCTACGCAGCCTAACGATCGCGGCGACGTGAGATATACATGGCAGATTGACGACGGCGACACACACACGGTGTCGATACGCGAGCCGAACCGCAACGAGAAGTGGAAACAAAATGTGATGCGGGGACAAGACCTGCGCTCCTTCCCTGTGACATTGGAAAAGGGCAAGCATGTGCTGAAAGTGACAGCCTTAGACAATCATATAATAATGGATCAGTGGATGGTGGATTTCCTTCCCAAACGGCAGTTCTACCTATTTCCGGTGCAATCAACAAACAGAAAGGATGAACAATAAGAGTGCAATAGCATCTACGTTTTTATGCATGTCGCTGAGCTGCAACGTTACGGCACAGGGCCTGCATCGTCTGGCAGACAGTCTGTCGTACAGAGTGGAGATGCAGGCCACATTGTCAGACGGCGACCATGCGCCGTTGTGGCTGACAGCCAATCGACATGGCTTGAGCACGCTGGAGACCTGGGGCGGATATGTTCGAGCCACAGCAGAACGCAGGCTTACGGCCGACGCGGGCCGACGTTGGGGCGTTGGCTACGCACTGGACTTGGCCGTGGCCGACGGCTTTACCAGTCGCTTCGTGGTGCAGCAGGCATATATTGAAGCACGATGGCTCAAGGGAGTGTTGACGCTTGGCAGCAAGGAACAGCCTATCGAGTTGAAGAACCAAGAGCTGAGCAGCGGGTCGCAGGCGCTGGGCATCAATGCCCGCCCCGTGCCACAGTTGCGGCTATCCTTGCCCGACTACTGGGTCATACCGGGAATAAAGGGCTGGCTCGCCCTGAAAGGACATATATCGCTGGGCGTTACGACCGACGACCGGTGGCAGAAAGATTTCACGCAGCAGCGACACCGCTTCACCAAGCATACCATGCTTCACACGAAGGCGGGCTACCTACGCGTCGGTCCTAAGAACATCACTTTCGAAGGCGGGCTGGAGATGGCTACACAGTTTGGCGGCAGCACATGGCAGCACGACAGTACGGGCTGGGCCTGGTACGACAATGAGCGTGGCATGGGCGCGCTAATGCATGCCCTGATACCGGGTGGCGGCAACGACCTGACCGACGGAACATATAGCAACAGCGGCGGCAACCACCTGGGAGCATGGGTGGCAAGGTTCAACATGGACTTCTGCCGGTGGGGGCTTTCCGTGTATGGAGAGCACTTCTTCGAAGACCAGTCGTCGATGTTGCAGACGGGGGCTGCCGGTTATGGCGAGGGCAGCAATTGGAACAAGCGGAGCGGAAAAAGCATTTTTCTCTATGAGCTGAAAGACTTCATGCTGGGAGCCGAGCTGCGACTGAAGCGCTTTCCCTGGGTGAGCAACGTCGTGGTAGAATATCTCACCACGCGCTACCAAAGCGGTCCCGTGTATCATGACCATAGCCGGGGCAACAGTGTGCAGATTACCGGCTGCGACGACTACTACAACCATAAGAGCTTCTCCGGCTGGCAACACTGGGGCATGGTAATGGGCAATCCGCTGTATCTCTCGCCCTTGTACAATGCCGATGGCTGGTTAGAGGTGCGAGACAACAGGTTCCGCGCTCTGCATGTGGCAGCAGGCGGCTGTGTCAGCCGTCTGCGCTACCGTCTGATGGCTACATGGCAGCGTGGCTGGGGCAGCTACGCCTGGCTCTATCCAGACCCGCGCGACAACTTCAGCCTGATGGGTGAGGCTATCTACGATTTCTCACCCAAGTCGCCGTTGCGCGGCTGGGGACTCCGCTTAGGGGTAGCTTTGGACCGTGGGGAAATCTATGGCGACAACACAGGCCTGCAGTTGACGGTTTCACGACGCGGATGGCTATGAAGCATATTGACAGCATTATTCAACAACGCAATTCTATAACATGAGAAAAATATCATTCTGCCTGATGGTCTGTATGGTCATCCTAAGCTCGTGCAGCGTGGAACGTTCTGACATAGGCCGGCTGGAGGGACTGTGGCAGCTATATCGTGTTGACACCATCGCCACGGGCGGGTGTTGCGACCTGCGTCAGTCGCAGTTGGCGTGGGCCTTCCAGGGCAAATTGCTCGAACTGCGCAGCCACCCTTATTCCTATCTGGACTTTATCGCTTCCTATAGCATGACGACCGACAGCCTGTACATTGACAACCTGCGCCTGTTGGACCGCGAACATGGTGACCCCCTGCTGTCTGATGCCGACAGCGTGCGATGTTTTGGTGTGAACAAGACGAACGAGCACTTTCGGGTGCTACATTTCAGCGACGAGCTGTTCCAGCTCCAGTCTGACAGACTCGTGATTTACCTGCGCAAATACTGAAAGCAGACGGCAGGCTAAATAAAGTACTTTGCCGTAGCTTTTACGGCGTAGCAGGACATGTAGTAGAGTGAGCGCAAGAGCGAAAGATGTTCGCTCTTGCGATAGACGTCCCACTGCCACGTCGCAGCCTGCATCTTCTGGGCCGACATAGAGGAACGTCTGATACGGTAGGCCCCGACGATAGTCCCAGTGTTCTGTGCCACAAAGCCTTGCTTCAGTATGGTCAGCCACATCACATAGTCTTCATGGTGCATGTGCTGTATCATCACCTTGCCAACCTTGGCGCTGTCATATATGCCTGTCAGGTTGGCAATGACGTTGCCCGCAAGCAGCGATTTATATGTGGCGTGCATGGGGGCCAGCACTACCCTACCGTTGCGACGACCATATTCGTCCATCTTCTCATAGTCGCCATAGACCACGCCCACGCGTTCGTCTTGGAAGAATGGCAGCTGCTGAGTCAGCTTGTGGCTGAACCACAAGTCGTCGCTGTCTAAGAAAGCAATATACCTGCCACGAGCCTTGCTGATGCCGAGGTTGCGCGGAGCTGAAGGCATGCCGTTTGGATGCTCATTGTTGAGCAAGTGTATGCGCGAGTCTTTCTGTGTGTATTCTGTGACTATTTCTACCGAGCGGTCTGTTGAGGCATCGTTCACAACCAGCAGTTCCCATTTGGTGTATGTCTGAGCCAACACACTTTCAATGGCCGCTGCAACATATCTTTCGGAATTATACAACGGCATTATTACGGAAACTAACTGGCTGTTATTCATTCTGTGATAAGTGGTATTGTGGATTCTTATGCCTTGTGTATAGGTGGCACACTTATGTATTAACGCACCTTAATACTTTTTATTGCCGTCAGACGTTTCTTTTATTCTGTATTCCATTGCCCCAGGATGCGCGAGCCAGTGATGGCAACGCGTTAGGCATATCGTCCGATGTGACTGCTCAGTCATCATCAAAGATTTCTTTTGCGTTTTTGTTGAACGTCGAACCTGAATCTAATGACACTGTTCAGAGCACATTTTCACACAGCCATTATGTCGTAGCCAGGAGCAAAACAGACCCCCGCTCAGGTACAAAACAAACCCCGCTCAAGTACAAAACAGGCCCCGTCAGGGTACAAAACAGGCCCCGCCCGGGTACAAAACAGGCCCCGTCAGGGTTTTCGGCTACAAGCAAAAAGCCTTTCGGCTACAAGCGAAAAGCTTTTTGCCTGTAGCCGAAAGGCCTTTCGCCAGTAGCCGAAAACCCTTGGCAGTACATATTATCCCACTTTTAGGGTAGCAAACGAAAGAAGCCCGAAAATCGGGCTTCTGAAGTTGCGGAGGCAGGACTCGCGCTCGGCCCGAAGGGACGCTTCGCTCTGCGAAGAACTGCGACCGGAGCATGTGAAGAGTCTTGCTGTAGCAAACGAAAGAAGCCCGAAAATCGGGCTTCTGAAGTTGCGGAGGCAGGACTCGAACATGCGACCTCCAGGTTATGAGCCTGGCGAGCTACCAACT
>JAILBT010000079.1 GCA_024680755.1 Prevotella sp. | reverse complement strand
AGCAAGCATTGAACCGTATGTAACCAACACACTCTCCTCGACAGAAGAAGCGACAGAAAAACGACAATCGGAATGTTTCGATTGTCGCTTTTGTTTTTTTTCATTTTACGTCCTTTAGTTCCTTGAACTCTTCTGACATGTTCTACAGCAAATGTTACTTCCTCGTTTTTCCCCCTGATTGCCTTTATTTTAGGTCGAAATGCGTTAATCTTCCAAAATCGCTTCACTTTTACAAGCTTTTTTCATAACTTTGCGCTTTCAGCGCGAAGTTCTTTGACCTAAAGGTACAAAGCGCAAGCGAATCCTCCGTCTCGGAAGAAAAAACAAGCGAGCTTGTTTTGTTCTTCTCTCGACTTTTCGTAACTTTGCCACGAAAACCGCGAATGGACTTTATGGTATGGAGACACTCGACCATAACCGCGGCAACAGTAATTGTTTTACGCAATCTCACACAGCGAAAAGACCGAGCATAATGAAACGGCTAATCTTGATGACCATCGCCTGCCTGAGCATAATGAGCGCGGCAGCACAGCAGCCGAAGCCCTCGCAGCGGCGGGCGGAGTTTGAGTTCTATAAAGACTTCCCCCGGTATGCCGACCGTCTGCTTGCCGACCTGAGCTATCCGCTGGCGTGGGACAAGAGCGGCATTGCAGACCTGGAGCAGTGGAAGCAGACGGCGCGCGCCAAGGTGCTGGAGTGTATGCTGACACCGCCGCCGGAGCCCGCCGCGGGCTGGCAGCTGCAGCTGCTGGCCAGCGAGCAGCGCGACGGCTACTGCGCCATGCTTGTGGCCCTGGACCTGAGCGACTACTATCGCGTCAGCGCGCTGCTGCTGGTGCCCGACGGCGACGGCCCCTTCCCTGCCGTCAACGCCCTGCACGACCACGGGGCTCACCTGTACATAGGCAAGGAGAAGATGATACGCCCGCTGACACACGCCACGCGTCCCGACGGCAGCCCCTGGCCCGTGGACAGCGCGGTGGTGGCTGATGCCGACCGCTGGGTCGATGGCCTCTACGAGGGGCAGTACGTCGGCGATTACCTGGCCCGCCACGGCTATGTGGTCTTCTCGGCCGACGCGCCGCTGTGGGGTGAGCGCGGACGTGCCGAGGGAGTTGACAGAAACAAGTATGACCTGATAGCGGGCAACATGATGATGTATGGCGTCAACCTGTCGGCCTATATGACCTACGACGACATCGCCTCCACAGAGTTTCTCTCTGAGCTGCCCTTCGTCGATAGTACGCGCGTGGGCTGTGTGGGCTGCTCGATGGGCGCTTACCGTGCATGGATGCTCTCTGCGCTGAGCGACCGCGTGAAGGCGGGGGCCGCCGTGTGCTGGATGGTCACCACCGACGTGCAGATGACGTGGCGCTACGGCCGCAAGGAGAACGGCGGCTTTGCCAACTGTATCCCCGGCCTGCGGCGCTGGTTAGACTATCCGCACATTGCCTCCCTGGCAGCGCCCAAGCCGATGCTGTTCGTCAGCGGCAGGCAAGACAAGCTCTTCCCCGTGCCTGGTGTGGAGAAAGCGTTCGGGCAGATGCGCCGCGTGTGGCACGACGCCGGGGCCGACGACGCGCTGCAGACCGAGCTGTGGGACATGCCACACTCGTGTCCGCGCCAGGTGCAGCAGCGCATGCTGCGCTTCCTGCAGCGCTGGCTGTGAGGCGCCACCCTCTCTCATTTCTCTATGCGTATGCGGGCGTCAACCGCCGTGACGTCGTTTTCGTCGGCCAGCAGAGGGTTGATGTCCATCTCTTTTATCTCGGTGGCGAAGCGCAGCAGCGTGCTCAGCCGGACGATTATGTCGGCATAGCGTCGCTCGTTGATGCCGCCCTGTCCGCGTGTGCCCTTGATGATCTTGTATCCCCGCAGCGAGCGTATCATGGAGAAAGCCTCGTCGTAGGAGAGCGGTGCCAGTCCGCTGCTGACGTCGTGCAGCACCTCGACGAAGATGCCGCCCAGTCCGCACAGCACCACATGTCCGAAGCGCGGCTCATACTTGGCGCCGATGAACAACTCGGTGCCCCTCAGCATCTTCTGCACCATGACGGCCGTGGCACCCTCGATGGCCATCATGCGGTCATACTCCAGCGCCAGGTGTTCGGGTGTGCGCACACCCAGCGCCACGCCGCCCACGTCGCTCTTATGCACCGGCCCCACCACCTTTGCCACCACGGGATAGCCGCAGCGCTGTGCGAAGTCGAGCAGGACCGACCTGTCGTCGCTAACCGCCTCGGGCACGGTGGGTATGCCGGCCGCCGCCAGCAGGTCGTGCACCACGTCGGGCGCGAGCCAGTGGCAAGTGCCGTCGGTGGGTGTCGGTGCGAGGCTGTCGATGATACGCCTTATCCTGGGCACATCGACACCCTGTATGACGACGTTCTGCTCGGCCGGGCCGGGCGTCTTGATCACCTGTGCCAGGGCCGTGGCCAGCACCACTTCGTCGCTGAAGTTGACATGGCCCCGCTGCAGGAACTCGCGCACCTCGGGACCGGCGGTGTGCGTGCTGGGCAGTATGGGGAAGATGGGCTTGCTGCACTCAAGGATCTTCTTGTGCAGCACGTCGTAGGTCTCAAAGACCTTTACCAGTCCGGGTGTGCCGAAGATGACCATGATAGCGTCGAACAGCGGGCTGTGCTCGCAGAAGTCGATGGCCGTGGCCAGGTTCTCGGGCGTGCCTGTGGCCAGTATGTCGATGGGGTTCTGCACGCTGGCGCCCGGCAGCAGTTGTGCCTTCAGCCTGTCGGCCTCGGTGCCTGTCAGCTGCGGCACGTTCATGCCCCCCTTCGACAGGGCGTCGGTCAGCATGACGCCCGGTCCGCCGGCATGTGTCACTATGGCTACGTTGAGCGCTGGCCGCAGCGTCTTGTCCGACGACATGAAGATGCAGCCCACGGTGGTCAGCTCGTCGCGCGAGAAGCAGCGCACGATGCCCGCCTTGCGGAACAGCGCCTCTACGGCCGAGTCGCTCGAGGCTATGGCACCGGTGTGCGACGAGGCCGCGCGGCGTCCGCTTTCCGACGTGCCCGCCTTGATGGCTGCTATGCGGCAGCCCTTGCGTATGAGCGACGTGGCGTGGTAGAGCAGCTTGTCGGGGTTGCCGATGTTCTCGATATATAGCAGCTTGACCAGCGAGTCGCGCTCGGGGTCGAAGTGCTCGTCCATATACTCCAGCACGTCCTCGATGCCTATCTGGTGGCCGTTGCCTATGCTCCACACCGAGTTGAAGGGCAGGCCCTTTGTCACGGCGCTCTCCAGGATGAAGACGGCCGTGGCTCCCGAGCCGCTGATGAAGTCCACTCCCTTCGGGTTCAGCGCCGGTATGGGCTTGGTGAAGACCGAGTGGTGCCATCGGGTCAGCAGTCCGATGCAGTTGGGGCCTATCAGGGCGCAACCGTACTGCTGGCAGCTGTCCAGTATGCGTTGTTCGAGCGCGGCTCCCTGGCTGGTCTCTTCGCTGAAGCCGGCCGAGATGATGATGAAGGCGCGCACGCTCTTCTCGCGTGCCAGGTAGTCAACATAGTCGGGGCAGAAGCGTGCGGCCACCACCAGTATGGCCATGTCGGTGGGCGGCAGCTCGCTGGCATCGTGGAAGGCTTTGATGCCCTGCACCTCGTCTTCCTTCGGATTGACTATGCGCAACACGCCCTGGTAGCCGCCGCCGAGCAGGTTGCGCACCACGGCGCCGCCGGGCTTGTGGGTGTTGTTTGAACCGCCGACAACAACGATGCTCTCGGGGTAAAGGAGTTGGTGGTTGATCATGGGGGAAGGGGGATAGGGGGTTAGGTGGTTAGGTGTACTGCGCCAGTGGCGCAGTTTACCGGACGGGGTTAGGTGTACTGCGCCAGTGGGGTTAGGTGTACTGCGCCAGTGGCGCAGTTTACCGGACGGACGGGGGGCTCAGTCTTGCTTGCTCTCCTTCAGCTTCTCGAGCTTCTGTTTCGTCAGCTGGTCTATTATCTCGCTGGCCAGCTTCTGGCCGCGCACGTCGGTTATGCCGGCTTCCTCGGCCAGGCGCTTCTCCAGCTCGTCCAGTTCGGAGGCACCCGCCACCGAGCCTGCCACGAATTTCTCGCGGTCGCCGGTCATCGAGCTGCGGTTGTAGATGTTCGACAGTATGCGGTCGGCCTCCTTGCTGAAGCGCTTGCGGAAGATGGCCTCTGCCTTGTCGCTATACTGCTGCAGCATTTTCTGTTCGCGCGGCGACAGCCTCACGGTGTCGCCCGGTTTCAGGTCTTCTATGATGATGGTGTCTTCCAGGGTGGCGGCCATGGGGTCGTTCTCGACGGGCTTGACAAATTCCACCACGGTTGTCTCCGGCACCATCTCTACATACACCCATACGGCCGCTGCCGCTATCATCAGCGCCGCTGTCATGGCCATGAGCGAGCGCAGCGTGCTGCGGCGTTCGGCCAGCGCCTTCATCAGCGCCTGTGGCGTGGGCTGTCGGCGTCTGGGCTCGGTGCTTAGTGCGCGTGCCAGTATGCCCTTTGCGCCTATGGGCATTGCGGCGCTGCCGTAGAGCCACTGCGCCAGCCATGCCAGCGCGTAGGTGTCGGCCGCCGCCGTGGGCGTCTCTCCGTTCATCACCTCGGGCGCCACGCTGTCGCTCACCTCGCCGTAGAGCGCCGTCATCAGCTGGGCGTTGCCCGCATAGCACGACCCGTGGAGCAGCGACAGCGGGCGGCCGTCTGTCTGCCTCACCATGACCAGTGCCGGGTGCATGCACACAAGCAGCATGTCGTGGGCTGCGGCCTCGGCGCTCAGCTGTGCCATGTCGGCCAGCACGCCGTCGATGTATCCCTTGCGAGCCAGTTCGGCGGGGTGCTCGGACAGATAGTGCTCCAGCGTCGTCAGTGCCATCTTGCCCAGCTGCAGGGCGTAGGGTCCGGCGTCGTCGCTCTCGATGGCGAAGGTCAGCTGCTGTCGGCTGTGCAGCAGCCGGCTCTGCTCCATGTCGTGTTGCAGCGCACAGGCAAAGGGCACGCTGTCTTTGAGCTGTGCGTTCAGCTGCAGCTCGTTCTGCCAGGCGGCATCGGTCTTGCGTCGCACCAGGCTGCCCAGCGGGGTGTGCAGCCCGCGCGGGTCGGCGTTCTGCCGCGCCTCAACTATCTGTTCGTAATTCATTCTGCTTTCACCTCCGCTTCATGGTATATTTCACGCCGAAATATATTGCAGCCACGGCTACCAGGGCCACAATGACTATCTTGATGTATTCGCTGTAGCGTTCTATCTCCGTGGCCAGCTGCTCTTCTGGCACGGCCATGTGCAGATACCAGCCGAGGGCGGCCAGTATGGCGTGCCACACGCCGGCGCCTACGAGGGTGTAGAACAGAAATTTCCAGTAGTGCATGCGTGCCAGTCCGGCCGGTATCGATATCAGGTGCCTTATGCCGGGAATGAGTCGTCCGGTCAGTGTGGCCACCACGCCGTGGTCGTCGAAGTATCGCTCGCTGCGCTCCACCTTCTCTGGCGAGAGCAGGCAGGCCTTGCCCCACCGGCTGCTGGCAAAGCGATAGATGAGCGGGCGGCCCAGGTAGAGAGCCGCCACATAGTTGACCGAGGCACCCACGCCGGCGCCGAGCGTGGCGGCCAGCCACACCAGCCAGATGTCTGTGTGGCCGGCGGCAGCATGGTATGCGGCGGGAGCCACCACGAGTTCTGACGGTACGGGCACCACGGTGCTTTCGAGCAGCATGAGGAAGAAGATGGTGCCGTAGTTCAGGTTGGAAAGAAGAGACTGTAACATTTAAGGAGATGTGTAGTAAGGAGATGTGTAGTAAGGAGATGTGTAGTAAGGAGATGTGTAGTAAGGAGATGTGTAGTAAGGAGATGTGTAGTAAGGAGATGTGTAGTAAGGAGGTGTGTAGTAAGGAGATGTGTAGTAAGGAGGTGTGTAGTAAGGAGATGTGTAGTAAGGAGATGTGTAGTAAGGAGATGTGTAGTAAGGAGATGTGTAGTAAGGAGGTGTGTAGTAAGGAGATGTGTAGTAAGGA
>JAILBT010000062.1 GCA_024680755.1 Prevotella sp. | reverse complement strand
ATCGGCTCCGCCAACCTCACAGGTGCCGGCATCGGTATGAAAGGCGAAGGCAACCGCAACTTCGAGGCCGGTATCCTCACCGACGAACCGTCGTTGGTGGATGCAGCAGCCGACCACCTCGACAGCGTATGGCAGGGATTGCACTGCGCCAAATGCAAGCGGAAGGACTTCTGTGGAGATAGAATATTGCAATAACCCACAAAAATTGGACGAAATGGAAGCGAGTAGGACAATACATCTTGCCAAGCCAAACACTCCGTCAGCGGCTGGCTGCTGCGCCACAAGGACGAGCCGCGTGTGGCCGTCGTCATGCGTGTGCTGCGCCTCGCCGTCATCGGTCTCATAGCTGCCGCCGCCATCCGTCTTATGGGGTCGGAAAGCTTCGGGACCGTCGGCCTGAACAAACGTTTCATAGCCTCCGTGCTCATCTTCGCCGCGGTCTTCGTCCTCTCGTGGCGCTGCAAGAAAAGCCCCATTCTGCTCATCCTGGCGTCGGGCTTGTTGGGACTTATCGTCTACTGAATCTCTTGATGAACCTTATCGACAGGCAGGCTGTGACGAAATAGACACCCGCCTGCAGCCACAGCGCCAGCAGCTCGTGGCGCACCTCGTGCAGCGTGGCACCCATCGAGCTGATGCGCACAAAGCCCTGTATGCCGGGTGTCGAGGGGAAGAGGTACGAGAACACATACCAGAAGCGCGGCATGTTGCTCTGCGGCCACACCACACCGCTCAGGAAGAACAGTATCACCGAGAAGAACAGGCAGCACAGCAGCATGCTCATCCGCTCGCGGGCGAAGATGTTGCCCAAAGTCATTGCGAAGCATGTGATGGCTATCACATACGGCAGCACCACCATCATCACGTCCAGCGGCCGCCCCAGCTGCGGCATGCCGAAGAGGTAGGGGATGATCCAGAGGTCGAGCAGCGTGATGGGGATGTATATGAACAGGAAGCAGAGCAGACGGCCCAGGGTGACACGGTACACCGACCGCGAGCGCAACCGCGGCGGTATCAGCCGCAGGGCCCTGCGGTTCTCGTTGGCGTCGCCGCACAGCACACAGATGCCGAAAAACAGCGTCTGGTGCACCACCAGCATCAGCAGCGCCGGTATGAAATACGAGGCGTAGCCGCCACCCGGGTTGTAGAGCTTCACGTCGTCGTAGGCCACAGGCTCGATCTGCATGCGTGCCTGTTCGCCAGTGACGCCCTCTGCGGCCTGGAAGGTCAGCTGCGTGGTCTTCATCTCGTCGAGCAGCACATTGCTGCCGCCCATCAGCGCATTCTTGTAGTAGATGAACGAGCTGATGTCCGTCACCACAGTCACCCTGCCCGTTCGCTGGTGCGCTATCAGCGCGTCGTAGTCCTTCGGCACAAGGAATATGGCCTTCACGCTGTGTTCGCGCAGCAGCTGCTCGGCGTCGCCGATATTGGCGCAGCGGTAGGCTACATGCACCTCCGGCGTCGCGTCAAGCTTGTGCACGAAGCGTTTCGCGTCGCGCCCCTGCGACAGGTCCACCACAGCCACCGCCATCTCCGTCAGCATCTCCAGGTGGTAGATATAATAGTAGAGTGGCGGATAGACCACCGTGGCAAGGAAGAAGATGACCACTGTCGTCTTGTCACCGAACACGCGGCGCACCTCGGCTGCGAAGACATCCCACGTGTCCTTTAGGTGACCCGTCATTCTCTTCAGCATGCCAGCCTCCTTTCATATTGGCGGTTCAGCATGGCGGCACCTATTAGCGACAGCAGCCAGAAGGCCGTCAGCATGGCCGTCTGCGGCCAACAGATGTCGAAACCGTTGCCGAAGAAGGCTATGTCGCGCATCGCCAGGAAGTAGTGCCGCAACGGGAACATCAGGCTGAACGACTGCATGGGCAGCGGCATAGCGTCCACAGGGAACGAGAAGCCGCACATCGTGAAACTCAGCGTCGCATAGGCCGACGTCAGGCTCATGGCCACCGACGGGTCGGGCACGCAGCCCATCAGGAACATAGCCGCACTCTGTCCGGCCACGATCAGCAACACCGAGTGCAGCGCCAGCAGCAGCCAACTCCCCTCCAGCGGCATCCCCATGGGGCCGTACATGATGACGTTGGCCAGCAGAAGCAGCATGGAGTAGTAGCAGGTGTAGGGCAACGCCTTGCCCCACATGGCCTTCAGGGCGTCGCCGCCGGCTTTGCGCATCCACGACTTCACCGTCCGCTCCTGCCGTTCGCGACCAATCACGTAGGCCGTATGCAACAGCGCCAGCAGCGCTAGGATGCCCGGTATCAGCGTCGTCATCAGGTAAATGCAGTAGCTGGCCTTGGTGTTGCCCACGGCGTGGGTCTCCAGCGCCACAGGTTGTATCAGCCCCATGATGGCGTCGTCCTTGTAGCCCTTCTTGCGCAGCACCTCGCGCTGCACGGCCCCTGCCGCCAGCTTGCCCATTGTGGCCAGCTGCCGGTAGCTCAGCGACCCCGCCAGGAGGTACGACTGGTTGGTGTAGAGGCTGAAGCGCGGCGCGTGGAACTGCAGCATCTCGTTGTAGGTGCCCACCGGAATCTCGTAGAAGGCGAATATCTCGCCGCGTTGCATGGCCATACGGGCCTCGGTGTGGTTGTCATAGACAGCCGCCACGCTTACACCCTGTGTGGCCTCCAGCTCGTGGCAGAGGCGCCGCGAGAGGTAGCTGTGGTCGAGGTCCACCACGCCGACATGCAGCTTCTGCGGCTGCCCTTCCTGCGTCATGGTAGCGAAGAAGACGAACGACAGCACCGCGGCCAGCGTCAGGATGACCAGATAGCGCGGACTGTGCCATATGCGTCGCAGCTCCCTATTTACAACCCTCCACATCCTCTGCCGTCACTTCTCCAATATTGCCGTCATGCCTGGTTTCAACCCTTCTATGTGCTCTAACGGCACCACCTTCACGTCGAAGCTCCTGACGTCGTACTGTCCGTTGGTCTTGGTGGCGCGCCAGGTGGCGTAGCTGGCCATAGCCTGCACCTTGCGCACCGTGCCGCTGTAGGTCTGGTCGCCCAAAGCCGGTATGCGCACCTGCACCGTGGAGCCCACGCCCACATCGTTCAGACGGTCTTCCCGCAAGGCGAAGAAGAACCAACTGTCGTCCATGTCGAGTATGCTCACCACCGGTGAGCCGGTGCCTATCAGGTCGCCCACCTTGGCGAAAAGTTCCACCACCTCGCCATCGCATGGAGCAATGAGGTAGCTGTCGTCCAGATAGCTCTGCACCTCGGCCACAGCGCCGCCGGCACGTCCCACGAGGGCCGCAGCGGCGTCGATATCCTCGCGCTGCGCACCCTCCTGAGCCATGAGGTACTGCTGCTCGGCAGCGGCGCAGTCGGCCTGTGCCACCTTGTACTTGGCCTCCACCTCGTCATACTGCTGGGCGCTTACCACGCCCTTCTCCTTGAGACCTTTCACTCTCTCGTAGCTCTTGCGGTACACCTCCTCAGCGGCCTTTGCCTTCTGCCACACCTGGTAGGCCATCTCCTTCTGCTGGCTGCGGGCGCCGGCCTGAGCCTTGCGGCTCTGTGCGCTGGCGGCGCTTCGGGCGGCCTCGGCCTGCAGCATCTTGGCGTCCACCTGTCGGCTGGCTATGTGCGCCAGCGTGTCGCCACGCCTCACATGGTCACCCTCCTTCACATAGAGCGTGTCCACATGACCAGGCACCATGTTGCTCACGCGGTACTCCGAGGCGTCGGCCTCGCCGGTGATAAGCTCTTTCTGCGGCTTCAGGGCCAGAATTCCAACAAGCAGGATGATGACCACCGTAGCTATCACCACAGCCAATCCGGCCCACAGACTTTTATTATTCTCTTTCATAAAATCTCAATTATCAATTTTCAATTTTAAATTATCAATTCTCAATTCCCCAGCGCCTGTCTCAGGTACACCTTGCCCATTGCAATCTCTATGTCGGCGTCCACCAGCTCGGTTTGCGCCTGCAGCCAGGCCGTCTGCGCCATCATCAGGTCGCTGCTGCTGCACATGCCCGCCTTGAAGCTCTCGTCGGCCAGTCGCAGGTTCTCCTCGGCCTGTTCCACGAGGCTCTCGGCCTGCACCTTCTTCTTGTATGCCAGCTCGAGCTCGTAGCTCACCTTGTTCACCTGCAGCGCTATCAGCTCCTTGGCCTCCTCGGTCTGGAGGGCTATCTCGCGGCGTTTGGCTTTGGCGGCTTTGACGGCGTAGATGCCGCCCACATGCACCAGCGGCACGTTGACCACCACGCCGGCCATCCATGTGCCGCCCCAGGTGTTGCTGAAGCCATCGAACACGTTGGGGTTGCTCAGCAAGTAGCCGCCGCTGACGGCGATGTTGGGCTTCAGCGTGCTGGCGGCCATGCGCACACCCTCACGGGCTATGCTGTCGCTCAGGCGCAGCATGTGCATCTCGCCGCGCCGGGCGTAGACCTCCTCGATGTCGATGGCCGGTATGTCGCCATTGTCCTTAACCTCCTGCACCACTTGGGCTCCCTGCACGGTGAACGACGCATCCAGCGGCATGCCGCAACGTTGCGCCAGCAGCATCTTGGCCAGCGCCAGCCCGTTGGTGGCCTTGGTGAGGTTCATCTGCGCCTCGTTGCGTTTCACACGCACCTTGGCCAGGTCGCCACGGGTGGCCATCTCGGCCTCGACGGCGAGCTGCACATTGTGCTCCAGCGTGTCGAGCAGCGCAGCATACTGCTCCGCCAACTCCTTCTTGTGCTGCACGCTGACCACCTGCCAGTAGGCCTCGTCGACGCTCACCAGTAGCGACTCGCGTTCTTTGTCATACTCCATGCCGCTCAGCTCGTGCAGCAGGCGCGCCGTGCGGTAGGCGGCCATCAGCTTGCCGCCGAGGTAGATGGGCTGTGTCAGCGTCACCGTCGCCACACCCATGTTGCGCGTGTCTGTCTCCAAGCCCTGCACGATTTCTTCGCCTATGCCGTTGAGGTGGGGTGCGAGGTTGGAATTGGCTATGGCATTGTCGAGTCTCGTAGAGATGGCGTTGCCCACCACGGGGATGTCGTCGAACTCGCGGTGCAGCGCTGTGCCAAGGTCGGCCACCGCCTCGTCGCCCATGTGGCTGATGCGCGTCTTGTCGTCCTCGCTCAGCAGGTTCACCTGCTTCTCCATCCACAGGTAACCGCCGTTGGCGCTCACCTTGGGCAGCATCTGCCAGAGGGCCACATTCTGTAGTGCCTCAGTCTCCTCCCGTTTCAACTCGCTGCGCTTCAGGCCCGTGTTGGCACGCAGGGCGCGTGCGCGGCAGGTGTCGAGCGAAAGCACCTCCTGCGCTTCGCCCGCGCAGGCGAGTGTGAGTGTGAACAGTGTTATTATCAGTCTTTTGCAGTACATAGTCGGTTTTTTAACGGGTTGCAAATATACGATTTAAAAATCAAATAGAAAAATCTGATTTACCAGGTTTGCAAAAAGCATGCCCAACTGCCAAAATGTCATCCTTTTGTCACCTTTTTACCTCCAATGTCACCCCTGAACCACTACGGAGCCCCTATGGAGTCCCTGGAGGAGCGTTTAATTATAGTCCATATATTAAAGAGTTCCATATCGACCCAGACAATCCTTTTTATAGCGTGATTGACGGATCTCTTTATAGCAAGGATGGAAAAACCCTTGTTTCTGTACCTGACTATCATCGGAAAGAATTTATTGTACCAGAAGGTGTGGAAGTTCTTGAGAAAGGAGCTTTGTATGGGTACCCATATCTAAATTATATACATTTACCATCAACCCTTCGAGAAGTCGGAGAGAGAGCTTTGGCCAGTAATCCTGCATTAAAGACCATAAGAATACCTCAAAATGTCTCGAAGGTGCATGTTGATGCTCTTTGGAATGATAATCTGGAAACCGTTACAATCGACAGCGAAACTCCGCCAGAGATAACAGGATCTATCATGGAGAATGATTGGAGATATAAAAGAGTTGTACTCCTTGTACCGACACAGAGTTTGTCTGTATATCGGCAAGCAAAAAGGAGGAATGCTTTTTCAATAAAAGCGCAATAAAGTGAAAAACTTCGTTGCCGACCACCTCGACAGCGTATGGCAGGGATTGCACTGCGCCAAATGCAAGCGGAAGGACTTCTGCGGTGACAGGATATCCTAACCGCTCAAACTTCTATTGCACATAATGACGGGGTAGCCGGATTGGCTCAAATAGTCCTCTGGCTTCCAGCAAAATCTCAACATTTGTTCTGTGTCACAAAACAAATATTTTTATTCTACTGTATTGAATACATTTTGTATATATATTTGCATTTAATTGAGCTGAGGCGAAATCAAGGACCGGTTTGTCGTTTTGACACCTATCCCGACACCCCATTTCAAGTGGTTACGCCCGACAACTACAAAGAGTTTGTATAGTCACACCCACACAGTGTAAAGATTCTTTGTGGTGTGCCACGTTGCGGCGTATCTTTGCAGCCGGAAAAAGACGCTAAGATAGTTGTGGGTTAATTGTGTTTTCTTTGAGGCAACAGCAATGTGTTGAACGCCAACAAAACGCATGTTGCTCGTGCAAAATCATAAAAATTTTGTGGATTCAAAAAAAGTATGTATTTTTGCACCGTCAATCGTCGGAGCCTGAAGTGGCTTTCGGCTTATGCCGACAAGTCCTTTCTGGGATAAGGCGGGCGACAGACATATTGAAAAGACGTTGAGTTAAACGTTATGCTGCGGTCCTTTGAATCTCGCAAGTTCAGAACCCATCCGCATGATAACGCGATGACCGACGTCCATGGGTATGACGTACTTAGTATTCCTATAGTATTTCATTACAGCGTGGGCTTCGACATTGCTTATCCCCGGATGGAGGCAATGCGAGAGCCTAAAGGACGGGATAAGCAAGACTGTTTAGACCCGCGCTTTTTC
>JAILBT010000042.1 GCA_024680755.1 Prevotella sp. | reverse complement strand
GAAACCGCAGGAATGTCGGGAAATTGTTGTATATTTGCACCGTTAAACTCAAAAAAACAAAAAAGATGGAAGCAACAACGACAAGAAAGCCTTCAAGAAGGAGAATGAAACTCACCCCTGAGGAGAGAAAAGCCATCAACGCCGCAAAGCCAGCAGGTAACAAATACATGGAAGCCGCCAGAAGACACCAAGGCGAAGTCTGGGTGAAAGACCCTATGTTGATGTTATGAGATACCTGCTCGACACCAACGCCTACATATACTGGGCAACCGACCAAGATTTGCTTGATGTGGACGTGTACGACCTGCTCAATGAACCCGATGCCGTGCTGTGCATCAGTGCCGAGAGCGTACGTGAACTCATCGTGGCCTACAATGCCAAAGGATGGGGCAATAAGCGATGGAAAACGGCAGAGGACATGGTCAACGCCATAGAGCAGGACTACTATATCGAAATTCTGCCCATACAGAAAGATGTGATGCAGACCTATTCGCGGCTGCGCATCAATACGGCGCAGAACCACAAAGACCCCAGCGACCACGTCATCATCGCACATGCCATGACACTTCACATCCCACTCATCTCCAGCGACTCGCGCTTTCCCTACTATCGCAGACAAGGTCTCAACCTCATAATCAACGAGAAGTAGATCATGAGTAGATTAGAGATCATGGGGACAGGTTTTTGAATGAATTCGTTGAATTCACTTCATTAATCGTTGCTCACAGGGGGACAGACCCCCTGTGAGGTAATGAACCCAAGGAGGGCGGCTCCGAAAGCCACGGCGCGGACGGCGCCGCCCTCCTTTTCTCTCTAAATCCTCTCCGCCGCGAGTGGCGCTACTTGGAGACCAGGATGGTGCCTCTCTGCCGTGAGCGGTGCTACTTGGAGGACAGGACGGTGCCTCTCTGCCGTGAGCGGTGCTACTTGGAGGACAGGAACGAGCCTCTCAGACGCGAGCGGCGCTACTTGAAGGACAGGAACATGCCTCTCTGCCGTGAGCGGTGCTACCAGGAGGACGGGAACAAGCCTCTCCGCTGCGAGCGGTGCTACTTGGAGGACAGGAACGAGCCTCTCTGCCGTGAGCGGTGCTACCGGGAGGACGGGAACGAGCCTCTCCGCCGTGAGCGGTGCTACCGGGAGGGCGGAATGATGCCTCTCCGCCGCGAGCGGTACTACTATGAGATAAGGAAACTTTAATTAGGCTTCGAGCCTACCTTCCTATTTGGAATTTGCAGCTTGAAATCCGGAGGGCCTTCAACGGTAGATAGGCTCAAAGCCTCGAAGGGACGTTAGGTTGGCCTCCGGCAGTTAATCCTTCCTTTCTACAACAAAGGTAAGGAAAAACTGGTATATCTCTTTATTTTCTTATCGTTTATTGAACGTTAAATTATTTAAGAGTTCGTAAGGACTCTCTTTTCAAACTGCAAAGTTAAAGAAGGGACGCAAGAACGCCAATCACGACGGCGTGAAAGGCTACGGGTAGGCGAGCTTGCTCGGGAATCGCAGCAAATCGACGACCGTCTGCAGGGCTTCGAGACCGACCGCTCGGCGACGTAGAAGACGCTCCTACTCGATTATCTCATTATGTCAAACAGATAAGTCAGCTTCACGGTAATGATGCCAAGGTTGGAGCGACCGAAATAGTCGCGTTTCGAGTTGCCAAACAGGTCGCCCAAGCCATAGTAGTATCTGCCCTCCAACATGAAATGACCAACCGCCGGGTGCGACCACTCCAGTCCTGCTCCCGCCATGATGCCATAGTCCACCTTGCGCTCCACGGCCATAGTGTCTTGCGCCACTACGTTCGACACACGCTTGTTGTGCAACGGTGTCTGCAGGTCGAAATTGCTTTCCGTTGCCTCACCTATCAGTATGCCGAGTTGCGGACCCGCATGGACGAAGAACTGCAGGCCCTTGGTCTCGCGCCCCCAGCCCATGCGCGCCAGTATGGGTATCTGCACGTATGTCAGCTTGCGCTGATAGGCTATGGCCTGCGTCGTGTCGCTGGCAAGGGAGATGGGGCGGTCGTGGATGTCGAGTATATTCTCCCGCCATCCGGTGTGTGAAATGTTCACTTCGCCCTCTATGGCGCAGATGGACGAGAAGTATTTCTCTGAGGTGTAGCGTGCCGTCAGTCCGAAGGTCAGTCCTCCCTGCATGGACTGTGGCACCTTGGGCATGAAACCCACGGTGGTCATGTTCCAGCCGGCGCTGCCGCCTATGGACAGGGTGTTGCGGTGTTCGCCCACCTGAGCGCGGGCTGAAAGGCCCGTCGCCAACAGACTGAAGGTAAGGGCTATGCATGACGTTGACGTATGACTAAATCTGATTATGCGGCTGAACATTTTTGCGCTTGTTTTCGTTTTTCTGTTGCTTTCCCCGTTGTGGGCGGCTGCAAATTTAGACAAAAAATCCGAATTGCCAGCCGGTCTGCTTAAAGTTTTTTATTGTTGTCAGGGTAGCCCAGGTAAAAAACTGGGTCCGTTCAAGTACAAAACAGGACCCGTCAAGGTACAAAAGAGGCTCCTTTGCGGTACAAAAGAGACCCCGTCAGGGTTTTTGGCTACAGGCAAAAAGCTTTTCGCCTGTAGCCGAAAGGCTTTTCGCTTGTAGCCGAAAGGCCTTTTGCCAGTAAGCAAAAACCCTTGGCAGGTTTTAACCCTACTGGCCGAAATTTTCAGCGACATCAAATTATTTTGTTTATCTTTTCGTAGGTCATATAATTTATGTACTTTTGCAAGCTGTAAGTATCACATTTATTGTATATAGTTATAATTGTCATAATTTTTCAGCTTTTAACCAACGATTATTTCCAATGGACACACGACATTTCCAACTTGCAATCATCGGCAGTGGTCCTGGCGGCTACCGTGCTGCCGTCTATGCTGCCGAACATGGCTTGCAGGTTGCCGTGGTGGAAGAGGCTGAGGTGGGCGGCACCTGTCTCAACCGTGGTTGCATACCCACCAAGACGCTCTGCCATGAGGCCGACCGCCTGAGCGTGATACGCGAGGCCTTGCCCGAGGCACAGGTCGATTTCGACAGGGTGCGTCGTCGCCTGGACAGCGTGACGTCGCAGCTGCGCGGCGGCGTTGAGCAGCTGCTCAGTCAGCCCGGCATAACCATAGTGCGAGGGCGTGCTGCCTTTGTCGATGCAGCGACAATAGAAGTGGAGGGCCACGGATGCCTCAGCGCCGACAATATCATCGTTGCCACCGGCTCGCTGCCAAAGCTGCCGCCCGGACTGCGGCTGCTGAGAGCCGACGGCACCCCGGCCGCCGACGGCGTGGCCGAGGGCATAGTGATGAGCAGCACCGAGCTGATGGCCACGGACCGGCTGCCGCGACGGCTGTGCATCGTGGGTGCGGGTGTGATAGGCATGGAGATGGCCAGTGTGTTCAGTCGCTTCGGTGCAGAGGTCACAGTGGTGGAGTTTCTGCGCGAGTGCCTGCCGGCCGTCGATGGTGAGATAGCCAAGCGCCTGCGCAAGCAGATGGAGCGCCAGGGCATTGCCTTTGTCATGCAGGCCGCCGTGCAGGAAGTGGCGCTGATGCCCACGGGCGAACGCCGTGTGGCCTATCTCGACAAGAAAGGCAGGGAATGTCTGTTGCAGGCCGATGCCGTGCTGGTGGCCACAGGACGGCAGCCCAACACCACGGGCCTGAAGCTTGAAACCACAGGTGTAGCCATCGGGCGTGGCGGATTCATTGTCGTTGACGACAATATGCAGACCACGGTGTCACACCTGTATGCCATCGGTGATGTCAACGGCCGCAACCTGCTGGCCCATGCTGCCACCATGCAGGGCTTCCGTGCCGTGAGACATATCCTGCGGTCGATGGACGATGGACGGTGTCTGGCGGTCGATGGCGAGTGCCCCATGCCAGCTGCCATCTTCACAGCGCCCGAGTGTGCCTGCGTGGGCATGACCGAAGAGCAGGCCAAGGAGCAACTCCCAGGCTATGTGTGTCGCAAGAGCCACTACCGCAGCTCGGGCCGTGCCGTGGCTATGGAGCAGACCGAGGGCATGGTCAAGCTGCTGGCCGACGGCACCACAGGCCGCATCGTGGGCTGCCATGTCTATGGCGCGCACGCAGCCGACATCGTGCAGGAGGCAACGGCCCTGATGAGCCTCGGAGCAACCGTGGGCCAGCTGGCCTCCGTGGTGCACATCCACCCCACGCTGGGCGAGCTGCTGCAGGAGGCTGCACTCTGAGCCGCCATGCGGCAAAAATGATATCGTTTTTTTTGCAGGTTCGGAAATAATATGTAACTTTGTGGCCGCTAAGAACAGCAGAAACCAACAATAATTATCTATTATATGGCAAAAATGAAAGGTGCCATAGTGGTTGACACCGTCCGCTGCAAGGGATGCTCGCTGTGCGTCATCGCCTGTCCGCAGAATGTCATCGCTTTGGCCAATAAGGTGAATGTCCACGGCTATCCGTATGTGGAGCCTGTCAACGCCGAGGCTTGCGTAGGCTGCGCTTCGTGCGGCATAGTGTGCCCCGACGGGTGTATCACGGTGTATCGTAAGAAAATGGAGGAATAGACACAATGGAAGAAAGAGAAGTGACGCTGATGAAGGGCAACGAGGCAATAGCCCACGCTGCCATACGTTGCGGGTGCGATGGCTATTTCGGCTATCCCATCACGCCTCAAAGCGAAGTGATAGAGACGCTGGCCGAGCTGAAACCCTGGGAGACCACGGGCATGGTTGTGGTGCAGGCCGAAAGCGAGGTGGCCTCCATCAATATGGTCTATGGTGCCGCGGGCAGCGGCAAGCGCGCCATGACGTCGTCGTCGAGTCCCGGTGTGGCGCTAATGCAGGAGGGCATAACATACATGGCCGGTGCCGAGCTGCCCGGAGTGTTTGTCAACGTGCAGCGCGGCGGGCCCGGACTGGGCACCATACAGCCGTCGCAGGGCGACTATTTCCAGGCTACCCGCGGTGGCGGCAACGGCGACTACAACGTCATCGTGCTGGCGCCGGCCTCTGTGCAGGAGATGGCCGACTTTGTTGACCTGGCCTTCGAGCTGGCGTTCCGCTATCGCAATCCGGCCATGATACTGAGCGACGGCGTCATCGGCCAGATGATGGAGAAGGTGGTGCTGCCGCCGCAAAAGCCGCGGCGCACCGACGACGAGGTGATAGCACAGTGCCCCTGGGCCTCGACAGGTAAGACGCGCAACCGCAAGCGCAACGTGATCACATCGCTCGAGCTGAAGCCCGAGGAGATGGAGAAGCGCAACCTGCACCTGCAGGCCAAGTATGCCGAGATAAGGCAGAAGGAGGTGCGCTACGAAGAGAAATTCATGGACGACGCACAGTATATGATAGTGGCCTTCGGTTCGGCCGCACGCATTGCGGAGAAAGCCATCGAGATAGCCCGCGCCGAAGGGCTCAACGTGGGTCTGTTCCGCCCCATCACTCTGTGGCCTTTCCCCACAGAGCAGATAGCAGACAGGGCCAAGACGATGAAAGGTGTGCTGGTGGTCGAGATCAATGCCGGACAGATGGTGCAAGACGTGAGGCTGGCCACAAACGGTGTCGTCTGCGTGGAGCAGTTCGGACGCCTGGGAGGTATCGTGCCCGAGCCGGAAGAGATAGTGGAAGCCCTGCGCACAAAGCTAATGAACAAATAACATACCCGAGAGCGTAATGAAAGCACAAGACATCATATCCCCCGAAAACATAGTCTGCAAGAAGCCGACGCTGATGAACGACAACCACATGCACTACTGTCCCGGTTGCTCGCACGGTGTGGTTCACAAGCTGGTGGCAGAGGTGATAGAGGAGATGGGCATGGAGGAGAAATCCGTCGGTGTCAGTCCCGTCGGCTGCGCCGTGTTTGCCTACAACTATATTGACATCGACTGGCAGGAGGCTGCCCACGGCCGCGCACCCGCACTGGCCACCGGCATCAAGCGCATGTGGCCGTCGCGGCTCGTCTTCACCTATCAGGGCGACGGCGACCTGGCCTGCATAGGCACATGCGAGACCATACACGCCCTGAACCGTGGCGAGAACATAACCATCATCTTCATCAACAATGCCATTTACGGCATGACCGGCGGACAGATGGCACCAACAACCCTCCTGGGACAGAAGACATCCACCTGTCCCTACGGCCGCGTGCCCGAGTTGCATGGCTATCCGCTGAAGATCACCGAGATTGCCGCACAGCTCGAAGGCACATGCTTCGTGTCGCGACAGTCGGTGGAAAGTGTCGGCTCCATACTGAAGGCAAAGAAGGCCATACGCAAGGCGTTCGAGGCTCAGATGGCTGGCAAGGGCTCGTCGATGGTGGAGATAGTCTCCACATGCAACAGCGGATGGAAACTGACACCGGCACAGGCCAACCAGTGGATGAAAGAGAATATGTTCAAATACTATCCTAAAGGTGACCTGAAAGACACGACGGGTATGTGAACGTGCGACAACAGAGGGTGAAAAATTTCTTGGACAAAGCAAGCGTCTAAGAAATTTTTCACCTTGCTTTTCTCTCGTTCTCGTGTCAGGCTGACGTTGGACATCAGCTGTTCTTTTTAGCGGCTCAACAAGTGGTTTTATCCAATGTCCCCCCCGGTTCATAATCTCAAAAACTGCCAATTCCTAAACACCTAAACGCCTAAACACCTAAACGCCTAAACACCTAAACCTACAAACCATGTCTTTCGCACGTTTTTCGCTTCTTGCCCTTGGCTTGTCACTCTTTGTGCGGCAGCCGGCACCGGCCCAGGCCGTTCACGGCTACCCCATATCGCCCGTTGCCTTCACCAGCGTGAAGGTATCGCCCGGCACCTTCTGGGGCCAGCGTCTGCAGGCTGCCCGCGAGGTAACGATTCCGCTGGCTTTTGCCAAATGTGAAGAGACTGGCCGATACACCAATTTCTCTAATGCCGCCCAACACCTGCACAATCCCTCAAAGGTGTTTGCCATAGCACCAGGCACTTTCTCCTTCGACGATACCGACCCATACAAGACCATCGAGGGTGCCAGCTATATCTTGCAGACTTACCCCGACAAGCGCCTCGTGGCCTATGTTGACAGTGTTATAGACGTGATAGGCTCGGCGCAGGAGCCCGATGGCTACCTATATACCGCCCGCACACAGAATCCGCAGCAGCCACACCCCTGGGCCGGCGAGAGACGGTGGACCAAGGAGGAGGACCTGAGCCACGAGCTCTACAACCTGGGCCACATGGTGGAGAGTGCCATCGCCCACTATCAGGCCACCGGCTCGCGAAAGTTTCTTGACATTGCCATACGCTACGCCGACTGCGTCTGTCGCGAGGTGGGACCGGCACCAGGTCAGGCCTGTGTGGTGCCCGGACACCAGATAGCCGAGATGGCGCTGGCTAAGCTCTATCTTGTCACGGGCAACAGAAAATATCTCGACGAGGCCAAGTTCTTTCTCGACTATCGCGGCAAGACCACCATCACCCACGACTATTCGCAGGCCCATCGCCCCGTGGTGGAACAGGACGAGGCCGTCGGACATGCCGTGCGCGCTGCATATATGTATGCTGGCATGGCCGACGTGGCCGCTCTCACGGGCGACTCGGCCTACATACGGGCCATAGACCGTATATGGAACAACATCGTCTCGGCAAAGCTATACATCACCGGCGGCATTGGTGCCACCAGCAGTGGCGAGGCTTTCGGTCGCAACTATGAGCTGCCAAACATGACGGCCTACTGTGAGACCTGCGCCGCTATAGGCAATGTCTATGTCAACCATAGGCTGTTCTTGCTCCACGGGCAGGCTAAATACTATGACGTGCTGGAGCGCACACTATACAACGGACTCATCTCCGGCATGTCGCTCGCAGGCGATGCCTTCTTCTATCCCAATCCGCTTGAGTCGGCCGGACAGCACAAACGGCAGCCCTGGTTCGGCTGCGCCTGCTGCCCCAGCAACTTGTGCCGCTTCATTCCCTCGCTGCCGGGATATGTCTATGCCGTCAGGGAGCGGGCGCTATATGTCAACCTGTTTCTCTCAAACACCGGCCAGCTCAGTGTGGCGGGACGGAAGGTGGTGCTCACACAGCAGACCGACTACCCCTGGCAGGGCGACATCTGCCTAAGCATAGACAAGAACCAGGCCGGAACGTTTGCCATGAAGCTGCGCATACCCGGTTGGGTGAGAAATCAGGTGCTGCCCTCCGACCTCTACAGCTATGCCGACGGCGAGCGTCCGGGCTATACCGTCAGTGTCAACGGCATTACCGTGGCCGACAGCCGCACGGACGGCACCGTGGCCGGCAATGACAAGCAGGCCGTATTGACTGCCGACGGATACCTGACCATAGAGCGCTGGTGGAAGAAGGGCGACCGTGTGCAACTGCATTTCGACATGGCACCGCGCACCGTCAGCGCCAACAGCCAGGTGAAAGCCGACCGCGGACTGCTGGCTGTGGAGCGCGGACCGCTGGTCTATTGTGCCGAACATGCCGACAATCCGTCGGACAACAAGACGGCTCTTTCGTCAATACTGCTCAACCAGAAGCCACAGTTCAGCATGGGGAAAACGGAGATAGCCGGCACACAGGTGCAGACGCTCATCACCGAAGCACAGTCGTTCGGCTACGATGCCAATGGCCGCATCGAGAGTAGAAACACGCGGCTCACCCTGATACCCTATTATGCCTGGTGCCACCGCGGTCAGGGACAGATGCGCGTCTGGCTGCCGCATGAGCTGGGCTGCGTCAAGCCGGCCGTGAATGTCGGTACACCTGGACCCACACCGGCACAGCCGTGAGCCGCGTCTGGCGAAGGCTCGTGTCTTTACTTACTAATCTAACATCAACAGAACATGAAGCACATCATTATCTCGCTGGTCATGCTGACCATTGCCCTGAGCACTATTGCCCAGGACGGTTTCTATACCCGCCAGTATAGCGACAGCCGCCTGAACAAGACGGCTGCGAAATGGCTGAAAAAAGGCAGCTGGCGCAACGGCTTTGTCAAGGCCAACCCTCATGCCTCGGTCAACGCCACAGACTTCTACCTGCAATACCAGCGCAACCCGGGACAGTGGCAGGCCCTGTTCCGCTGGCTGGCTGACACCGACCTGCTGGCCATCCCTGCCGGACGTCACCCCATAGAGGGTACGCAGCTGGTGGCCAGCGTAGAGGACTCGGAGAACGGACCGATAGAGAAACGTGCCAGCGAGAGCCACTATCATCACATCGACTTCCAGTTTGTGGTGCGCGGTACGGAGCGCTTCGGCATAATAGACCACGACTCTTCGACACCCAACAGCAAGTATAAGCCCGACGTGCTGCACTACGACTATGACTTGCAGCGGACACGCTTCTACGACTCAACACCGGGCGAGTTTTTCATCTTCTTCCCCAACGACTGGCATATTGCTAAGGTCAACTCGCCGCTGGTTGAAGATCAGCACATACGGGTCATCGTCATCAAGGTGGACTATCTGCCAGCAGATGTTTCGGACATTGAACATTAATTTTCGACCATTGTTGAATAACTCACAAAACAAGGAATGAAAGCAAAGACAGAAGAGTTGAAATATGAGGAAGCCCTGCTTGAACTGGAGGGCATAGTGAGGCAGATGGAGCAGGGCCAGAGCGATATAGACCAGCTGACCACACAACTGAAACGTGCCCAGCAGCTTCTTGCCCTGTGCCGCGACCGTCTGACAAAGACGGACGCTGAGGTAAAGAAGCTGCTGGGCACTTAGATGTTGAGTTTTTGAGTTTTTTGAGTTTTTGAGTTTTTTGAGTTTTTGAGTTTGTGAGTTGTTGAGTTGTTTGAGTTTTTGAGTTGTTTGAGTTTTTGAGTTGTTTGAGTTTTTGAGTTTTTGAGTTCTTTGAGTTTTTGAGTTGTTGAGTTGTTTGAGTTTTTGAGTTTTTGAGTTGTTTGAGTTTTTGAGTTTTTGAGTTGTTTGAGTTTTTGAGTTTTTGAGTTTTTTGAGTTTTTGAGTTGTTTGAGTTTTTGAGTTGTTTGAGTTTTTGAGTTGTTTGAGTTTTTGAGTTTTTGAGTTTTTTGAGTTGTTGAGTTGTTGAGTTTTTGAGTCGTTTGAGTTTTTGAGTTTTTGAGTTGTTTGAGTTTTTGAGTTGTTTGAGTTTTCTCTTATCTCATCTTTCATCTTTCATCTTTCATCTTTCATCTTTAATCTTTAATCTTTAATCTTTAATCTTTAATCTTTAATCTTTAATCTTTAATCTTTAATCTTTAATCTTTCATCTTTCATCTGTTGTTGCCGGTTTAAGCTCGCGATTGAAGAAGAGCAGGCACTGACGGAACAGATGGTTGCGTGTGTTGCCGCCGTAGATGCTGTGGTTGCGGTTGGTATAGACCAGCTGCGTGAAGTCTTTGTCAGCCTGGACAAGAGCCTCGACATATTCGGCCGTGTTCTGATAGTGGACGTTGTCGTCGGCCAGTCCGTGGCAGAGCAGCAGTGTTCCGTGCAACTGGCCGGCGCGGGCTATAGGGTTCACCTCGTCGTAGCCTGCGGCGTTCTCCTGCGGTGTGCGCATATAGCGTTCTGTATAGACGGTGTCGTAGTATCGCCAGCAGGTGGGGGGCGCTATCGCCACGCCGCAGCGGAACACCTGCCGGCCCTCGGACATGGACATCAGCGTGTTCCAGCCGCCGTAGCTCCAGCCCCAGATGCCTATGCGTTCGCCATCGACCCACGGCTGCCGGCGCAGCCACAGGGCTGTCTCCACCTGGTCGCGCGCCTCTTTCTCGCCCAAGCGCAGATAGGTGCATTTCTCAAAGGTGGCACCGCGTCCGCCGGTGCCGCGACCATCTACACACACGCAGACGTAGCCCTGCTGACAGAGCCATTGCTCCAGTATGGCACCCTGGCCGCTCATGCCTATACCCCAGCTGTTCAGCACCTGCTGGTTGCCCGGGCCGCCATACTGGTACATGATGACGGGATAATGGCGTTGAGGGTCAAAGCCGGCCGGCTTGACCATCCAGCCGTTCAGCTGAACACCCTCAGAGGTGGTGAAGCTGAACAGCTCCTTCGTCCCCATCTGATAAGTCGCAAGCTTGTCGGAAAGCTTCTGGTTGTCAATGAGTCGTGCCAGCTCGTGTCCCTTGTTGTCGTGCAGCGTATAGACGGTGGGGTGGCTGATGTCGCTCCACTGGCCGATGAAGTAGCGGTAGTTGCTGCTGAAGATGGCCGACCAATAGCCAGGCTTGGGCGTCAGCACCTCCGTCTTGCCGTTCTTGTGGCTCACCATGATCTGTCGTTCGGTGGGACCGGTAGGATTGGCAGAAAAGTAAATGTCGCCCGTGGCCTCGTCGTAGCCGTAGGCATGGCACACCACATATTTGCGGCTGACCACCTGGCGCACCAGCTGGCCTGTCAGAGTGTAGAGGTACAGGCCGTTCATGCCCGAGCGCTCGCTGGTGAGCAGCATGTGCCTGTCGGTGAGGTGCAGGCTGTGGAAGGTCTCTTCCTTGATGTAGTGCTTGACGCGGTCTGCCACCACCATCTGGCACAGCGTGGACAGCGGATTGGCCATGTAAATGCGTAACAAGTCCTGGTGGCGGTTCAGGGTGAACACAGCCACGCGCGACGAGTCGGACGTCATAACCAGACGGGCCACATAGCCGTCGGCATCGATGGGCAGCTGCATCTCGCGGGTGCGGTGGCTCTTGATGTCGTAGCTCATCACCTTCACGCGTGCGTTCTGTGTGCCGGGCACCGGATATTTGTAGCTGTACAGACCCGGATACTGTGCATACTCGTCGCGGCTGGGGTTGGTGCCGCGGAACAGCTGCATGGAGTATTCCTTCACGTCTGTCTCGTCGTATCTCACCCACACTATCTGTCTGCCGTCGGCAGAGAACACCATTGAGCGGTTGGTGGAAAACTCCTCTTCGCACACCCAGTCGGGTATGCCGTTGATTACTTTGTTCTTCTCGCCGTCCTTGGTCACCTGGCTCTCTGCGTTGTCGTAGAGCAGTTTCACCAGCCAGATGTTGTTGTCTCTGACGAAGGCTATCTGCTGGCCGTCGGGTGAGAACAGCGGCGTCTGCTGCGGCCCTCCCTGCGACAGCGGCACCAGCGTGTTGTTGCGCAGAGAGTAAATGTAATAGACGGCGGTGAACGAGCGGCGGTAGATGTACTTTGTCTCGGTCTGAATCAACATGCGCGTACCGTCGGGACTGACAATAAAGCCGTCTATCTTTTCCAGTTTGGGGCCACGGGCGGTGTTAAGGTCTATCATGGTGGCCGTCTGATTGCCCGTCTTGAACGAACATTTGACCACCTGCTGGCCGTCGTCGCTGATATAGGCATAGCTCTCGCCGTCGGCCAGTGCTGTCACAGACGGCATGGTCTCTGTGCGGAACATCCCATTGGTGATGTCCTTCAGCGATAGTTGTTCGGCAGCGGCCGGGACGGCGAAGCAAGCTAAAATGGCTGCTAAGATACGGATAACGATATTTCGTTTCATGGTTAGTGGGGCTGCGTTATGTTTTTCGTTGTACTACCCTGTTAATATTAATGTGTAACGATGTTGCGCTTATATGCGCAGCTCGCGCATCAGCTCGCTCATGCGCTGCAGTGTGCTTATGCGTGTGGGCACGAGCGGCAGTCGCAGCACGTTGTCGATGAAGCCCATCTCTGAGAGCATGGCCTTCACCCCGGCCGGGTTGCCATCGACAAAGAGCAGGGCAAAGAGGTCGGTGAAGCGATGGTGTATCTTGCGTGCTGCATCATACTCGCCCCTCATCTGCAGGCGTATCATGCGTGAGAACTCGCGCGGCAGAGCATTGCCAATGACGCTGATGGCACCCACGGCCCCGCACGACACCATGGGGAAGGTCAGGGCGTCGTCGCCCGAGATGACGTCGAAATCGCCCGGTTTGTTCTTGATTATCTCGTCAACCTGCTCCAGGTTGCCGCTGGCCTCCTTGATGGCCACGACGTTGTCGCAGTGGCGGGCCAGGCGGACGGTGGTCTCGGCCGTTATGTTGATGCCCGTGCGCCCCGGCACATTGTAGAGAACGACAGGCAGGGGCGAGGCCTCGCTGATGGCCTTAAAGTGTTGGAACAGCCCTTCTTGCGACGGCTTGTTGTAGTATGGGCATACGCTCAGTATGCCGTCTATGCCATGCCAGTCGGCGGTCTTCAGCTCCTGCACCACGGCGGCTGTGTTGTTGCCCCCGCAGCCCATCAGTATGGGTACGCGTCCGCCGGCTAGCTCTATTATCAGCCGCCTGATGTGCAGCTTCTCTTCCTGCGACAGGGTAGGGGTCTCGCCTGTTGTGGCCAGTATGCATAAGAAATCGGCACCGTTGTCTAACTGATATGTGACGAGACGCTTCAGCGCCTGATAGTCAACGTCGCCATTGGTGGTGAAGGGGGTGATAAGGGCAATGCCCAGCCCGTGGAATATATTTCGGGACATTGGTGTATGTTTTGTGTTACTGTTTCATTTCGCGTTCAATGTAGCGCTCTCCTTCATGAAAGCCTTCCTGGTACAGTCGCTCCAGCTTGGCCGGATCTTTCTCCATGCGGCCCACCTCCATCGGGCGTTGAGGGCGTATGCAGCTTATGCGGCCCTCGTCCTCAAGGCGTTCCACCAACTCCAGCTGCTGGTTATAGACCCTGTTGCGGTGGCTGAGGGCCACGCGCAGCCTGGGATACTGATGGTAGATGAAGCGCGGCTGTTTGTAGTCGTGCTCAGCGGAGCGGTAGCCGCGGTTGCGGGTGCACACCACCACGGCATGACTGAAGCCGCGGCCAAGGGCGTGAAGCACGGGTATGCTGTCAACGATGCCTCCGTCGAGCATGGGCGTGTCATCGACCAGGGCCACATGGCTGACGTAGGGCAGCGACGACGATGCCCTGACAATGTCCAGGGCGCGCTGGCGGTCGCGAGTCTCTGAAAGATATTCGGCGCGTCCGGTCAGACAGTTGGTCGTAACCATCTCGAAGGTGGCAGCATGTCGGAAATAGGTGTCGTAGTCGAAGGGGAGCAGCTCGTTGGGAAAACGGTCGTAAAGTAGTACAGGGTCGAAAATAGAACCCTGCAGTATGAGATTCTTCAGCGACAGATAGTCGTACCTGACCAGTAGGTCGATGTTGCTGGCGCGGGCACGCCGCGGCTGCCGTGATATGTACGACATGCCGTTGCACGCGCCGGCAGATACTGCCACCGTGTAGGGGAAATAGACGTTGTGCTTCATGAAAGCGTCAAGCACGCCCGACGTGAACACGCCGCGCATGCCGCCACCTTCAAGCACTAAGGCAGAAGTGATGTGTGCCTGGTCTGTTTCCATGTTGAGAGGGAAAGGGATATATGGGCGTATAGGGAGATGTCCGAGGGGTATAAAGAAGAAAAGGGCAGACAGAAGACATCGGTCGGGCTGATGAACTATGCGCAGGCACATCATTGTCGGCTATCTCGTGCCGGTATAGCGTGGCCGCTGTCTTTAATCTTCCTTTTTCTTCTTTTTTCTACCTATACATGCAATAACATGACTGGTTAAATTATCTGACTGTGCCTGGCAGTCTGATTGTCGAATTATTCAGTTGTCAGGGCCCAGATTAGCTGTTGTACTCTTGCCACGACTTGATCTTGATGTCGTCTTCGCTCATGGCGGTGAAAGCCTCGATGAAAGCCTTTGCCAGTCGCACGTTGGTCATCAGGGGGATGTTGTGGTCTATGGCACCGCGGCGTATGCGGTAGCCGTTGGTCAGCTCGCGGCTGGTGTGGTTCTTGGGCACGTTGATGATAAGGTCGAAGCGGTGGTCGGCTATCATGTCCATCACCTTATTCTCGCCCTCTTCGTCAGGCCAGCTCACTGCCGTGGCCTTCACGCCGTTGTCCTGGAAGAAGCGTGCTGTGCCAGGGGTGGCATACACCTGGTAGCCCTTTCGGACCAAGGCTTGCGCAGGCTCAAGCAGGCTGACCTTGCCCTTGGCACCGCCCGACGAGATGAGAACACTCTTCTTCGGCAGCCGGTAGCCAGTGGCGATGAGCGCGTTGAGCAGGGCCTCGTTCAGGTCGTCGCCCAGACAGCCCACCTCGCCCGTGGAACTCATATCGACACCCAGCACGGGGTCGGCATTCTGCAGACGGGCAAACGAGAACTGGCTGGCCTTGACACCTATGCGGTCGATGTCGAACTCCGAGCGGTCGGGACGGGAGTAGGGGGCATCGAGCATTATCTTGGTGGCTGTCTCGATGAAGTTGCGCTTCAGTATCTTACTCACAAACGGGAACGAGCGCGAGGCGCGCAGGTTACATTCTATCACCTTCACCTCGCGGTTTTTGGCCAGGAACTGTATGTTGAACGGTCCGCTGATGTTCAGCTCCTTGGCTATCTTGCGGGCTATCTTCTTTATCTGGCGTATGGTGCTGAAATAGATGTGTTGTGCGGGGAACACCATCGTGGCGTCGCCCGAGTGTACGCCGGCATACTCCACATGCTCCGAAATGGCATATTCCACCACCTCGCCCTTGTCGGCCACGGCGTCAAACTCTATTTCCTTCGTCTCAGTCATAAACTTCGAGATGACCACGGGGAATTCCTTCGACACCTCTGTGGCCATATCGAGGAAGCGGTGCAGCTCCTCGTCGTCGTAGCATACGTTCATGGCTGCGCCAGAGAGCACGTATGAAGGACGCACCAGCACCGGATAGCCCACCTCGGAGACAAACTCCTTCACGTCGTCGAAGCTGGTCAGGGCGCGCCATGCAGGCTGGTCGATGCCCAGCTTGTCAAGCATGGCAGAGAACTTGTCGCGGTTCTCCGCGCGGTCTATATCGACGGGCGACGTGCCCAGGACGGGCACACCCTGACGGTATAGCTTCATGGCCAGGTTGTTGGGTATTTGTCCACCCACGCTGACAACCACGCCCTTGGGCTGCTCCAGGTCGATCACGTCGAGCACACGCTCCAGCGACAGCTCGTCGAAATACAGGCGGTCGCACATGTCGTAGTCGGTAGAGACAGTCTCAGGATTGTAGTTGATCATAATGGATTTGTAGCCCATCTTGCGTGCGGTCTGTATGGCGTTGACCGAACACCAGTCGAACTCAACGCTTGAGCCTATGCGATATGCACCCGAGCCCAAAACCACCACCGACTTGTCGTTGTGGTAGTAGTTGATGTCGTGGGCCGGCTGGTAGCGCCCCGACATCTTGAGAGTCATCGTCACCGCCTGTTTCACCTTGGCCAAAGCCTCGGTGAAGCTGTCGTGGAACGCCGCGTTGTGAGTATAGGTGAAATAGAGGTAGTTGGTCAGCTCGGGGTGCTCAGAGGCCACGGTGGGTATGCGTTTCACCGAGGGCAGAATGCCGCGCTCCTTGCGGTAGCGACGCACGGCCAGGTTCTCTTTCTCCATGTTGCCGCCCTCGGGCTTGAGCACGAAGCGTGCTATCTGGAAATCGCTGAAGCCGCACTGCTTCACCTCTAACAGCAGCGCGTCGGGCAGGTTCTCTAAGCGGTCATATTTCTGCAGCTCGTGCTTCAGGTCAACGATGTGTTTCAGCCGCTCCAGGAACCATACATCGATTTTCGTCAGCTGCTCTATCCGCTCCACGCTGTAGCCCTCCTCTAAAGCCTGGGCTATGGCGAAGATGCGCAGGTCGGTGGGGTTCTCCAGTGCGTCGTCGAGGTTCTTGAAGCGAGTGTGGTCGTTGCCCACGAAGCCGTGCATGCCCTGGCCTATCATGCGCAGGCCTTTCTGTATCATCTCCTCGAACGAGCGGCCGATGGACATAATCTCTCCCACCGACTTCATCGAAGAGCCTATCTGCCGGCTCACACCCTGGAATTTGGTAAGGTCCCAGCGCGGTATCTTGCATATCATATAGTCGAGCGACGGTGCCGTATAGGCTGAGTTGGTGGTCCCCATCTCGCCTATCTGGTCCAGGGTGTAGCCTAAGGCAATCTTGGCAGCCACGAAAGCGAGAGGATAGCCGGTCGCTTTTGAGGCCAGCGCGCTGGAGCGGCTCAGGCGGGCGTTTATCTCGATGATACGGTAGTCGTTGGTCTCGGCGTTGAAGGCAAACTGTATGTTGCACTCACCCACGATGTTCAGATGGCGCACGCAGCGTATGGTGATGTCCTGCAGCATCTTCACCTGCTCATCGGCAAGCGAGCATGTGGGGGCCACCACTATCGACTCGCCGGTGTGAATGCCCAGCGGGTCGAAATTCTCCATCGAGGCCACAGTGAAGCAGCGGTCGTTGGCATCGCGGATACATTCAAACTCTATCTCCTTCCAGCCCTTCAGACTTTCCTCAACCAGTATCTGCGGTGCAAAGGTGAACGCACTCTCTGCCAGCTTGCAGAACGCTGCCTCGTCGGGGCAGATGCCCGAGCCAAGGCCGCCCAGTGCGTATGCTGACCGTATCATGATGGGGAAACCAATCTCGCGCGCTGCCTTCAGAGCGTCGTCCATGCTCTCTACGGCATGGCTGACGGGGGTCTTCAGGCTTATCTCGTCCAGCCGGCGAACAAAGCGGTCGCGGTCCTCGGTGTCCATGATGGCTTCGACGCTCGTGCCGAGCACCTGAACATTGTATTCGCTCAGCACACCGGTGGTGTAGAGCTCTGTGCCGCAGTTCAGGGCCGTCTGCCCGCCAAAGGCCAGAAGGATGCCGTCCGGACGTTCCTTCTTGATGATTTCGGTCACAAAATGGGTGGTGACAGGCTGAAAATACACCTTGTCTGCAATACCCTCCGATGTCTGAATGGTTGCAATGTTGGGGTTTACAAGCACGCTCCTGATTCCTTCCTGGCGAAGAGCTTTAAGAGCTTGTGAACCACTGTAGTCGAACTCGCCTGCCTGCCCAATCTTCAGGGCACCACTGCCGAGTACCAGCACTTTGTTGAGTTTCTTTTCCATATACCTATTTTGGATTGTGTGCGAAAATGCTGTGGGTTAAAAAGCGCTGCAAAAGTAGTTTTTTTTTCTGACATACACAAAAAGTATCTCATCTTTTTGGTAGCACTTCTACATTTTATAATATATAGATAATTTTCTTACAGGTTTTATAGCAAAAATGATAGCTGATGGAACAAAAATATGCTCGAAATTTGGACTGTGCAGGCGAACAGTCAAAAAAAAGTAAAAATGTTGCTAAAATGTTTGGTTGTCTTGATAATTGTCAATACCTTTGCAGCGTTATCCTGAAAACAATCTTTTTACCTTAAAAACTAATACCTATTGAAGAAGAGAAAGGGTCGCCTGTGAAGGTCGCCCTTTTCGCATTTGATGAAGCTGTGCGTTGTAATCGGCAGCTTGAAAAAAAATAAGCATTTCTTTTGTCGCAACACATATTTTTTTATAACTTTGCGGCTTGAAAACACGACAAAACCACTTTATTATTTTAATTGTAATACAAACATGACAATTGATCAATTCAACTTTGCCGGTAAGAAGGCAATCGTACGTGTGGATTTCAACGTACCTCTGGACGAAAACGGACATGTGACGGACGACACTCGCATACGCGGTGCCCTGCCCACGCTGAAGAAGATTCTGAACGATGGCGGCGCTGTCATCATGATGAGCCACATGGGTAAGCCCAAAGGTAAGGTTAATCCCAAGCTGTCGCTCAAGCAGATTGTTGAGCCGGTGCAGAAAGCGCTGGGCGTGAAGGTCAGCTTTGCTGCCGACTGTGCCAACGCAACAGCCGAGGCTGAGGCCCTCAAGATGGGCGAGGCGCTGCTCCTGGAGAACCTGCGCTACTATCCCGAAGAGGAAGGCAAGCCCGTGGGTGTGGAGAAAGGCACTCCAGAGTATGACGAGGCAAAGAAAGCCATGAAGAAGAGTCAGAAGGAGTTTGCCAAGAAACTGGCCTCATACGCTGACGCATACGTCATGGACGCTTTCGGCACAGCTCACCGCAAGCACGCTTCTACGGCGGTCATCGACGAGTTCTTCGATGCAGACCATCGTATGCTGGGCTATCTGATGGAGAAGGAGGTGAAGGCCGTTGACAATGTGCTGTCGAACATCAAGCGCCCGTTTGTGGCCATTATGGGTGGTTCGAAGGTCTCTACAAAGATAGGCATTATCGAGAACCTGCTGGGCAAGGTTGACAAGCTCATCCTCTGCGGCGGCATGACCTATACCTTTGCCAAGGCTCACGACGGCAAGATTGGCAACAGCATTGTCGAGCTGGACAAGCTGGACGTGGCCCTGGGTGTGGAAGAGCTGGCAAAGAAGAACGGCGTGGAGCTGGTGCTTGGCACCGACTGCGTAGCCACCGACGGTCTGGACTTCGGAACCATGAGCCTGAAGGAAGGTGCCAAGAAGGTGGTTTGTGCCGCTACCGACGTGCCCGACGGATTTGAGGGTGTCGATGCCGGTCCCGAGAGTCAAAAGGCATTCGCACAGGCTATCGAGGGCGCAAAGACCATACTGTGGAACGGTCCTGCCGGTGTGTTTGAGTGCGACGACTTCACCGACGGCAGCCGTGCCATCGGCAATGCCATCGCCAAGGCAACAAAGGAAGGTGCCTTCTCGCTCATCGGTGGCGGCGACTCCGTGGCCTGCGTCAACAAGTTCGGACTGGCCGACCAGGTGAGCTATATCTCAACCGGCGGCGGGGCACTGCTCGAGGCTATCGAGGGTAAGGTGCTGCCAGGTGTGGCTGCCATCAAGGGGGAGTAAAGTGCAGAGGCTGCTCGTAAACATCAGCTCTGTTGCGGCCTGACCGCGTCATATAAGCAGCAGCCCCTGAATGAACACAAAGCATTGCGGCGTCGTCTTACTCAGACGGCGCCGCAATCGTTGTCCTGTTATTGTTAACGGATGTCCTTCGCTTGTGCATTTGACATCAATGCTACAGAGGCTTTGGGCAGTGCCGATAAAGATCATTGCTTGGTATAGGTCCAATCATGCATTACCAGTGTTTTGTCGTTAACCACGGTGAAATCGTAAGTGTAACTTGCGCCGGAACTGCTGCGGATGAACGCCCTGTCGGTCGAGCGGGCTGGCACAGGGTCAGCCCCTACATTCATGGTATGCCTCACCCCCCTACAATTACTATCTCTCCGGACAACAACATTTATCGGTAGGCGTAGGCCTTCAGCACGAATGAATCTGACAAAAGAAAGAGGTGAACACCTGTTGCAGGTGCTCACCTCATATCGTGTTATGTGTGTTGTATCAGAGTGTTGCACTTACTCTGCGGCCGGGGTTTCTGCCTCTGTCTCGGCAGCAGCGGTGTCCTCAGCGGGAGCGGCTTCTTCGGCGGGAGCTTCTGCAGCAGGGGCTTCCTCTGCGGGCTCGGGCTCGTTCTCGGCCACCACCTTGACGGGAATTTCCACCACCACTTCCTTGTGCAGGTGTACCAGCGCCACATAGTCGCCCATCTTCTTGATGTCTTTCATGGTGACAATCTTGCGGTCGATGTCGTGCCCCAGCTTGCGCAGCTCCTCAGCCACCATGGCAGCGTTCACCGAGCCGTAGAGCTGACCCGTAGCGCTCACCTTGGCTGCTATCGTCAGGCTGATGCCCTCGATGCCCTGGCCCTTCTTCTCTGCTTCGGCCTTGATGGCGGCAAGCTTGTGGGCCTGCTGCTTCAGGTTCTCGGCCAGCACTTTCTTGGCACTGGCGCTGGCAATGACGGCCTTCTGCTGGGGGATGAGGTAGTTGCGGCCGTAGCCCGACTTCACGTTCACTATATCGTTCTTGTATCCAAGCCCGATGATGTCTTCTTTCAGAATAACTTCCATGATCTTGCGTTTTCTTTAGGTTGCTTACTTCATCAGGTCTGTCACGTATGGCAGCAGAGCTATCTGGCGTGCGCGCTTCACGGCCTGGGCCACGCGGCGCTGATATTTCAGCGATGTGCCTGTGATGCGGCGGGGCAGAATCTTGCCCTGCTCGTTGAGGAACTTCTTGAGGAACTCAGGATCCTTGTAGTCGATATACTTGATGCCGCTCTTCTTGAAACGGCAGTACTTCTTGCGCTTGGTGTCGATGGTGGGAGCGTTCAGGTAGCGAATCTCCGACTGCTGTGTCTGTTGTACTTCTGCCATGATTTAAGCCTCCTCTTCTTTTTTACCCATTTTGTTACGGCGCTTCTCTGCGTACTCGATGGCATATTTCTCGAGCTTCACGGTCTGGAAGCGAATCACTTTCTCGTCGCGGCGGTAGGCGGTCTCAAGCACCTGCACCACGGTAGGCTCAGCCTTGAACTCCAGCAGGCAGTAGAAGCCTGTTGATTTCTTCTGGATGGCGTATGCCATCTTCTTCAGTCCCCAGGTCTCCTCGTTCACAATCTCGGCACCCTGATCTTCGAGCACCTTCCTGAACTTAGCGACCGTTTCCTTCATCTGTTCGTCAGACAAAACGGGAGTCAAAATGAAAACGGTTTCGTATTGGTTCATACGTTTTTAAGTTGATAAAATAATGTGTTTCGCAAAATTGCGGCGCAAAGGTACTGCTTTTTCTTTACCTGACAAAATATTTTTGCGTGTTTTTTTTGCCTATTCTGAATATTACTAAGGAACTGACACTAAATAAAGATTGCATTTGAGCTTTAATTCGTGTAATTCGTATAATTTTTTAATTCGTATAATTCGTTTCAATTCGTGTCATTAACTTTAATTCGCGTAATTCGTGTAATTCGTTTTAATTCGTTGTCTAAAAAGAATAATTGTAAACTTTATATAGTACCAGTTCCTAAGTTGTTTCGTGCTGTTGGCGTCTGAACTCTGCACATGTGACGGCTGTGGCGATGGCTACGTTCAGGCTTTCTGCCGTGTCGTCGGGCGTGAGCGAGAAGCTGGGTACAAGCAGTCGGTGACTCACGCGGGCGGCAACCTGCTCTGAAATGCCGTTGCCCTCGTTGCCCATGATGATTACGCCGTGTCTTGTCAGTTGCTTACGGTAAATGTCGGTGCCGTCGAGCATGGTGCCATAGACGGGCACGTCTGCGGGCAGGTGCGACAGCCACTCTTTCAGATCGGTATATACGACATTCACTCGTGCTATGCTGCCCATCGTGGCCTGAACCACCTTAGGACTCCATGCGTCGGCCGTATCCAGACTGCACAGTATGGTGCCTATGCCGAACCAGTCGGCCAGTCGGATGATTGTTCCCAGGTTGCCTGGATCCTGCACGCCGTCGAGAGCGAGTACCAGCTCGCACGTCGGCAGTCGCAACATCGTCGGCAGCATGGCCGCGTCGGACTTTTGCCGCGGAAGGGCGAAGAGGCCCAACACTTGCTGGGGGTGCTGCAGGAAGCTGATGTGTTGTAGCTCTGACGGACTCACTTCGTGAATGTTGGCTGTAGGCTGGGGGCCGGACGACATGACAGAGGCATTATGCTCAATCCATTGGCTCGTGGCATATATGGCGGTGGCCTCGGCGCGACGCAGCAAGTCGCCCACAACCTTAGGCCCCTCGGCTACGAAGAGACCCTCACGTTGACGGTATTTTTTCAGCTCCAGGCTGCGTATCAGTTTCTGTTGGCTTTTGCTAATCACGGGAGTAATGCTTTGAGGGTGTTGTGGGTGTTGTGGGGGCTAAGTGTGTTGGGTGTGGATAAAGTCGCGGTTGTGGCGGTCCAGATGTGACATGTTGCGCAGGAGCAGACCCACGAGGGCCGGTAGCTTTACGAGCGCGGCGAAGGCCCTCATGTTGCGCATCGGCTTAGGCAGGGCAGCCAGAAGCGACAAGCAGAATACGGTCGTCAGACACCACCACTTGACAGAGGCGGGAGGCGAAAACAGGGTGACGACAGCCGAGGCAACGGGCAATAGCACCAGTAGCATGCTGCGCGGTATGAGGGCCTGTTGCAGGGTCTTGTCTATATAGTCGATGTTGCCGTGGAGCAAGGCAGCCCGGCAGCCCGGCAGCAACGCAAGCAGGCTCTGTAGCTGTGCTGACATCCATCTGAGGCGTTGTTGCTGGAAGCCGCTGCTGGACGCCACCTTCTCGTCCATGACGTGGATATGCTCGGCATAGTGGATATGGACACCTTCGGTAAGCAGCATCTTCTCCAGTTCGCGGTCTTCGCCTGCTGTCTGTAGCCCACCTACATGGTTTGAGAACCAGTCGTAGCTGAAGCACATGCCGGAGCCTATCAGGGCAGCCGACAGGCCCACACGGTTGTGGCCACGACGGAACACGGTGTTGTTGATTTCTTCGCTCAGACCGTCGAGCATGGCCACATGGCCGTCGCTGTTTTTTGCCGTGCGATGGCACTGTATGGCGCTGTGCCCATGACGGCACACGGTGTCCAGCTGGCAGAGAAAGTCTGGCCGGACAATATTGTCTGCATCGAGAATGACGGCATAGTCGTAGCGGCTGGTCGTGTGAGCCACTGCGTATTGCAACGCACGCGCCTTGCTGCTTTTCTCAAAATGAGGCAGGAACAAGGTAAGCGGCAGTTTGGCCAGAACCCTGTTTGTGGCTTCCTGCTGATGGTCGCTGACCACAGCCACCGTGAAATGCCCCTGCGGGTACTGTTGCTGCAAGGCGGCGCGCGCCGTGGGCAGAATGACGGCATCCTCCCGATAGGCAGGGATGATGATTAGGAAATGGTATGGCTCCTGCCTGCCGTCGTCTGCGGCTGCATCAGCCTGGACGTTGCTCTTCGCTTTCTTCATCGGCAGACGAGCTGCCAAGGTGAAGAATGTTACGTATGCCACCGAGCCAGCCGCTAACAGCCATAGCAGAATATCCATCTTGTATGTTCTTGGTTATTTGTACGGGTTTTCGCAGGAAGCGCTTATATACCAACAGAGGTGCGTGCAGGAAGGTGTTGTCCCAGTGTTCATCGACGAGATAGTTTGGCGTGGCGATGGCGAAAGCCAGCAGTACCAGAGCGCTGATGGCCCACCACTTGATGACGAGTGAGAAAAAGACGAAGCCCAGCGTCACGTCCATGAGCATGACGATGGCCATCATCGTTGTTCGTGGTATGAGAAGCCACTGCAGCAGTTTGTCTATCAGGTCGTAGTCGCGGCGCAGCAGTGCGCTGGGCAGATAGCGCATGTTGCTCATGAAAGCCAGTCGCTGCTGTCGCACCCATGTGGAGCGTGTCTGGCTGAAGTCGTGCTCATGGCGCGTTTTCTCGTCGAAGACGTGTATATTCTCCGCATAGTCGATGAAGATATGGTCGCGCATGAGCATGGCTTCCATCTCCTTCTGTTCGTCGGGATTGGCTACCTTCATAATGGCCTGGTTGAACCAGTCGAAGTCGTAGGCCACACCGGTGTTGCAAAGAGATGCCGACAGTCCGATGGCCACATGTCCGCGGCGGAAGATGCTGTTGTTGATCTCGCCTGCCACAGCCTCAAGTCGTGCCACGGGTGTGTCGCGTCGGCGTGAAACGACGTGTGTCTGCATGCATTTTGTGCCAGAGCTGACGTAGGTGTTGTTCAGCCTTTCTATGTAGTCGGTATCGACGAGGTCGTTGCCGTTGAGCAGCAGCACGACATCATACTGTTTGAACCTGGGCAGGTGAAGCATGGCATACTGCAGCAGTTTGGTGCGTGTGGCATCCTTCAGGTTGGGCGTGATGAGCGTGACGGGCAGTTGCGCCAGCCGCATGTTTGTCATCTCTCGCTGATGGTCAGAGATGACGGTCACGTCAAACTGCCTTTGAACATAGCTTTGTCCGAGTATGGAGTTGACGGTTTGGATCACGGTGCGGTCTTGCCTGTGTGCCAGCACCACCACGATGAAGCGTAGCTGCTGCTTCTGCTTCTGCTGCGTCTCGCCCTTCTCGTCTCTGCTCCACATCGAGCATACGGCGAAGAAGAGCATGTATGCTGTTGCGAACGCAACGATGGTGAAGCACACAATGTCTATTATCTCTATCAGTGTCATGTCGCTTGTCAGTGTGTTTTGCTTGGCATGGCGGCCGTTGGCTTCAGTGCGTGGCGGCATGGCCCCATCCGCCCGCACAGGTAGTCGGCTATTGCGAGGGCGAGGCTGCGCCGGCGCTCCGCCTGGTGGCTTAGCGTGTATCTCAGCCAGTCGCGTGGGGCCACGACCGCCATCTGATAAACCAGTGAGACTATCCGGCACGGCTGACTTACGTTTCTGCTGGCGAAAGCCAGCCGGTTGCGTGTCAGGTAGTATGTCTTCAGCGGGCTGTCTTGCCCTGTTGTCTTGCTTGCCTTGTGATATATGTGGCAGTCGGTGGCCACGGCTATGTTGTATCCAGCTCTGCGCACGGCCAGGCTCCAGTCCAGTTCTTCGTAGTAGAGGAAATAGTCTTCGCACATCATGCCAGCCCGTTCCAGCACGTCGCGTCGTGTCATCATGGCAGCGCCGTGGGCGTATGGCGTCGCGCAGAGCGGCTGTGCACCGGCGGCGGGTAGGGCAGTGACGGCGCGGTTGCGCAGCGTGACATGCGTCAGGGCTGTGTAGCCGGCCCACTGCAGTCCTGCCTTGCTGTCGTCGTTGAGTATCACGGGGCAGAGCAGGCCCAGTGCTGTCTGCCGGTCAAAGTGCTGCGACATGCGTCTCAGCATATCTGCTGTCTTCTCGGGATGCCCGGGTCTGAAGAAACGTGCGTCGTTGTTGACGAAGAACAGCAGCTGTCCTTCAGCGTGGCGGACACCCAGGTTGTTTGCTCCGGCAAATCCGAGGTTGGTGTCGCTCTGAACCACTTTGGCGGCTGGGTAGCGCTGTTGCAGGCGCGCGGCTTCGTTGCTGGTCGAGCCGTTGTCCACCACCACCACATCGAGTCCTTCCATGCCAAATGGTATGGTGTCCATCAACTCGCATGTGTCGTCATAGCCGTTGTAGTTGATGGTAATGATGCTTATGCTGCCACTGCCTGCCAAGACTCTTTTTCTCTTTGTTTGAGCGACTTATGCCGTCCCTTGTTTCTTTATACCCTCTTCTGCTGCTTCTTTAGCAGTTTCAGCCGCCTGCGTTCCTGCTCCTCGGCCAGCAGTTTCTCTTCTTGCGTTGCCCATTCGTCTTCCATCAGATGCAGGTTGAACACAATGGCCAGTGCACCATAGAAGAGCAGGTCGTTGGGGAACTGCATCAGCACCTGGTTGCCGTAGCCGCCGAGCTGTATTGAGGCAAAGGCGGCACATATTCCTCCGCCTATGCCCCGCAGTCGCGGATTCTTTATCCTGACGAACACCACCCAGCATGCCGCCAGGAACATTATGACCGTTGTCACAAGGAAAACGGATATGCCCACATAGCCTGTGTGGACCCAGATGAACACATATTCTGAGTCGGGTGGTATTGTCGAAAGCGTGCGGTAGCGATTGTTTGACGGTATGTTCTCTGGAGAGCGGCCCACTCCGATGCCGAAGGGGGCCTCGTCAAGATATTTCTTCATCGACTGCTGGTTGATGGTGCGCACATTGGCCGAGGCATCGTTCTTGTTGAACGTCGAGCGCATGCGTCTGATGGTTGGATTGCCGTTGCCTATGTCAGTGAAGGCCAGGAAGACCACCAGCACGGTGAACACTGCCCCGGCCCACGCCATAATCTTGACTGACTTCGACAGTATGAGATAGACCACGAAGCCGAAGATGATACAGGCCATAGCGGTGCGTGTGCCTGACAGCATCATGCCGTAGGTGCTTATGGCTCCGGCAATGAGGAAGAAGATACGGTCGCGGCGCAGGCGCGACGTCAGTCCGGTGGCATAGAACACGAGAGCACTGCTGGCTGCGCTGATGCCGTATGTTGCTGCGTCGTTCATCAGCGAGAAATAGCGCACGATGCCGTTGACGCGGTGTGTGCGGTAGCCCACGGCGTTGAACCATCGCTGCTCGGCCGGCGTGAAGCCAATGTTCTTCTGCTGCCATGCCCACCATGTGCAGAAGATGCTCAGTATGGCCCACAGATAAAGCAGCTTGCGCAGCTTTTCCGGCGTGTTGATGTAGATGGCATAGATGATGAAGGCATAAACCAGCTTGAAAGCCATCAGTCTGGCGCCGGTGAACCATGGTCCCACGATGTCGCCGTAGTCAACGGTGTTGTTGAGCAGCTCGAGCGTGATGAAAGCACACCACACCATCAGCATAAGTCCCATCATATTGGCCAGGCGCTTGAACTGCATGTCTTTTGCGTCGATGATGGCCAGCATGATGAGCACTATCTCCAGGGCCTCGTTGGGCAGCGACAGTGGCACGGGAAAGTTGACGTGCCTGGCCAGACCCATGACGAAAAAATTGAAAACGAACAGTATCCAGAACACCATCATGCGATGGTTGAGCAACAGGTATGTCACTCCGATAAGCACAGGCACACCACCGAACACGACGGCAAAGCCGGGCAGTCCTGCCGACTTCATGGTATAGAGACCCAGCACGAACAGCAATATGAGCAGCAGGTATCGTCCGTTGTTGTAAATGCTGTCGCCGTTGCCGGTCATGCGGGTGTTTATTGCCTGTATCCTATCTTGCATGATTGTTTTCCACTGCTGTCAGGCCCAGTTGCGAGATTCGATAGACAAAGTTGCTGAAGCGCGTGTAGGGAGGCAGCTGACCCACAAACTCCTCTACGGCATAGCGATTGGCTTCTGTCAGATACATGAACAGGGTGTTCTTGTCCTCCAGCTGCTCGTTCAGCTCTTTCAGTGCCTTCTGGTCTATGTCTTTCCATGTACGGTTGGCCCTTGTCACCATCAGGTTCACGGTGCCCATGTTGAGCAGTGCGGGTGGTATGGAGTAGCTGTCGAGGTTAGGATACTCCACGATGGCTATCTCGTCTGGCATGATGTCGGGGCATAGGTCTTTGATGTCTTTGGCCATGACAAACTTGCTGTCTTCGGCCAGGAAGTCTTCGTCGTATGTGAGGCGTCTGACCTGCAGTCCCAGGCTGACCCAATAGTTTTCCAGCTCCTGTGCGATGTAGCTCTTGCCATTGGCAGCGTCGGTTGACAGCAGGTTCAGCACGTTCTGCTGCCCCTCTTTGAAGTGCGGCAGCAGTGCTCGGCTCAGCTGGTGCAGTGCCATGTCGTTGATGGTCTTGTTGTAGCGTCTGTAGCGCAGGTTGCTTTCCTTGGGGAAGCAGCCTATGACGGGTATCTTCGTGATACGCTCAGAGCGCATCTTGTCGCGCAGTGTGCGGTCGAGCATTTCCACGATGAAGAAGAATAGCGCTGTCAGCATGAATGTCAGCATGAAGGCTCCCAGCAGCACCATCATTCGGTTTGTGGGCTGTGCATTGAGTGGGAACATCGGTGGTGTGAGCACTCTGAGTGTGGCAGTGGTCATCTGCAGGTTCTTCTGTCGCAGTCGTGCAGCGTTCAGTGCCTTCAGCATCTCCATGTAGTTTCCTTCGATGAAGCCAATGTGCCGCTCGCGGCGTCCCAGCTCGGCTCCGATAGGTGCGAAGTAGATGAAGTCCTTGTCTATCTTCTGCCTCATTATGTCCTGGGCGTTGATGCGTGCCTCGGTCTGCTTCAGCAGCAGCAGGTTGGTCAGCCAGGGCTCTATCAGCTGGTCTTTCTTCACACCCTGCTCTGTCGAGAACGAGCCGGCCTCGATACGCGTTGTCAGTTGCTTGATGTTGCTCATGGCATCCTGCAGCTCTTTCTCGGCCTTAGCCAGCTCTGTCTGTGCCTCCAGGTCGTCGCCGCCGTTCTCGCTGTTCATCAGCCGTAGGTTTGCAATGCGGCTCTGAAGGCGTGAGATGTCTCGTACCTTCATGGTGAACTGCTCGCTCTCTGCCAGTTTCTTTGCTCGGTCGCCAAGCATGTTCTCCAGGTAGTTGGTCAGTGCCTCGGTGGTGGTCTTGTCCATCAGCAGCGTGTTGTCGCTTACGTCCTGGTTGGCCTGTAGCATTGACAGCTGTTTGGTCTGCTCGCCGTAGTTGATAATGCGCTTACGTATGTTGTAGTTGATGAGCTCGTTTTCGGCCTTGGTCAGCGTACGGAACAGCCGGTGCACCTCACGTTCGAAATACTTGATGACGTTGTTTGTCTCGCCATATCTCATGTCCTGATACTGGCGTGCAAAGACGGTGTTCAGCAGGTCGATGGTGTTGTAGCATATACCCGGGTCGTTGGCCGAGTAGCTGATGTCGATGATGTCTGTTCCGCCCACCTGCATAGGCTTCAGTCTCGAGTTGATTGACGATGTGCTGAAGTATGGGTGGTAGGTTGTTATTGCAAAGAGGAAATTGTCTTGGGTCGGCTTCTCGTATGCCTTGAGGTTGGCGTATGTCTGAGCCTCGCTGTTTTGGTCTATGAGTGCCTTGACCTCTGCGGGCACGCTGTTGTAGAGTGTACGGAAGTGTTCTGCCGTAATGTAGTTGTTGTCCTTTCGCAGGTTGCCGTACATCATGCAACGCGCGAAGAGCCGCAGTCCCACTTCGTGTATGGTTGTTTCTGTCGTGATGATGTACAGCAGGTTGTGTATGTTTGTCTGCTGGTTGCCCATCGTTCCCACGCCGCCTTCCAGGTTGTATGCCGTTATCATGCCTGTGTATATGGAGGTGTTGGCATTGTATGTTTTCTCCATGTCGCGTGTCATGAACAGTGCCACGACGAAAGCTATGACGGGCAGTATCACGAGATACCACCTGATTTTGTACAGGAATCTTACAACATATCTGAAAATGTCCATGTCTCTTCGCTTGTTGTTTGGTTACGTTGGTGTGATGTTATCTTTTGCTTCCGCTTGTGAGCGTCAGTTGTTCTCTTCAGCTTTCTCCTTTGCTGCTTCTTCCTCTTTCTTTGCCTGTTTTTCCAGTTCTTTTTTTGCTTTCTCGTCAGCTTTCAGCAGTTCGCGTTCCCGCTTTGCTCCTTCCTTTGCTGCTTTCTTCATCCTTTTTTCGGCCTGCTTGTTCTCTCGTGCTATGTCTTTGGCCGATTTGGGCTCGTCGTCAAGTGTTATCTCTGTGGTTGTGTTGGTCAGTATTGGTGTCCGTGACAGTATCTCGAGCGTTATGATGTCCACGGTTATCTTCGTCTGCAGTGCCTGGAAGTTTGACACGGCCTGCTCTTCCCTCTGCTTTGTTTCTGCAAATGCTCCCACGCTGAGGTCTCCCTGCTGGAATTGCACCTGTGTGAGCTGTCCTGCTCCCTGATAGACAGCAGCGTTTTCTCCGGCCGTTTTGAGTGCCACCAGGTTATTGGTGATGTTGACATACAGTGTTGCTATCTGCAGCTTCAGCTGTTCGTAGGCCACATCTTTGGCCAGCCGCGCCTGTTCCATCTCCATGCGTTTGCGCTTCACAGACGCTCCCAAATCCAGTATGTCTTCCAGCGGCAGGTTCACGCTCACGCCTACGTTCCAGTAGTTCTGTTCCGAGCCCTGGAATTGGTAAATCATGTTGTTGTATGTGCTTGAGCTGTTTCCCCACATGTCGGCCTTGCCATAGCTGTATGAGCCGTGGCCGTTGATGTATGAGAAGATGTGTCTTTTCTGCTTGTTCATTTCCGCCTTGGCCAGCTCTTGTGCCTTGGCCAGCGAGAGTATCTGTGGGTTGCTCTTGGCGTTTTCGAGCAGTATGGCCAGCGGCGGCAGGTGGAATTTAGAGAAATTGATGGTGCTCTCGTCGCTTGAGTCAAAGAAGCCTGCGCTTATTCCGCTCTCGTTAAACTGTGCTGAGACTTTGGCCGTGCAGAGCATGACAGCAAGTAACAATGAAAAACATCTCTTGTCCATGATGTGCTAATTAATGTGTGGGAGCTCGTCGCTCTACACGTTGTCCTTCTGAATGAATGCGGTGAAGGTTTTCAGTATTATCTTCATGTCGAGCGCAAAGCTGTATTTCTGTCCGTAGATGATGTCCAGCTGCTTTCGCTCGTCGGCGCTCATTTTTCCTTTTCTGCTGCGTTCTTCCACTTGCCACAGCCCGGTCAGTCCGGCAGGTGCCATGAAGCGATCGATGTTATTATCGACGGTCAGCTTCTCGGCCTCGTAGAGCGGCAGCGGCCTGTTGCCCACCACCGACATGTCGCCCCTGAGAATGTTGAACAGCTGCGGCAGCTCGTCGATGCTGTACTTGCGTATGAAGCGGCCGACGCGTGTGACGCGTGGGTCGTTCTCTATCTTGACAAAAGCGTTGCTGATGTCTTCGGCTTTCATCTTGGCAAATTCGTCTTCAGACACCACATAGTCGTCGCCTATGAGCATGACATCGTCGCCGTTCATGTCCAGTTGTTCTATCTCTTTAGGCGTGATGGGTGTGACGTGGCTGTTCATGGCTGCTGACATTGGTGTGCCGTCAGATCCTGTCTCTGCATACTTGTTCTCGGTCTTGCTCAACTCTTTAAGCTTTGCCTCAGCATTGACGTACATTGACCTGAATTTCAGGAAGTCGAAGACCTTGTAGTTTGTTCCCACTCGCTTGGAGCGGAACACCACGGGGCCGGCGCTTTCCATCTTTATGGCAATGGCTGTCAGTATGAACAGTGGCGAGAGCGTAATGATGGCTGCCGCCGACACGACTATGTCGAACAGTCGCTTCCACAGCGGTATCTTGAAGCGGTCTATCTGGTACTGTGCATGTAGTTTCTCAAACAGTACGCTCTCTTTGTCGCAAACAAACTGTATCTTCTTGTTTATTTCCGTGACCGTGGCATCTACGTCCAGCGTGTCGTTGATGCCACACGCCTTATAGACCGCGCTCACGGCGTTTGTCAGTGGTGGTGTGAGCAGTACGAGATAGATGTTGTTCAGGCTTCTCCGCAGATAGGTGATGGATGTCACGTCCTCTATGGGCTCGCTTTTCTCGACGAATACAATAAAATGGTCGCCGGGCGCATGCGAGTCGCATGCCTCGGCAGCCTTTTTGTATTTCCTTTCCATGCGCACCAGGCGTCCTGGAACATACTTCAGCTTCTCTTCTGTCTTTGGATTGTCGCCTAAATAGACTACACCTATCATTGTCCTTTTAGTATGTTTCTACCTGAGCGTGCTGGCCTCGTTAGGCAGTATCTTTTTGACCCTTATCTTTAGCTCCATGGGATTGAACGGCTTGACGATATAGTCCTCTGCTCCAATCTCTAACAGCCTGATGCGCTCTGACGTGGAATCTTCCGACGATAGCATTATGACAGGAATGTGGCGGAACAGCTCGTTCTGCTTTATCCATTCCAGGAAATCGTCGCCACGCATTCCAGGCATACGTATGTCGCTGATAATCAGGTCGGGCGTGTTGCCTGCCTGCAGCCATTTCACACCCTGCAGACCGTCTGGCAGCCACTGCACGTCGTAGTCGCTCATAAGGTAGATGGAGAGCACTTTGGCTATGGTCTCTTTGTCGTCAAGTATCAGAATTTTCTTTCTCATATAAAAGTCTTTTGTTTTAGTTTTCTTTGGTCAGTGCTGTTGCCGTCCTTATTTTTCTTTTGTCCTGGGTGGCTTACATGCGCTGCAAAGTTAGTAATTTTTATAATGCCAGCAAATTGTTTAGCTTTTTTTTACAATTAATTCTCTTCTCCGTTCTTGTCATTTGTCTTTTGCTCGTTTTGTACCTTGCCGTCGGTCCTCAGTCCATACAGCCATGCGCCGAATGCAGCTGCCAGCACAATCCAGATGGGCGACACGGCCATGCGCCATATCAGCAGAGCGGCCGCGATGGGTATCCACACCGTGCGTCGGTTTATCTTGGCCGTGTGTGCCATGCGCAGTGTGGGTACGGCTATCAGCGCAACCACCGCCGGACGTATGCCACGGAAGATGGCTGCCACCACGGGGTTGTCTTGAAACGAGTGGAAGAACATGGCTATCGACAGGATGATGAGGAACGAGGGCAGTATCGTGCCCAGGGCTGCAACGAGTGCTCCCCGCGTGCCATACAGCTTGTTGCCCACGAAGATGCTTATGTTGACGGCAAACACCCCGGGGCAGCTCTGTGCTATGGCTATCAGGTCCACCAGCTCTTCGCTCTTCAGCCAGCGGTGGCGGTTTACCACGGCCTGCTCTATCAGCGGTATCATGGCATATCCGCCCCCCAGCGTGAAGAGTCCTATCTTGAAGAATGTGGTGAACAGTTCACCGTGCATATAACTTCTTTTTCGGTGAGAGGTTAGACACTCGTTTCTCTGTTCTCATTTCAGTTCTCGTCTGTCAATTTTAAGCTCTCAGTTTTTCTCAATCCACTTTCTCGCATTAACGAAGGCTTCCACCCAGGGAGTCACCTCGTCGTTGTGCCGCTGCTGTGGATACCATCCGCACTGCCAGGGGTATATGGCGCGTTCTGGATGTGGCATCATGGCCAGGTGTCGTCCGTCGGCCGAGCAAAGTCCTGCCACGTCGTAGCACGAGCCGTTGGGGTTGGCGGGATAGCCGTGGTGGTTGTATTTGGCCACTATATGATACTGGCTCTCTGCCTCGGGCAGGTGGAACTTGCCTTCTCCGTGTGCCACCCACACTCCCAGCTTCGAACCAGCCAGCGAGCGCAGCATGACGCTGTCGTTGTCGGGTATCTGCAGTGTGAGGTATTGGCTTTCAAACTTGTGTGAGTCGTTGTGCAGCATGCGAATGGTGTGCCCCTCGTGTGATGAAAGAGGAGTCTGATCTATCAGACCCAGTTCCACCATCAGCTGGCAACCGTTGCAGATGCCGAGCGACAGTGTGTCTTTGCGGGCATAGAAGCGGTCGAGGGCTTCCTTTGCCTTGGGGTTGTATAGGAAAGCTCCTGCCCAGCCTTTGGCCGAGCCTAACACGTCGCTGTTGCTGAATCCTCCGCAGAATACTATCATCTGCACTTCGTCCAGCGTCTCGCGTCCACTTATCAGGTCGGTCATCATCACGTCTTTCACGCGGAAGCCTGCCACATGCAGTGTCCATGCCATCTCGCGTTCGCCGTTGGTGCCCTTCTCGCGTATGATGGCTGCCACGGGTGCTTTGTCGCTGACGTGACCCTTAGCCACGTCGGCCTCCACCAGGTCTTCTAAGCGTCCGCTGAAGTGGCGCGGCAACTCTATCTCCACGGGCTGGTGCTTGTAGTTGTCATAGCGTTCGCGTGCCTTCCCGTTCATGCTTTGACGACGGTCCAGCAGATAGCTGGTCTTCATCCACAAGTCGCGCAACTGGTCAATGTCTAAGCTCTCCTCGCTGTCGTCCAGTTTCAGCGTCAGCGTGCGCTGCTCTGGTGTGGGATAGCCTATCTTTGCGAAGCCCACTCCGGCTTTTTCCATGAACTTTGAGAACTCAAACTTGTGTTCGTCGTGTATCTCTACCACTACGCCGGGGTTCTCGGCAAACAGCATCTTCACCACGTCGTTGCCGGCGCCGGCTGTCAGGTTGTGCAGGTTGATGTGCATGCCCCCCTCTGGGTTTGCGAAGCACATTTCAAGCAAGCATGTGATAAGTCCTCCGGCCGAGATGTCGTGTCCGGCCATTATCCATCCGAGTTTGATGAGGTCTTGCACGGCGTTGAAGGCCTGCACGAAATAGTCGGGGCTCACCACCGTAGGCACGTCCATGCCCACCTTGCCTAGACTCTGTGCCAGAGCGGAGCCTCCCAGCCGCTGCCGGTCGAAGCTGAAGTCGATGTGGTAGAGCGACGCGTTCTTGTTGTTCACCAGCACGGGCGACACCACCTTGCGCACGTCGCTTACCTCGCCTCCTGCAGAGACGATGACCGTGCCCGGAGATATTATTTTCTCGCCGTTGGGGTATTGTTGCGACAGCGACAGCGAGTCCTTGCCCGTGGGTACGTTCACATGTATGCGGCAGCAGAAGTCGCTCAGTGCTTTCACGGCGGCATAGAGGCGTGCGTCTTCTCCCTGTTGCGAACGGCATGGCCACATCCAGTTGGCCGAGAGCGACACATAGCTCAGCGGCCGCTCGGTGGTCTCGCCGGCTCGCCCCAGCGGGGCCCACACCAGGTTGGTCAGCGCCTCGGCCACCGACAGCACGCTGCCTTTCTCCGGCGAGGCTAAGCCTGCCTGCGGCGCATGTCCTATCGCTGTGGCTATGCCCGAGCGCCCCTGATAGTCGAGGGCCACCACGCCGCAGTCGCTCAACGGCAGCTGTAGCTGCCCCTGACACTGCTGGCGCGCTATCTTGCCCGTCACCGAGCGGTCCACCTTGTTTGTCAGCCAGTCTTTTGAGGCCACTGCCTCAAGCTGCAGCACCTTTTCCAGAAGTGCCTTGACAGCCGTGAGCTGTGAACCGTCCGTGGGGTATTCCACGTCCGCATATTCTCTCACTACGGTGTTGTCGCGCATGACTGTCTTGGGCGAATGGCCGAACATCTGCGCCACGTCTAAGTCGAAGGGCTTCACGCCGTCGGCTTGCCTGAACGAGAAGTGTGCATCGCCGGTGGTCTGACCCACAACGTACATCGGCGCGCGCTCGCGCTCGGCAATCTGCCTCACATGGTCTATGTGGCGCTCGTCTATCAGCAGCCCCATGCGCTCCTGACTCTCATTAGCAATGATTTCCTTTGCAGAGAGCGTCTGGTCGCCTATGGGCAGCTTGGCCATGTCTATCTCGCCGCCACATTCCTCCACCAGCTCTGACAGACAGTTGAGATGTCCGGCCGAGCCGTGGTCGTGAATGCTGACCACGGGGTTCTCTTCTTCCTCGCACAGAGCGCGTACCAGGTTGTAGGCGCGCTTCTGCATCTCGGGATTGGCGCGCTGCACGGCGTTAAGCTCCAGTCCTGAGCTATAGCGTCCGGTGTCAACGCTCGACACAGACCCTCCGCCCAGTCCGATACGGTAGTTGTCGCCTCCCACGACCACAACCTTGTTGCCCGGTTGCGGTTCTTTCTTCAGACAGTCGCGTCGGGTGCCATAACCCACGCCGCCTGCCAGCATGATTACCTTGTCGTAGGCATACTTGGTAGCGGCCCCACCTGCGGCCTCCGAGGGGGTGGTCTCTTGGTGCTCAAATGTGAGCACCGAGCCGCAGATGAGCGGCTGTCCGAACTTGTTGCCAAAGTCGCTGGCTCCGTTGCTGGCCTTGATCAGTATCTGCTCGGGCGACTGGTATAGCCATTGCCGCACGGGCAGGATGTCTTCCCACTGGCGTGTCAGCCCGTCGTCGTCTGTCAGTCGTGGATAGGCCGTCATATATACGGCCGTGCCGGCGATGGGCCACGAGCCGGTGCCGCCGCCCATGCGGTCGCGTATCTCGCCGCCGGTGCCTGTGGCAGCGCCGTTGAAGGGCTCTACGGTCGTGGGGAAGTTGTGTGTCTCTGCTTTCAGCGAGATGACGCTGTCTATCTCCTTGACAGTAAAGAAATCGGGCCCCTCCTGGTGCATCGGTGCCCACTGTTCTACCTTGGGACCGCTGGCAAAGGCCACATTGTCTTTATACGCAGAAAGAATCTGCCCCGGGTTTTCTTTTGTGGTCTTCTTTATGAGTGCAAAGAGGCTGCTGGGGCGCTCCTCGCCGTCGATGATGAATGTGCCGCCGAAAATCTTGTGTCGGCAGTGCTCAGAGTTAATCTGTGCAAAGCCGAATATCTCCGAGTCGGTCAGCGGTCGCCCGTTCTGTCGCTCCAGACCGTGCAGATATTCTATCTCTTCGGCCGACAGGGCCAGTCCCTCCTGCTCGTTGTAGGCTTCAAGGTCATCTACATGGTGTATGGGCTCTGGCTTGATGTCGATGGTGAAGAGCCGCTGGTCCAGCCCGTCGTACATGCGCTGCAACATGGGGTCGTGCCCGGCTTCCTTGCTTGCCACGGGGAAATACTCCTCTATGCGCGTAATGCCTTGCAGCGCCATGTTCTGCGTTATCTCCACCGCGTTGGTGCTCCACGGTGTCACCATTTCGCGCCGCGGGCCTACATGCCAGCCCGACAGAGTGTCGCCTACCAGCAACGTGGCACCGCCGTAGAGCCAGCACAGTTTCTTTACTTCCTCATCGTTGAGGCTGTGGTCGCAACCTGTGGCAATGATGTTGCCTTCAGGTGTCTTGAAGAAAGCTATCTTTGTCATTAATGTTACCGCGCAGAGCGCCTTGTTTTGATTTGGCCGCAAAGTTATTAATAATATGTGACATGGCCAAATCATGTGGCCTTTTTTTTATCCTAGGCTTTTCTATGGTTTCCTATGGTTTCTTAGGGCTTCCTATGGTTTCCTCGGTTTAAGCATCGCAAGCATTTCACTTCTGTCGAGGCCAATTAATGACTTGTAGGAAAAATACGGCCGAAAAATTTTGCCATGTCGCGGAAAAGCAGTACTTTTGTGGCAATAATGAGAAGACAACGCACATTAAAGCATTAATCTATAAACACTACAGACAGTCATGTTATCTACGAAAGAGCTTGTTGACAGGCTGATAGACCTGTCATTTGCCGAGGACATCGGCGATGGCGACCATACCACCCTCTGCTGCATACCCGCTGATGCTATGGGGCGCTCGCACCTGTTGATTAAAGAGGAAGGCATCCTGGCAGGAGTGGATGTGGCGCGTGAGGTGTTCAACCGCTTCGACCCGGATATGCAGGTGGAAGTGAAGATGAATGACGGCGCGCACGTTCGCCCGGGCGACATAGCTATGGTGGTGTCGGGGCGCGTGCGCTCGCTGCTTCAGACCGAGCGTCTTATGCTGAACATCATGCAGCGCATGAGCGGCGTGGCCACCATGACCCACCGCTATGTGGAACGCATCAGCGGCACCGGAGCCCGCGTGCTCGACACGCGCAAGACCACGCCCGGAATGCGTATGCTCGAGAAACAGGCCGTGAAGATAGGCGGGGGATGCAACCACCGCATAGGACTGTTCGACATGATACTGCTGAAGGACAATCATGTTGACTTCGCAGGTGGTATCACCAACGCCATCGACAGATGCCATGCCTACCTCAACCAGAAAGGACTGAAGCTGAAAATCGAGATTGAGGTACGCTCGTTCGACGAGTTGCAGCTGGTGCTCGACCACGGAGGCGTGGACCGAATCATGCTCGACAACTTCAGTGTGGACGACACACGGCGAGCTGTGGCCATTATCAACCACAGATACGAGGTGGAGTCGAGCGGGGGCATCACCTTCGACACTATCCGCGACTATGCCGAGACGGGAGTCGATTTCATTTCCGTGGGAGCACTCACACACAGTGTCAAGGGACTTGACATGAGTTTTAAGGCTTGCTGACAGAGCGATGAAGAAAGTCCTGTACGTCCTGCTCGCCATACTGCTGCTGCCCATTCTGCTGTTTGCAGGGATAGGCGTGGCTCTGTATATGCCTGCTGTTCAGCAGTGGGCGGTGGAAAAGGCGGCCGATATTGCCTCCGAGCAGACAGGATGGCAGGTGAGCGTGGGCGAGGTGCGCCTGCGCTTCCCGCTCAATTTGGCCCTACATGACGTGACGGCCATTGCGCCCCGTAGCGCCGCCGACAGCGTCGGCCCGAGCCACGGTGACGTGGCGACCGACACCGTGGCACAGGTGGGCCGGCTGGTGGCCGATGTCGCTCTGCGCCCGCTGATGGATAACCGGGTGGAGCTGCGAGGCATGGAGCTGAACAATGCTCGCGTCAACACTCTGGACCTGATAGCCGACCTGCACATAGAGGGACTGGTGGGCCGGCTGTTTGTGGCCTCGCGCGGCGTGGAGCTGCAGCAGGAGCTGGCCCGGGTCAACGGAGCTGCGATTGAGGACACACACCTGCTGATACAGATGGCCGACACGGCCGCAAAGGATACCACTGAGAGCAACTTGGGCTGGCGCATATTGGCCGACCAACTCAATATACGCCGCAGCAGCATAGAGTTGCACATGCCTGGCGACACCATGCGCATAGCAGCGGCCATGAAGACGCTCTCGGCAAGTGATGCCGAGATAGATCTGGCCTGCGCTGACTATCAGTTGGGCAACGCACGACTCGAGGGGGCAACCATCTGTGCCACAGTGTCAGGACTGCCGGACATGCGCTTCGATTCCATAGGGGCCCGCATCGAACAAATGCACATGACAGCCGAAAGGCTGACAGCCTCAAGTATGGAGCTGACCACGGCCCACAGCCGGCTACAGGTCGAGGCTGACGTTGACTTCAGTTTTGCCGACAGCATTTCACCCGGACTGATGAGCGCAAAGGCTAACCTCAACCTGGACCGATGCGACCTGCTGCGATATGCTGCCCTGATGGCGCAGCCTGTGTGGCTGCCTGAAGGACAGGGGGAGCCGCTCATAGACAAGTCGTTGGTGGCCGACGTGCGCCGCTATCTGGAAGACAATATCAGCGCAGAGGCGTGGGTCAAGGGCAACATGCAGCAGATGGATGGCGAGGCCCGCGCAAGCATGAAAAGCATGGCAACGGCAATCGACCTGACCGCACGGCTCATCGACAGAAAACTGCAGATAGCTGCCGACGGCAGACAGCAGGGTGGGGGACGGGCTACCCTGAAGGCCCAGACCATACTGCCGGCCGGATATATGCAGGGCGACATAGCAGCCGAGATGCTTCAATACACAGCCGAGATGGACATATGCAGCCTGCACCTTGGTCGGTATGTACCAGGGGCCGGACTTGGACGCGCCACCCTGACAGGCCGCGTCAGCGGACAGGGCTTCGACCCCATGAATCGAATGACGCGCATACGGGCCCGCGCGACACTTGGCTCGCTGGCCTACGACACACTCGTCGTGAGCGACATGGACATGGCCTTACGCATGAGCCACGGGCGCATTGAAGGGCAGGTGGACAGCCGGTGGCCACTATTGCTGGGGTGCATCGACATTGACGGCATGGCCACGGCCAAACGCATAGAGCTCACGATGGCTGCCGACCTGAAACAGACTGACCTGCAACGCCTGGGCCTCACCAGCGACCCGATGGTTGTGTCGGCTTGCACACATTTAGACATAAGTACCGACCTGAACCACACACACACGATGGCAATGCAGGCCAGTGACGTGGTGCTGCGAGACAGTGCCGAGACATATCAGCCCGACGACGTGTGGCTGGAGGCACACACCAGCCGCGACACCACATGGGCCAAGGCAGAGAGTGGCGACATGCGGCTAAGCTTAGAGGCCTCCGGCAGCTATGAAAAGCTGATGGCGCAGACAATGAAGGTGGCCGACCTGGCCATGCAGCAATATAGGAACCGCACCATCGACCAGGAGGCCCTCAGGCGTGAGATGCCCACAGCCAGACTCTATCTCAGCAGTGGCAGCGACAACACCGTGGCCGACATACTGAGGGCACAGGGGGTGAAATTCAAGGATGTCTATGTCAACACGACAGCGTCGCCCGCGAACGGACTGAACGGCCAGCTACAGTTGCACGAGCTGCAGATGGCCGGATATCAGATCGACACCATACACGCAGCGCTGGCACATCGCATGTCGCGACTCATTTATGGCGCACGGGTGGTCAACAGCCAAAAGAATCCACAGCTGGTCTTCGCTGCACATGTTGGAGGGCACCTGCTGGAGCATGGGGGCGACATAAACCTGCGTCTATACGACTCTGAGGGAAAACTCGGACTGAAACTTGGGACTGTGGCTGCCATGGAGACCGACGGCCTGCACATGACGCTGACACCGGCACGACCCGTGCTGGCCTACAAGGAGTTTGCCCTGAACGCCGACAACTATGTTCTGCTCGACGGACGCAACCGCGTGGAGGCCAACGTCAATCTTGTGTCGGACACAGGCACCGGCATACAGCTCACCTCGCCCGAACAGGACAGCACGGCCATGCAGGACCTGACACTGTCGCTGACGCGACTCGACCTGCGTGACCTGACCGACATAATACCATACATGCCGCGCATGGCTGGTATCATCGAGGGCGACTATCATATCGTGATGGACAATGGCGGCAATATATCCGTGGCAAGCGACATGGCCGTTCACGACATGGCTTACGAGGACAGCCCGATAGGAAACCTGGGCTCGCAGTTTGTGTATATGCAACGCGAGGATACCACCCATGTCGTGCAGGCATCGTTCACGCTCGACAACGAGGAGTTTGGCCTGCTCGACGGCTCCTATCATGGCGACAAACTCGATGCCACCCTCACGCTCGTCCGACTGCCGCTGTCGCTCGTCAACGGCTTTGTGCCAGACCAGGTGGCGGGACTTGACGGCTACGGACAGGGAAAACTGACGGTGAGCGGACCTACTGACAGGCTGCTCTTCAACGGGCAGTTGATGCTCGACTCTGCATACCTTGTCTCACACCCATACGGACTGAGCATGCGCTTCGACGACGCACCGGTGCAAATCGTAAACAGCCGTCTGCTTATGCGCAACTTCGGACTGTATGCCAACGGCGTTGACCGCAAGGGACGTGGCACAGACGTCGGCGACCCGCTGCGCATCAATGGCTATGTGGATTTCCTCAACATCGATAAAATCTACACCGACATGACGCTCAGGGCGGAGAATTTCCAGCTGATCAATGCAAAGGAGAACCCCAAGAGCGTGGCCTACGGCAAGGTGTTTGTCAGCGCAATGGCGCAGCTGTCGGGAGCACTCAACGACCTGAACATGCGGGGCCGGTTGCAGGTGCTGGGTAAGACGGACCTGAGCTACATACTGCGCGACTCGCCGTTAACTACCGACACGCAGCTGTCTGACCTGGTGCAGTTTGCCAATTTCAGCGACACGACCGTAGTCGTTAACGTTCAGAAGCCTGCCGTCGAGGGACTTAGCATGAACATGCAGGTGGACATCTCGCAGGGCACCCACGTCATGGCATATCTGAACGAGAGCCACAGCAACTATGTGGACCTGACAGGAGGCGGCACACTGACAATGGCATACAACAGCTCAGACGGCATAAGCATGAACGGACGCTATACCCTGCGCGGCGGACAGATGAAATACTCGCTGCCAGTCATACCGCTAAAGACATTCACCATAAAAGACGGGTCGTACATCGAATTTCGGGGCGACGTGATGAACCCCACGCTGAACATCACTGCCACCGAGACTACCAAGGCCAATGTCACAGGCAGCAACGGGGTGGGACGCTCGGTCGAGTTCGAGTGTGGCGTGGAGATAAGCAAGAGCCTCTCCGACATGGGATTGGCCTTCACCCTCGACGCTCCAGAAGACCTGCAGCTGTCGCAGGAACTGCAGGCCATGAGTCAGGAACAGCGGGGCAAACTGGCCGTCAGCATGCTAACCACGGGTATGTATCTGGCCGAGGGGCAGGGTAACACCGAGGCATTCACCATGAACGACGCACTGACATCCTTCCTCAACAGCGAGATAAACAATATTGCCGGAACCGCATTGCGCACCGTCGATGTGGAGCTGGGCGTGGATAATACCACAGATGCTACCGGCGCACAGCACACCGACTACTCGTTTAAGTTCGCAAAGCGTTTCTGGAACAACCGCATCAAGGTGCAGGTGGGCGGACTTTACTCCGTGGGCGACGAGGCACATGCCGCCAATAACACGGCCGCCTCAATCTTCGACAATGTATCGGTGGAATATCGCATTGATGACAGCGCTACCAAATATGTCAACCTGTTCTACGAGAATAATTCATACGACTGGCTGGAGGGCTACACACAACGCTATGGTGCTGGCTTCATCTGGCGACGCACGCTGTCGCGGCTGCGCGACATCTTCAGATTCTCTGACAAAGAAAAATTGCCTACGTTCGGCAACGGGCAGAAAACGGAACAGACAACAGCCGTCGCTCCATCCGACAGCCTGAAAGACACAGACGACCACCAAACAGAACAAACGACACTTTGAACGGCAACCAGCATAGACGTCGGCTACATCATGCCGTCAGACCAAAGCCAGTACCTTGGTATGTACGCTGGCTGCGACGTGTGCCGCGGCCTGTGTGGATGGCCGGCGGAACGGCGGTGATGCTGGCCTATGTCTGGATATTCTACTATTTTTTCGTTTCGCCATACGGCTTCCGATGGCGGGCACTGTATGGCGACAGCTCGTATCACGACGACTACGAGATACATGGCATTGACATCTCACACCATCAGGGACAAATAAACTGGGAGGTGCTGAAGAACCAAGCTCTGATAGAACGTTCGCCCGTGCGCTTCATACTAATCAAGGCCACTGAAGGCAAGGACAGGCTTGACCCGTGTTTTGCCGATAATTTCCAGCAGGCCTACGAATATGGATTTACACGCGGAGCATACCACTTCTACAGTCGCTTCTCGTCGCCAGCAGACCAGGCGAAATGGTTCATCGACCATGTGCCGCTCGAAAAGGGAGACCTGCCACCAGTGCTCGACGTAGAGCATAAACCGAACAACATCAGCACTGAGCAGTTCCAGGCCGACATACTCACGTGGCTCGACATAGTGGAGCAACACTATGGTGTGCCGCCCATCATCTACACATACTACAAATTTAAGCTGGCCTATCTCGACTCGCCGATATTCGACCGCTATCCATATTGGATTGCTCACTACTATGTGGATCGTGTGGAGTACAAAGGCCAATGGAAATTCTGGCAGCACACCGATGCCGGACGACTGCCTGGCATTAGGGGATATGTGGACCTCGACATATACAACGGCTCGTACTACGACCTTAGAAAGCTGACCATAGGAGCCAGGGAGACTATCGGCGAAGAGGCGTATGGCGACTGGTAATAACTCTGTGCATTTGAACCTAGGCTGTCGGACCGACAAATGAAAACGCAGCTGAGCCAACCACTCAAGGGAAAAAAGGCGTTTTTCTTGCACGTTCGGAAATTTAGTAGTAACTTTGCCCCCACGTTACACATTAAATATTATATAGTGGCATGACAAACTGTGGAAGCGACGGGCTAAAGAGACCATGCCTGCCAGCGTGGTCGGTAATGTCTGTGCTGTTGATGTTCGCCGCGGTTTTAAGCTTGGCGGCTCAGACCAACAAGCCAAAGGTCAGTCCGAAAGCCTGCTATACTGATGCCGATGGAGTCTTCCAGCAAGTGGAGAGCATTGACGACGGCGAGGCACCTTTGGACATCACCTTCAAGGCTAATCCCGAGAACATGGAAGGACATACGCCAGCCTATGAATGGCATTTTGTGAAGATGGCCCGTGGCGACGAACCACAGCGCCAGTTGATGGTGCGTTACGAGGAAGACACACAATACACATTCAACGAAAGCGGAACATATAACATCACGTTGAAAACAACGCTGACCGACAGCGAGGTGGAACTCGACTCGGTCACTCTCGTGGTAGTGGTCAGCGAGAGCAAACTGGAGTTTCCAAATGCCTTCTCGCCCAATGACGACGGTATAAACGACGTGTTCAAGGCCAAGGATGGGTGGAAGAGCATTGTCAGGTTTGACGCATGGATCATCAGTCGCTGGGGACAACGCTTGTTCCATTGGACTGACCCCGCTGAGGGATGGGACGGCACATACAACGGCAAGCCCGTGAAAGACGGAGTATATTTCGTGCGAGTGAAAGCTCTTGGGGCCGACGGACGTGAGTATGACATACGTCGCGACGTCAACCTGCTGAGAGGCTTGCTCGAGAGCGGAACGTTAACACAGTAACCACACGACGGCGAGGAATAATAACAAAAATCAACACAGTGGAGGAAGAAGAAAAGATATGCGTGTGGGGAGCACGCGAACACAACCTGAAGAACATTGACGTGCAGATGCCACGTCAGTCGCTCACGGTCATAACCGGACTTTCGGGCTCGGGAAAGTCGTCGTTGGCCTTCGACACTATCTTCGCAGAAGGACAGCGACGCTATTTGGAGACATTCTCTGCATACGCTCGCAATTTTCTTGGTGGCATGCAGCGCCCCGACGTCGATAAGATTACAGGCCTGTCGCCCGTCATCAGCATAGAGCAGAAGACAACCAACAAAAATCCGCGTAGCACCGTAGGCACACAGACCGAGGTGAGCGACTTCCTGCGCCTGCTGTTCGCACGGGCAGGAAAGGCATACAGCTATGTCACGGGTGAACCAATGAAGCGATATACTGAAGAACAGGTGATGGAGACCATTGGCAAGCAATATGCCGGACATGCTATCTATATAATGGCACCGCTGGTGCGAAGCCGCAAAGGACACTACCGCGAGCTGTTTGAACAGCTCAGACGCAAGGGCTTCCTCAATGTGCGTGTCGATGGAGTAATGCAGGAGCTGAGACAGGGTATGAAGGTGGACCGCTACCGCAACCACGACATTGAGGTCGTCGTGGATAAGATGAAGGTGCAGCCGCTGCCTGACAATTGCCGCGATGACGACGCTGCAGCACCGGCTGCCTCTGACCGACTGAAGAACACCGTGGCACTGGCCATGAAAATGGGCGAGGGACTGGTGCTGATAATGGACCGCGACACGGGCGACACAAAATTCTATTCACGACGGCTGATGTGCCCCACCAGCGGAATAGCATATAATGACCCTGCACCAAACAATTTCTCGTTCAACTCGCCACAGGGGGCCTGCCCAAGATGTAAGGGACTGGGCATGGTCAGCGAGATGGACCTTGACAAGGTGATACCCGACAGAAGAAAAAGCGTGGCAGAGGGAGGCATCGCACCACTGGGCAAGGCAAAACAGCAGATGATATTCTGGCAAATAGAGGCTGTGCTGTCACGATACGACTGTACACTTAAAACACCACTGGCCGACGTGCCAGATGAAGCGCTGCAGGAAGTGATGTATGGCACGATAGACGACGTGCGCATCGACCATGAGCTGGTGCATACCACGACAGACTATTATGTCAGCTTTGCCGGCGTCGCAAAGTATCTGCGCGACATGATGGAGCGCGATGACAGTGCAGCTGCACAGAAATGGGCTGACCAGTTTCTTGCAGACAAAGTATGCCCGGAGTGCGGAGGAAACAGGCTGAACAGAGAGGCCATGTCCTACAGGTTGGGAGACAAGAACATTGCCGAGCTGAGCAATATGGACATAAGGCAGCTGCGACAGTGGCTGGACAAGGTGGACACGCAGCTCGAACCGCAACAGCTACTCATCGCACGAGAGATAATGAAGGAGATACGGACCCGACTGGACTTCCTCCTGGAGGTGGGACTCGACTATCTGGCGCTGAGCCGTGCCTCGGCATCGCTGTCAGGAGGCGAAAGCCAGCGCATCAGACTGGCAACACAGATAGGCTCGCAGCTCGTCAATGTGCTCTATATACTGGACGAACCAAGCATTGGCCTACACCAGCGTGACAACCAACGCCTGATTGACTCGCTTAAAGAGTTGCGCGATATTGGCAACAGCGTTGTGGTGGTGGAACATGACCGCGACATGATGATGGCTGCAGACTATATCATCGACATCGGACCAAGGGCCGGACGAAAGGGCGGAGAAGTGGTCTTTCAGGGCACACCACAAGACATGCTGCGGAAGGACACTCTTACTGCACGCTACCTCAACGGAACCATGAGTGTTGCCAGCAGTGTCAGCGGCGACGCTACCGGCGTTAAGCAAAGCATGACAAGGCGTATAGGCAGCGGACACAGCATTGTCATAAGGGGAGCGCGCGGAAACAACCTGAAAAACGTTGACGTCGAGTTCCCGCTCGGAAAACTAATCGTGGTGACGGGAGTGAGCGGTAGCGGTAAATCGACTCTGATAAACGAAACGTTGCAACCCATACTGTCACAGCATTTCTACCGCTCGCTGCAGCAGCCCATGCCATACGACAGCATTGAGGGACTGGAGAATGTCGATAAGGTGGTAAGCGTCGATCAAAGCCCGATAGGAAGAACACCAAGGTCTAATCCCGCAACATACACCGGCGTGTTCGGCGACATACGCTCACTGTTCGTGGCTTTGCCAGAGGCAAAAATACGAGGATATAAGCCCGGACGCTTCTCGTTCAACGTTAAGGGCGGAAGATGCGAAAGCTGTGGCGGTAATGGCTACAAGTCGATAGAAATGAATTTCCTGCCAGATGTCATGGTGCCATGCGAGGAGTGCCGGGGGAAACGATACAACAGAGAAACACTCGAGGTCAGGTATAAGGGTAAGTCGATTGCAGACGTGCTGGATATGACCATCAATCAGGCCGTCGAGTTCTTCGAGAACGTGCCTGACATTCTACGCAAGATAAAGACGCTGCAGCAGGTCGGACTGGGATATATCAAGCTGGGACAGCCGTCGAACACACTCTCGGGCGGAGAATGTCAGCGAGTGAAACTGGCAACGGAACTGGCTAAGAAAGACACCGGACGAACTCTCTACATCCTGGACGAACCTACAACGGGACTGCATTTCGACGACATTCGCATCCTGATGGACGTGCTCGGACGACTGGTCGATAAAGGTAATACCGTGATTGTCATTGAACATAATCTGGACGTGATATGCCTCGCAGACCACATCATTGACATGGGACCTGAAGGCGGACGAGGAGGAGGAAATGTTCTGAGCGTCGGAACACCTGAACAGGTGGCAATGTCGAAGCTGGGATATACGCCACACTTCATACATGATGAGTTGGAGAGAATGAACGCACCACACATTAACAGCGACAAAGGCTGACACGTCATACTGGCAAAGGCTGATAACAGTGAAAACGGACCATGAAGATACTAATCGACAACTTGAAGAAATGCTATGGAGACACCGTAGCCTGCGACATAGAACACCTGGAGCTCTTGCCGGGGCAGCTCGTAGGGCTGGTGGGTAACAATGGGGCCGGAAAGACAACATTGTTCAGATTGCTGCTCGACCTGGCAAACGCTGACCATGGATATGTTGAGATACAGGGCATAAATCCGGCGAAAAGCGAGGAATGGAAACACATGGTCGGAGCATATATCGACGAAAGCTTCCTGATTGACTATCTATCCGCACGCGAATATCTAGATTTTCTTGCTAAAGCTAACGGCATGGACGTAGCTGACGGCAAAATAGAGCAAGATAACCACGACGGCAGACTGACAACCATCATGCCCGACGATCCGGATAGGTTGATACGTCAACTGTCGGCTGGAAACAAACAGAAGGTGGGTATCGCTGGAGCCATGCTTCATCAGCCAGGACTGATAGTGCTCGACGAACCTTTTAATTACCTCGACCCTTCGGGGCAGATACAGCTCAAGCATGTGCTGCAACAATATATGGAAAGACATCCTGAAGCTATTGTGCTGTTGAGCAGTCACAACCTGCAACACACGGTTGACATCTCTACACGAGTGTTGCTGATGGAGCATGGACGCGTAGTGAGCGACCTGGACAACACCTGCCAACAGGCACGTGAGGCTCTGAACAGCTATTTCGGCGAGTGACGCTGAAAACAACAGACATGACTAAACACAATATAGGACAACTAAACCATGATTAGGATTAAAGATGTGGCCCAGCTGGCTGGAGTGTCTGTGGGTACGGTGGACAGGGTGCTACACGACAGGCCAAATGTATCGGCAAAGGCGAGAGAGAAGGTCGAGGCCGCACTCAAGGAGATGGACTACAAACCGAATGCCTACGCCTCGGCACTGGCATACAACAAGAGCTTCACTTTCTGCATCATCCTGCCAAAGGTGGAGCAGGGAAACTATTGGGCGGAGGTGTTGGCCGGAGCAGAAGAGGCTGAACAGCGAAGGCGTGACTTCCATGTGCGGTTGCAAATGATGAGCTATGACAGATTCACTCCAGGCAGCTTCTCTACCACTGCTGGCGAATGTCTCGACATGAAGCCCGATGGAGTTATAGTCGTGCCAGACAGACTTGACGTGACAAAGGCGTTCGTTGACGAGCTACATCTGATCGACATTCCATACATACTACTAGACGGATATATGCCAGATCTCAGACCTTTGTCATTCTATGGACAGGATAGCTTTGCCTCTGGATATTTTGCTGGACGAATGTTCGCCTTTCTTGCCGCAAAGGAAAGCGAAGTGGCTCTGATGAAGCAGGAAAAAAACGGCGTTTCAGGAAGCAAACAGCAGGAGAACCGCGAGACAGGCTTCCGTCATTTCATGGGCGACCACCTACCGGAGGTTAAGATACTGGAACTGGTGCTGCCGATGGAGGCCTCTGAGACCGAGCTGACATCACAACTCGACGCTTTCTTTGAACAGCATCCCATGCTACACCATTGTATAACGTTCAACTCGCAGGCATATATCATCGGGGAATATCTTCAGCGCAACAATCGCAGACAGGTGCAGGTGATGGGATACGACCTCATCAGCCGAAACGCAGAATGTCTGCGCCAAGGGAGCATATCATTCCTCATAGCACAGCATGGATACATGCAGGGATATGGCTGCGTACAGACGCTCTTCGAAGCCGTGGTGTTGCGACAGCAGGTCACACCTGTAAACTATATGCCAATTGAGTTTATTACAAAAGAGAATATGGAATTCTACCATCAGCACCCCAAAATCTGATATATGTTGCACGGCTCAGTCGGATCTCGTTGTCTGAGCCATCGCCCTCACAGTGATAGGCATTTCCGATGCACAGCGTAGTTTCATCTCAGCCTCCTCTCAGCATCTGAGTGCCTAACTGTTCTGGCAGACCTTCACTCTAAATAGGTGATATTTGTGCTCTGTAGTCGCTCTAAAAGTACAAGAAACACAACGATCTGCTTGATAATTATCAAGGAAAACGTAAAAAGTGCCCCTTTGTTGAAAAATATTTGCAAGAAAATTTGCGGGTATCAGAAATTCGCCGTACTTTTGCACCCGCTTTTCCACTGATACGGTGGTCAGGCACAGAAGAAAGAGTTCTTTGACACACTTACATAGACAGAGAAGAAAGTAGTACAAGAAGCACAACGCCCCGTTGTCCCGTTTCGTCGGGCGTGGGGCTTGGGTGAAATGTCCGACCGTCAATATCCGGCCCCGCTACGATTTATACATTAAACATTATATATTAAAGATTAAACATTAATATATATATGCTTAGGCATTGTCTGAGCGTGGTACAGGAATTGAAGATAAAAGGATACCGTCCTGATGACAGAGAACAAGAAAAAACATTATATACAATGAAGAGTTTGATCCTGGCTCAGGATGAACGCTAGCTACAGGCTTAACACATGCAAGTCGAGGGGCAGCATGAACTTAGCTTG
>JAILBT010000004.1 GCA_024680755.1 Prevotella sp. | reverse complement strand
TAACTAACGGTTATTTCACCGTTTTGCACTGGTACGCGGGTGTCTCACCCGCGGCTGCCGCAGGTGAGACACCTGCGTACCGGTAATTGGCTGCAAAGGTAATAAAAATCCTGCAAACTGCCAAATACCGACTTATAGTGATAAAAGCTTTTGCCCTTTCAGGGCTTGCTGAGGGTTTTTGGCTACAGGCGAAAGGCCTTTCGGCTACAAGCGAAAAGCCTTTCGGCTACAAGCGAAAGGTCTTTCGCCTGTAGCCGAAAACCCTGACGGGGCCTGTTTTGTACCGCCGCGGAGCCTGTATTGTACCGTAACGGGGCCTGTCTTGTACTGCAACGACGACATGATGGCTGTGAGCACGGTTCAGAACCGTAACTTTGCGGCCGAACATAGGTGCGCTGGGTGAGACGCCCGGCGTGCCAGTGGCTAAGCGAGTGGTTACCGCGGGGCCGAAACTGTTAAGAAAGCGTAAATTCAGCGTTCTATATATTAATGTATAAGAAAAATAGCTAATTTTGCAGCCCAAATCACAAATACAACACGCATAAAGACCTATCATGCAGAAAAATCTTGTCATTGTGGAGTCGCCTGCCAAGGCTAAAACCATAGAGAGATTTCTGGGCGACGACTATAAGGTGATGTCCAGCTACGGTCACATACGCGACCTGAAGAAGAAAGAGCTCTCGATAGACGAGACGACGATGACGCCGCAGTATGAAATACCCGCCGACAAGCGCAAGGTGGTGACACAGCTGAAGGCCGAGGCCAAGAAAGCCGACAAGGTGTGGCTGGCCAGCGATGAGGACCGCGAGGGAGAGGCCATCTCGTGGCACCTGTGCGAGGTGCTGGGGCTGGACGAGCAGCAGACGTCGCGCATCGTGTTCCACGAGATAACGAAGCCCGCCATACTGCGTGCCATAGAGGAGCCGCGCCACATAGACATGAACCTGGTGGCGGCACAGCAGGCGCGCCGCGTGCTGGACCGTCTGGTGGGCTTCAAGCTGTCGCCCGTGCTGTGGCGCAAGGTGAAGCCCTCGCTCTCGGCCGGACGCGTGCAGAGCGTGGCCGTGAGGCTCATCGTTGAGCGCGAGCGCGAGATACAGCAGTTCAAGAGCGAGCCCTACTACTCTGTTGCCGCCGTCTTCAGCGTGCCCACGACCGACGGCCAGGGCGTGGAGCTGAAAGCCACGCTGGACCGCCGCATGAAGACACAGCAGGAGGTGGACGACTTCATGCAGCAGATGAAGACAGCCACGTTCGCCGTGCAGAGCGTGCAGCGCAAGCCCACCAAGCGCTCGCCGGCCCCGCCCTTCACCACCAGCACACTGCAGCAGGAGGCCGCACGGAAGCTGGGCATGGCCGTCAGCCAGACCATGCTCGTGGCGCAGCACCTCTACGAGAGCGGACATATCACATACATGCGTACCGACTCGGTCAACCTTTCGACGCTGGCCGTGAACACGTCGAAGACAACCATCACGCAGCTCTACGGCGAAGAATACAGCCACCCGCGACAGTTCCACACCCACAGCAAAGGCGCACAGGAGGCCCACGAGGCCATACGCCCAACATACATAGACAAACAGACCATCGACGGCACGCCGCAGGAGAAGCGGCTCTACGAGCTGATATGGAAGCGGACTGTGGCCTCGCAGATGGCCGACGCCGACATCGAGAAGACCACCATCAACATCAGCATAGGGCAGGAAGGCTCGACGGACATAGCCGACGCGCCACAGTTTGTGGCCCAGGGAGAGGTCGTTACCTTCGACGGCTTCCTGAAGGTATATAGGCCCACAGAGGGCGACGAGCCGCAGGCCGAGACCGACGAGCCCCGACAGCTGCCGCTGCTGAGGCAGGGACAGCCGATAGAGCGACAGGAGATAGTGGCCACGGAACGCTACTCGGCAGCACCGCTCAGATATACCGAGGCCTCGCTCGTACACAAGATGGAGGAGCTGGGCATTGGCCGCCCGTCAACCTACGCACCCACTATCAGCACCATACAGCAGCGGGAGTATGTGCAGCGCGGCGACACCAAGGGACAGGAACGGCAGCTGACCGTGACGACACTGAAGAACCAGAGCGTCACTCACAGGAAGAAGACCGAGATGGCCGGCTCTGACAAAGGCAAGCTGCTGCCCACGGACATAGGTATCGTGGTCAACGACTTCCTCATGGACCACTTCCCCGAGATAATGGACTATGGCTTCACTGCCACCGTGGAACACGACTTCGACCTCATAGCCGAAGGCAAGCAGCAGTGGGAGAAGATGATGAAGACGTTCTACCGCAACTTCGAGCCCACCGTGGAAGCCACCATGCAGAGCCGCTCCGAACACAAGGCGGGCGAACGCGTGCTGGGCAACGACCCCGTCACAGGCAAGCCTGTGATGGTGAAGATAGGGCGCTTCGGGCCCGTGGTGCAGAAAGGACAGCCCGACAAGAACGACAGACCCACCTTCGCACAGATGCCCAAGAAGCTGTCGATGGAGACCATCACGCTGGAAGAGGCTCTGGAGCTGTTCAAGCTGCCAAGGCAGATAGGCGAATACGAGGGAAAGACCGTGACCATAGGCACAGGGCGCTTCGGTCCCTACGCACAGCACGACGGGAAATACACGTCGCTCGGGCGAGACTACGACCCCATGACCATCACCCTTGAAGAGGCCATCGAACTGATAGAGGCCAAGCGAAAGAAGGAAAGCGAGAAGCACATCAAGAGCTTCGACGAACGCCCCGGACTGCAGATACTCAACGGACGCTGGGGGGCATACATCGTCTGCGACGGCAAGAACTACCGGCTGACAAAGCAACAGAAGGAACGCGCTGCCGAGCTGACACTGCAAGAATGTCTCGACATCGTCAACGGGTAGGCACCGACACATGGCTGACAGCAAACACCTTTCACACACACATACATTAACACAACAGCGTATATGCCACTCTCCTCACTGACGGCCGTGTCGCCCATCGACGGACGATACAGGTCAAAGACCGAAGCACTGGAAGCCTATTTCTCGGAGTATGCACTCATAAAATATCGCATACGGGTAGAGATCGAGTATTTCATCGCCCTGTGCGAACTGCCGCTGCCACAGCTGGCCGACTTCCCCAGGGAGCGCTTCGCACAGCTGCGCAACATCTACCTGACACTGACACCCGAGCAGGCACAACGCGTGAAGGACATCGAGCAGGTGACAAACCACGACGTGAAAGCCGTGGAATACTACATCAAGGAACAGCTCGACAGCATGGGCGGCATGGACAAGTACAAGGAGTTTGTCCACTTCGGACTGACATCGCAGGACATCAACAACACATCGGTGCCGATGAGCATCAAAGAGGCCATGAAAGATGTCTATCTGCCGCTGCTCGACAAGCTGATACAGCAACTGGACGACTACGCCAGACAGTGGCAGGACGTGCCCATGCTGGCCAGGACACACGGGCAGCCGGCCTCACCCACCCGACTGGGCAAAGAGCTGAAGGTGTTCGTCTATAGGCTGCAGCAACAACGCGAGGCGCTCATGGCCGTGCCCGTGACGGCAAAGTTCGGCGGAGCAACAGGCAACTTCAACGCACACCATGTGGCATACCCGGAGACAGACTGGCGCGAGTTTGGCAATCGCTTCGTGAGCGAACGCCTGGGACTGGAACGCGAACAGTGGACCACACAGATAAGCAACTACGACCAGATGGGCGCACTGTTCGACGCGCTGAGGCGTATCAACACCATCGTGATAGACCTGGACCGCGACCTGTGGATGTATATCTCGATGGAATACTTCAAGCAAAAGATTAAGGCCGGAGAGGTGGGCTCAAGCGCCATGCCGCACAAGGTGAACCCGATAGACTACGAGAACTCGGAAGGTAACCTGGGACTGGCCAACGCCATACTGCAGCACCTGGCACAGAAATTGCCCATAAGCCGTATGCAGCGAGACCTGACAGACTCGACCGTGCTGCGCAACGTGGGTGTGCCTATGGCGCACGCCGTCATCGCGTTCCACAGCACACTGAAAGGGCTGAGCAAACTGATACTGAACGAAGAGAAACTGCGCGCCGACCTGGACAACACATGGGCCGTGGTGGCAGAGGCACTGCAGACCATACTGAGGCGCGAGGGATACCCACACCCATACGAGGCACTGAAGGCGCTCACGCGAACCAACGGACACATGACGGAACAGACCATACACAGCTTCATTGACACACTCGACGTGAGCGACAACGTGAAGCAGGAGATGAAGGCCGTAACACCGGCAAACTATACGGGAATATGATTTAGGCCGTGAGGCCGATTTACAACAAATAACACAGCACTTAAAAACATGGACAACGAGAAAGACATCCAGCAACAGCAAGAGCAGAGCGCAGCAGGCCGCGAGGGTCAGCAGCGCCAACCACGCACACCACGCCCACGCATACAGCGCCCGCAGGCCGCTCAGGGCGACGGCAACTACAAGCCCAGACCGCGCTTCCACAGCGACAGCGGCGAGGGAGGCTTCCGCCCAGAGGGCTTCGGAGCCGCACTGAGCGGCGGACAGCGACGTGAGGGAGGATACCAGCGACGTGAGGGGGGATACCAGCGACGTGAGGGAGGATACCAGCAGCGCGAAGGAGGATACCAGCGCCGCGAGGGAGGATACCAGCAGCGCGAAGGGGGATACCAGCGCCGCGAGGGAGGATACCAGCAGCGCGAGGGGGGATACCAGCAGCGCGAGGGGGGATACCAGCGCCGCGAGGGAGGCTTCAAGCCACGCGAAGGATATGCAAACCGACAGCAAAGGCCATTCAACAAACAGAAAGGACAATACAAACCGTTCGACCCAAACGCCAAATACTCGCTCAAAAAGAGAATCGAATATAAGGAAATAAACTACGACCCCAACGAGCCCGTCAGACTCAACAAGTTCCTGGCCAACGCCGGCATCTGCTCGCGACGCGAAGCTGACCAGTATATCGAAGCAGGAGTGGTGAGCGTCAACGGACAGGTGGTGACCGAACTGGGAACAAAGGTGCTGCGCACAGACGAGATACGCTTCCACGACGAACTGGTGAAGAGCGAGAAGAAGGTGTATGTGCTGCTGAACAAACCTAAGGACTACGTCACGACAAGCGACGACCCGGAACAGCGCAAGACCGTGATGGACCTGGTGAAGAACGCTTGCGAAGAACGGATCTACCCCGTAGGCCGGCTGGACCGCAACACCACCGGAGTGCTGCTGCTGACAAACGACGGCGACCTGGCCTCGAAACTCACACACCCGAAGTACATGAAGAAGAAGATATACCATGTACATCTCGACAAGGCATGCACGCTGGCTGACATGAGGCAGATAATGGACGGCATAACGCTCGACGACGGCGAGATAAAAGCCGACGACGTGCAATACTGCGCACCGGAAGACAGAAAACAGGTGGGCATAGAGATACACTCGGGCAAGAACCGCATCGTACGCCGCATTTTTGAACACCTGGGCTACCACGTCACTAAGCTGGACCGAGTGCAGTTCTGCGGACTGACAAAGAAAAACGTAAGACGCGGCGACTGGAGATACCTGACCGAAGAGGAGGTGGACCGACTGAGAATGGGAGCGTATGAGTAACATTAAACATTGAACATTAAACATTAAACATTGTATATTAAACATTAAACATTAAACATTAAACATTGTATATTAAACATTGTATATTAAACATTGAACAATAAACATTGTTTATAACGTAGCATTGATGAAAAGGACAAAAATTGCTGACATACTGGGCGACAAGGAATATGGCAAGGAGGTGACCGTGATGGGCTGGGTGCGCTCGCACCGCGGTGGAAAGAACGTCGATTTCATTGCACTGAACGACGGCTCGACCATCAAGACCGTTCAGGTGGTGGCCGACAGCGCCAAGTTTGACGACGAGCTGCTCAAGCAGATAACCACCGGCGCCTGCATCAGCGCCACAGGCACACTCGTAGAGAGCCAGGGAGCCGGACAGAGCAGCGAGATACAGGCCACAAAGCTCGAGCTGTTCGGACCGTGCGACAACACCTACCCCATGCAGAAGAAAGGACAGAGCTTCGAGACCATGCGCAAGAACGCTCACATGCGACTGCGCACCAACACCTTCGGAGCCATCATGCGCATAAGGCACAACATGGCCATGGCCATACACACCTACTTCCACGAGCATGGCTTCTACTATTTCAACACACCGCTCATCACGGCCAGCGACTGCGAGGGGGCAGGCAACATGTTCCAGGTGACAACCAAGAACCTGTATGACCTGAAGAAAGACGAAGAGGGCAAAATCATCTACGACGACGACTTCTTCGGCGAACAGACATCGCTGACCGTATCGGGACAACTCGAGGGCGAACTGGGAGCAACGGCCCTGGGAGCCATATATACCTTCGGACCGACCTTCCGCGCTGAGAACTCGAACACACCGAGACACCTGGCCGAGTTCTGGATGATAGAACCAGAGATGGCGTTCTACGACCAGGAGGACCTGATGGACCTGGAAGAGGACTTCATCAAATACTGCGTCAGATGGGCACTGGACCACTGCAAGGACGACCTGGACTTCCTGAACAAGATGGTGGACAAGACGCTCATCGAAAGGCTGCAGGGCGTGCTGAAGGAGAACTTCGTCAGGCTGCCATACACCGAGGGCATCAACATCCTGCAGGAAGCCATCAGACAGGGGCGCAAGTTTGAGTTCCCCTGCAACTGGGGCGACGACCTGGCTTCGGAACACGAACGCTACCTGGTGGAGGAACACTTCAGGCGGCCTGTCATCATGACCGACTACCCGCGCGCGTTCAAGTCGTTCTACATGAAACAGAACGAGACCACGCCCGACGGCGGCTCGGTGGGCTACAAGGGGGCCGTGGCACCCGGACCCACCATGCAGGGCACCGACGTGCTGTTTCCGCAGATAGGCGAGATAATAGGCGGCTCCGTGCGCGAGGAGGACTATGGCAAACTGATGGGAGAGATAAAACGCCGACAGATGGACGAGACGCACCTGTGGTGGTATATGGATACACGCAGATGGGGCTCGTGCCCGCACGCCGGCTTCGGACTGGGCTTCGAGCGGCTCATACTCTTCGTCACCGGCATGCAGAACATACGCGACGTCATACCCTTCCCACGCACACCGAAGAACGCCGAGTTCTGAACACACATTAATATTATATATTGATCTTTCACACTCTCTTCTTTTTAACAACTTAACAACGAATTAAGACGAGGGGGTGTGGGAGATTTGAGTTGTATATCGCACAGACACAAAGGCACGATGCTGTATCTCCGGCAGAGCGAGACTACATAGCGTCGTGCCTTTGTGCGTCATAGGCACACGGTCAGCCGGGGCCAACCGGTCAGCATGCTGCATTAAGACGAGATTTCAGAGACATGTACAGACTACTATCGCTGCTGATAAGCATGGCGGCATGGCTGCCCACGACGCTGCCCCACGGGGCAGCGAGCGCAGAGGCCGACCTGCGCCGGCCGGCACCGCTGAGCGGGATGCCGGAGCAGATCGTCGAGAAGAAGGCGTATGTGGCATCGTACAACAAAGACACGCGATGTCCCAACTGGGTGGCGTGGCACCTGACGGCCGCACACACCGACGGACCATGCAAGCGACAGAACAACTTCACCGAGGAAGAGAGCGTGCCCCTGCCGAGGGCCACGCCCGACGACTACCGCAAAAGCGGCTGGTCGCGCGGACACCTCTGTCCGGCGGGCGACAACAAATGGGACACCACAGCCATGCGCGAGTCGTTCAGCCTGGTCAACGTATGCCCACAAGACGCAGCACTGAACAGTGGCCTATGGAACCGCATAGAGATGGACTGCCGCACATGGGCAAAACGCTTCGGCAGCGTATATGTGGTGTGCGGACCGGTGCTGATGAAACGCAAGCACGAAACCATCGGGCGAAACAAGGTGGTGGTGCCAGAGGCCTTCTTCAAGGTGGTGCTCTGCATGGAGGGAAAACCCAAGGCCATAGGCTTCGTGGTGAGAAACAACGAGGGAAAGAAACGCCGCGACCAGTTTGTCAACACCGTCGATGAGGTGGAACGCATCACGGGCTACGACTTCTTCCCCGCACTGCCCGACAAGATAGAGCGCGAGGTGGAGGCACACGCCGACATTGACGACTGGAAATGACCGTAAGGCAAACACCGTCCGCAATCGGCCAAAAGGTTATTTTATGTTAAATATTTACGCCACAAAACATTTCAGCACACGAAAGTTTGGCCATTACAGAAGAAAACGCTACCTTTGCAGCCCGAAATACCCTGTAGAAGGCAAAGGACAGCGGCAAGCCTCGGCCTGGACAGGTTAAATGCTTGATAATAAACATACAACACAACATATATTAAACAAAAAAACAAAAACAAAATGCCTACAATCTCACAATTGGTTCGCAAGGGCCGCAGGGTGCTGGCAGACAAGAGCAAGAGTCCCGCTCTGGACAGCTGTCCACAGCGTCGCGGCGTCTGCGTCCGTGTCTATACCACCACGCCTAAGAAGCCTAACTCGGCTATGCGCAAGGTAGCCCGTGTCCGTCTGACAAACCAGAAGGAAGTCAACTCGTACATCCCCGGAGAGGGCCACAACCTGCAGGAGCACTCGATAGTGCTGGTGCGCGGCGGTCGTGTGAAGGACCTGCCCGGCGTGCGCTACCACATCGTGCGCGGCACGCTCGACACAGCAGGCGTGGCCAACCGCCTGCAGCGCCGCTCAAAGTACGGAGCAAAGCGTCCTAAGAAAGCCAAGAAATAAAGACGCAAGAGAAACACCCCTTAACACAAAACATTTTTTGCTGGAACGACGTTTGTAACAAGGAAGGTTGAGTAAATGCACCACCCGTGACGGGCGCATTGAAGATCGGACAAAGTACAACCCCCCAAGCAGAAGCAATCCACAAAACAGCAATGAGAAAAGCTAAACCAAAGAAGAGGATCATCCTGCCCGATCCCAAGTTCGGCGACACAAAGGTGTCGAAGTTTGTAAACCATCTGATGTACGACGGCAAGAAGAACAAGTCGTACGAGATTTTCTATGCCTCGCTTGACATCGTGGGCGAGAAGATGAAGGATCAGGAGAAGAGCCCCTTGGAGATATGGAAGGCCGCCCTGGACAACATCACGCCGCAGGTGGAGGTGAAGAGCCGCCGCATTGGTGGTGCCACCTTCCAGGTGCCCACGGAGATACGCGCCGACCGCAAGGAGAGCGTGTCGATGAAGAACCTTATCCTCTACGCACGCAAGCGCAGCGGCAAGTCGATGGCAGAGAAACTCTCGGCAGAGATAATGGACGCTTTCAACTCGCAGGGTGCCGCCTTCAAGCGTAAGGAGGAGATGCACCGCATGGCCGAGGCCAACCGTGCTTTCGCCCACTTCCGCTTCTAACAAAACTCTTAAGGTAAAAAGACAAAGATGGCAAAGCAAAACCTGCAATTGACGCGCAACATCGGCATCATGGCCCACATTGATGCCGGCAAGACCACCACATCCGAGCGCATACTCTTCTACACAGGCAAGACGCACAAGATAGGCGAGGTGCACGACGGCGCTGCTACCATGGACTGGATGGCCCAGGAGCAGGAGCGCGGTATCACCATCACCTCGGCCGCCACCACCTGCTACTGGGAGTGGGCCGGACAGAAGTATAAGATCAACCTGATCGACACTCCGGGACACGTCGATTTCACCGCCGAGGTGGAGCGCTCGCTGCGCGTGCTCGACGGTGCCGTGGCCACCTACTCGGCTGCCGACGGCGTGCAGCCGCAGTCGGAGACGGTGTGGCGCCAGGCCGACAAGTACAACGTGCCCCGCATAGGCTATGTGAACAAGATGGACCGCTCGGGAGCCGACTTCTTCGAGACCGTGCAGCAGATGCGCGACATACTGGGTGCCAACCCCGTGGTGATACAGGTGCCCATAGGGGCCGAAGAGAACTTCAAGGGCGTCGTTGACCTCATCAAGAAGAAGGCCATACTGTGGCACGACGAGACGATGGGTGCCGAATACGACGTGGAGCCCATACCCGCCGACCTGCAGAGCGAGTGCGACGAGTGGCGCGGCAAGCTGCTCGAAGCCGCTGCCGAATACGACGAGGCGCTGATGGAGAAATTCTTCGACGACCCCGACAAGATCACCGAGGAAGAGATTATGGCCGCCATACGCAAAGGCACCATCGCCATGCAGTGCACGCCGATGCTCTGTGGCTCGTCGTACAAGAACAAGGGCGTGCAGCCCCTGCTCGACTACGTCTGCGCCTTCCTGCCCGCTCCCGTCGATGTGGAGGTGATTAAAGGCACCAACCCCGACACCGAGGAGGAAGAGGACCGCAAGCCCAGCGAAGACGAACCCACGGCAGCCCTGGCCTTCAAGATTGCCACCGACCCGTATATGGGCCGTCTGGTGTTCTTCCGCGTCTATTCGGGCTCGGTCAAGGCTGGCTCGTATGTGTTCAACCCCCGCTCGGGAAAGAAGGAGCGCATCAGCCGCCTGTTCCAGATGAACTCGAACAAGGAGATACCCATGGAGTCTATCGACGCAGGCGACATCGGCGCCGGAGTGGGCTTCAAGGACATACGCACCGGCGACACCCTCTGTGACGAGGAGAAGCCCATCGTGCTCGAGTCGATGACCTTCCCAGACACCGTGATCCCTATCGCCGTGGAGCCGAAGTCGCAGGCCGACGTGGCCAAGCTCGACAACGGCCTGGCCAAGCTGGCCGAAGAGGACCCCACCTTCACCGTGCGCACCGACGAGCAGTCGGGACAGACCATCATATCGGGCATGGGCGAGCTGCACCTCGACATCATCATCGACCGTCTGAAGCGCGAGTTCAAGGTGGAGTGCAACCAGGGCAAGCCCCAGGTGAACTACAAGGAGGCCATCACCAAGACGGTGGAGAACTACCGCGAGGTGTATAAGAAGCAGACCGGTGGCCGCGGTAAGTTTGCCGACATCATCGTGAACGTGGGTCCCGTCGATGACGACTGGAACGTGAAGGAGAACGGCGGACTGCAGTTTGTCAACAGCGTGACGGGCGGCCGCATACCCAAGGAGTTTATCCCCTCGGTGCAGAAAGGCTTCGAGAACGCCATGAAGAACGGTATCCTGGGCGGCTATCCCATGGACTCGCTGAAGGTGGAGCTGCTCGACGGCTCGTTCCACCCCGTCGATTCAGACCAGCTGTCGTTCGAGATTGCCGCACTGCAGGCATACAAGAACTGCTGCGCCAAGGCTAAGCCTGTGCTGATGGAGCCCATCATGAAGCTCGAGGTGGTGACACCCGAGGAGAACATGGGCGACGTGATAGGCGACCTGAACAAGCGTCGCGGACAGGTGGAGGGCATGGACGAGGCCCGCTCGGGTGCCCGCGTCATCAAGGCTCAGGTGCCTCTGTCGGAGATGTTCGGTTATGTCACCGCACTGCGCACCATCACCAGCGGACGCGCCACCAGCTCGATGGAGTACGACCACCACGCACCACTCAGCAGCTCTATAGCCAAGACGGTGCTGGAGGAAATCAAGGGCCGCGCCGACCTGGTGTAACACCCGACCAAAGACACAAGGAGATAAATCCCTGCAAGGACATGTTGCCTTGCAGGGATTTTTTCTGTGCGGCCAGGGCAGAACGACGCGGCGCAGCAGACGCTTGCTGCCAGAGAGATAAAAAATTTATTCCGACAGTCTTTGCGTTTCTGTTTTTTTGCCTATATTTGCACGGCAAATAGCAATCGTCAAGCCATGTTCAAACTTATAAGCTTACTCGCAGCCTTGGTCATGCTGCCCCTGCGCACTATGGCCTTCGAAGCCATCAGGCAGGCACTCGAGCGTTCGTCGCTCTCGCAGCTACAGGAGAAAGTGTATGTACACACGGACAACCAGTGCTACTTCGTGGGCGACACGCTGTGGTACAAGGCATACGTGGTGCGGGCCGACTCGCTCACGCCCACGCCCCTGAGCCGCATACTGTATGTTGAGCTGCTGTCGCCCGACGGACTGCTTGTCGAGCGCCAGCACGTCGTCGTGTCGGGACGGGGCTTCAGCTGCGGACAGATAGTGCTGCGCGACTCGCTCTATGCCGGCTACTACGAGCTGCGGGCCTACACACGCTGGATGCTCAACTTTGGCGCACGACCTATGCGCTATGCCAAATGGGACGCGTGGGCCTTCTACAACAACCAGATGGCACGCGACTTCTACACCCAGTATGACGGGCTCTACTCGCGCGTCTATCCCATCTACAACCGGCCCGAACGACCGGGCGACTTCTCATACAAGGGCATGACACAGCGGCCATACCAGCGGCTGCCCAAGGAACCGCGCGACAGGCTCAGCGTGACGTTCTATCCCGAGGGCGGCTCGATGGTCGAGGGACTGCCCACGCGCATCGCTTTCGAGGCCACCGACCAGCACGGCGAGGCACAGCAGGTGGAGGGCAGCATAGCGGCCGACGCTGCCGCCACCGGCGGGCGCGAGCTGAAGCTGAAGACCGAGTTCATGGGCCGCGGCGTGTTCAGCTACACACCGCAGCACCGGCGCGGACGCGCCACCTTCAGCTGGCGTGGCAAGACATACAGCTTCGACCTGCCCAAGGCGCAGGCCGAGGGCGTCGCCATGACGCTCGGCGACGACGGCCGGCTGCTGCTGCGCTCCAGCCTGAAGGCACCGTTGGCGCTGTCGGTGCTGTGTCGCGGACAGCTACGCCATTTCCAGACGCTCAACCTGCTGGCCGGCGAGGAAGAGAGCGTCCAGCTGCCCTTAGACCGCCTGCCCACGGGCGTGGCCGACGTGACGGTGTTCACACAAGAGGGACGCATCGTGGCCGACCGCCTCTTCTTTGTCAACCACCACGACCTCGACGGCGACAGCATCACCCTGGCCACAGCGCTCAAGCATACCTACGAGCCCCACGAGGCCATCAAGCTCGACCTGCAGCTGCCGCGAGGGGCCGCGGGCAGCACCTTCTCAGTGGCCGTGCGAGACAGACGTACCGACGAACCGTCGTTCTATGACGGCAACCTGCTGACCGACCTGCTGCTCTCGAGCGAGATACGTGGCTTCGTGGCATGGCCGGCCCACTATTTCGAGGCCGACGACGCCGAACACCGCCGCCACCTGGACCTGCTGATGATGGTGCAGGGCTGGCGCCGCTACTCGTGGCGACAGCACGCGTCGGCGGACACACGGCTGCGCTATGCTCCAGAGACAAACGTCAGCGTGGAGGGCACGGTATATAAGACGCTCGACGTGGCCGACGTGGAGCCCGATGAGGTGCTGCAGTGGCAGAACAACGTGGCCCTGGCCAGCCACAACGTCGCCGAGCCGCGCGAACAGCCCGACCCCTTTGCCGCTGCCGACGAGAGCGGCAGCGAACTGACGGAAAGCAACCCCTTTGACGTCAGCATTGGCAGCAACGAAGGCAGCAGCGAAGACAACGGCTCGGTGCTCAGCTTTGGCAACGTGGGCGACGCCAACAGCCAGCTGGGCGTGAACCACGGCAACTTGAAGCAGGAGGTGATGGTCGAGGCCGAGGTAATCATTGGCAACGAGGTGTTCGGCTCGACGATGACCACCGTAGATCACGGGCGCTTCAAGTTCAACATACCGCCATTCTATGGCGACGCATACATTAATATTAAGGCATATCGCGAGAAAGACTCGCTGAAGAAGTCGATGACCTCGCGCAGCGACAAATATGTGCTGCAAGAAGACAGATGGCCCGACTACTATGTCAAGCGCGACCTGTGCTACCCGGCCCAGGCGCAGAGCTACAGCTACTATCAGAAGAACCAGCCCGACATAGAGCTGACGGTCAGCGACGAACCACAGTCTGCCCTGTCGATGGAGAACGACATGCACCGTCTGCGGGGCGTGACCGTCAAGGGTCGTCGCATAGGCAAGCGCAAGATAGACTACACGTCGCCGGTGTGCGTGCGCGATGCATACGAGCTGTACAACGAACTGACCGACCGCGGACTGTCGTGGGGCAAACTCGACATGCGACAGTTTCCCGTGCAGGCAGCACGGCTGCTCTATGGTAACATGGGCCGCCTGAACCGCATGTTCAACGTCGATGCCGTGATAGACAGCTTCATCTACTACCGCAACTACACCCCGCCCCACACCTTCTATGTGCCGGGCTTCAACCCCACGGGTATGATGGCTCCCCACGGCAACCGCTTCACACCGCAGCTGCTGACAGAGACGCTGAAGCTGAAGCGCATGGACTATGTGCGCGTCTTCTCAGACTACGAGCCGCGCAATCCCGACTCGCTGACCGAGACAAGCATACAGGCACCCGACGCCGTGGTAGAGCTGAAGCCCTTCGCCGACGGCGGCACGCAGCCCACCTTCCGCGACCGTCACATCCATCTGCATGGCTTCAACGCGGCCGAGCAGTTCTACCAGCCCGACTATAGCCGCTCCACCCCGCGGCAGCCCACCGACCACCGCCGCACGCTCTACTGGAACCCTAACGCCCAAGCCGACGATGAGGGTCGCTTCAGCGCTACCTTCTACAACAACTCGAAGCAGACGCGCCTCAGCGTCTCAGCAGCAGGAGTGACGGCAACCGGGCAACTGATGACCTTAGAACAGTGAGCTGATTATTCAGAGACCTCGGAGCAATCTGATTACTCTGATTACTCCGATTACTCTGATTACTCCGACTACTCCGATTACTCTGATTACTCCGATTTCTCCGATTACTCTGATTTCTCCGATTACTCCGATTTCTCAGCATTGCTTCCAAAGAAAGAAAAAGCAGTGAAAAATTTGTTAATATAACAATAAATGTGTAATTTTGCGCGCAGATTACACCTTCTGCCAGACGCGGGCAAGAAGACAAGCTGATACGACTAACCACTAATTACTAATCCTAACAATCCCTTTTATGATTGCACAACTGAAGAGTTTGCGCTCTGCGTTGCTGCTTGGCGTCTGCCTGTTGGCCGGCGTGCTGCAGGCACAGAACGTGAAGATCAATGTGAAAGATGCTATGGGCGAGGCCGTCATAGGCGCCTCGGTCGTAGAGGAAGGCACACGCAACGGCGGCGTGACCGACTTCGACGGCAACTTCACGCTCAAATCGACGGGCAAGCCCGTAGTGATCTCCTATATCGGCATGAAGAGCCAAACCATCAAGGTTGGCGGCAAGACAAGCATCAACGTGGTGCTTGAGGACGACAACACCACGCTGAACGACGTGGTGGTCATCGGCTACGGCACGGCCCGCAAGAAGGACCTGACCGGTGCCGTGAGCACCGTCAAGGGTGCCGACCTGGCCAAGGTGCCTGTGACCAACGTGGCCGAGGCACTTACCGGCAAGCTGGCCGGCGTGCAGATAACCACCACCGACGGCTCGCCCGACGCAGAGATGGTCATCAAGGTGCGCGGCGGTGGCTCTATCACGGGCGACAACTCGCCGCTGTACATCATCGACGGCTTCCCCGCAACGAGCATGAGCGACATCTCGCCCAGCGACATCGAGGACATAACCGTGCTGAAGGACGCCGCCTCGACAGCCATCTATGGCTCGCAGGGCGCTAACGGCGTGATTCTCATCACGACAAAGGGTGCCAAGAGCGGAAAGACCACCGTCAGCTACAGCGGCTACCTGCAGGGAAAGAAGATAGCCAAGAAGCTGGACACGATGGACCCGCGGCAGTTTGTGCGCTACAACTACGAGCGCGCCGCACTGCGCGGCAACGCCGGCATCAAGAGCTTCGAGGAACGCTATGGCGCCTTCGGCGACCTGGACCTCTACGACTATCAGGCCGGCCACGACTGGCAGGAAGAGATGTTCGGCAACAACAAGCTCTCGCAGAGCCACAACGTCAGCGTGTCGGGAGGCTCGGACAAGACAAAGTTCACCCTGAGCGGAACATACGCCAACGACAACAGCCTCATGCAGGACAACGGATACCGGCGCTACAATATGAACTTCAAGCTGCAGCACGAACTATACAAGGGCCTCAAGCTCGACTTCGGGCTGCGCCTGGCCGACACCGAGACGAAGGGCGTGGGCACCGGCGGCGGCACATACAAGATACGCTCGTATGACGCCATCATGAAAGCACCGGTCAACGGACTGTATGACCAGATTGACATCGACCCCAGCATGCTGTCCGACGAAGAGTATGACGAGTATATCAGCGCCACACGCTCGCTCAAGGACCGCGTCAACGACTACTGGCGCCGTAAGGTGCAGCGCCGCTACAACTACAATCTCGGCCTGACATGGGACATCACCAAGCACTTCGCCCTGCGCGCCGAGGGCGGCTATGAGAACGGCTTCTTCCAGCAGAAAGACTGGTATGGTGCCATGAGCAACAAGGCCGTGCAAGACGGCGGCGAGCTGCCCATGGGCGAGTGGAACAAGAAAGACTCGTGGAAGCTGCGCGAGATGGTCAACCTGACATGGAAGCAGAAGTTTGCAAAGATACACGACCTGAACATCATGGTGGGACAGGAGTATGTGGCCACCAACTCTGAGACGATGGCCATGACAGCCAAGTACTTCCAGGAAGACATCAAGCCCGAGAAGATGTTTGCCGCCATGCAGAACAACTCGCACGCCCTGGGCGCGCAGACCCTCTCGTCGAACCTGGGCAAGGAAGACCGCATGCTGTCATTCTTCGGACGCGCAAACTACACCGTCCTGGACCGCTACCTGCTGACCGTCACGATGCGTGCCGACGGCTCCAGCAAGTTCAGCAAGGGCAACCAGTGGGGCTTCTTCCCCGCAGCGGCCTTCGGATGGCGCGTCATCGAAGAGCCCTTCATGGCCGGTGCCCACAACTGGCTGTCGAACCTGAAGCTGCGCGTGTCGTTCGGCACCGCCGGCAACAACCGCATAGGCGATGCCATGTTTGAGACCACATACAAGGCATACTCCAGCTCGAAATACTACGGTGCCGGAAACCAGCAGAACCCCCACTACACGCTCTACAACAACCAGCTGGCCAACCCGGACCTGAAATGGGAGACAACCATCACCCGCAACGCAGGCCTCGACTTCGGCTTCTTCGGCGAGCGACTCTCGGGTAGCCTCGACTTCTACTGGAACACCGTCAAGGACCTGCTCATCGACATACCCATCACCGCCATAGGCTACACCTCGATGCAGCGCAACATTGGCCAGACCAGCAACCGAGGCATCGAGCTGACGCTGAACGGCGTGGTGCTGCAGCACAAGGACTACTCACTGAACCTCAACTTCAATATCGGCTTCAACAAGAACAAGGTGGACAAGCTGGCCGACGGCCTGCAGTATATGGCGTTCAACTCGGGCGGCTTCTCGACAGACATGATCGGACAGGACGACTACCGCGTCATCGTGGGCGAGCCGCTCGGACTGGTCTGGGGCTTCGAGTCTGACGGCTTCTACACCGTCGACGACTTCCAGACCTACGTCGATGACAACGGCCAGAAGCAGTTCCTCTTCGACAATGCCGGCAACTACATCCTGAAAGACGGCGTGGTGGAGAACACCGTGACAACAGCCGGCTCGTATGCCGGCCTGCGCCCGGGCGCCACGAAGCTCAAGGACCTCAACGGCGACGGCAAGGTTGATGCCGACAACGACCGTCACATCATCGGCCGCACGCAGCCCAAGTTCCAGGGTGGCTTCGGCATCAGCGGCTCGTATAAGTGGTTCGACCTGAGCGCCAACTTCAATTTCGTCGTGGGCAACGACGTGTACAACATGGACAAGATAGTGGCCTCGCAGTCGTACCGCAACACCTACGCTGCACTGCGCCCCGACATGGCACCCGTCACACTGGGCGGCAAAGCCTTCACATACATGGACCAGGCCACCGGACAGATTGTCAACGACTATGAGACGCTACGTCGCATGAACGCCGGTGCCGAGATGTGGTCGCCGGCCACCGTCAGCGACAACAAGCCCTTCGCCTCAAGCTGGGCCATCGAGGACGGCTCCTTCCTCAGACTGCAGAACCTGACGCTGGGCTTCACCATGCCCAAGGAGTGGACCAAGAGCTTCGCCTGCAACATGCTGCGCATCTACTGCACGCTGAACAACGTGTTCTGCCTGACCAAGTACGACGGCTACGACCCCGAGGTCAACTCGGCCATACGCGGCAGCAAGACCTCAGGGCTGACACCCGGTGCCGACTACTCGGCCTATCCCAAGTCGTTCTCATGGACAGCCGGCCTGAACATCACCTTCTGACAGGCCGCCGGTACAAGCTAAAGAGTAAAACAAAGCAAAGACAATCAGCACATACACATGAAAAAGAAACTGTTATATACCCTGGCTGCGGTGGCCGCAATGGGCGTGACATCGTGTAGCGACACGCTACAGACAGAGAACCTCTCGGCCGACAACCTGGAATATCTCTGCTCCAATCCCACCGACGCCCGCAAGATGATAGACCACGTCTATTCCTTCTTCTGCGAAGACACATACACCTCGCGCATGAGCACCAACTGGATGCAGAACACCGACGTGGAGGTGGGCTTCATAAACAAGACACAGAGCGAGAGCGCCGACCGCCGCGGCATCTGGTGCCTCAACGCCCGCTACTTCAACGACGTGAAAAACTGCTGGGACTACTCGCTGCGCGCCATCGACTTTGCCAACCAGTGCATCGTGGGCATCGAGCAGAGCGACATGTACCAGGCCGGCGACAAAGACATGAAGCAGCTGCACGGCGAGGCATACTGCCTCAGGGCCTACTGGTACTGGCTGATGTGCAACTTCTGGGCCGACGTGCCCTTCGCCACCACGCCCACCACAGCCGCCGACCAGCACAACGACCCCCGCACCGACAAGAACATCATCTACACCCAGCTCATCAGCGACCTGATAAAGGTGGAGGGCGAGATGCAGTGGAGCGACCAGGTGACCACAGAGCGCATGAACCGCGAGTTTGCGCTGGGCTTCATCGTCAAGCTGGCCATGTTCCGCGCCGGCTACTCCATGCAGCAGGACGGCACCATGCAGCGCTGCCAGGGCAGCGGCGAGCGCTATGAGCTGACCTACACCGACGAGGCCGGCAACGAACAGCGCGCCACCACCAACGACGACTACTACCGCGTGGCACGCACCTACGCCCAGCGCCTCATCAGCCTCAAGCCGCGCGCACTGAACCCACGCTTCAAGGAGATATTCGACAACGAGATCAACGGCTGCAACCCCGCCGGCGGCGACGTGCTGTTTGAGATGGGCTTCGTGCCCAACTCGGGCGGCGACATCGGCTGGTGTCACGGCCTGAGCGTCGTGGCCAGCTCAAAGGGAGCCGGAACCACATACACCAACCTCACGCCCTACTACGCCTGCTCGTTCGACCCCGAGGACCAGCGCCTGCCCGTGACCTGCGCCAACTATCGCTGGCTGGCCGACAACAAGCAGGCCGCCACCGACGGCGGAGGCATACAGCCCGCCAAATGGTGCCGCATGGACCTCGACGTGACAAGCGTGGCCTCGAAGGGCACCGGCATCAACTGGCCAGTGCTGCGCTATGCCGACGTGCTGCTGCTCATGGCCGAGGCCGACAACGAGCTGAACAACGGACCCACCGACCTGGCACGCAACGCCCTGAAGACCGTGCGCGAACGCGCCTTCATCGGAGCCGCCGACAAGACGGCAAAGGTCGATGCATACGTCAGTGCACTGGCCACACACGACGACTTCAAGGAGGCCATCGTCCGCGAACGCGCATGGGAGTTCGGAGGCGAGAACATACGCAAGTTTGACCTCATACGCTGGAACCTCTACAGCAACGCCATCGTCGATTGCATAGAGTGGATACGCGAGGTGAACATGAACTATCAGCAGCTCGAATGGTCGAACGGCGAGATGGTCTATAACAAGGATAAGGAGGTCGAGGACTGGGGACTGGCCCCGCGGCTCTACTACCACTACACCGCCGGCGAGGTCAACTTCGAGAACGACTACTTCACCTACCGCGACCGCAGCGAAGCCCTCTACAAGAACGCCGAGAAACTCGCCGACGAAGACATCAAGGCGGCCGGTGCAAGCTACGACGGGCTGAAGTATGTAACCTTCCTCGACAAGTTTGTCAGCGTCTCTGACACCGACCCCGAGACCAACCAGCTCTACGGAACCGACGAGAACGGCGACAAGATCAAGAAGGGCACGCTGAGCGAAAACCTCATCTACTCGTGGTACGGACTGACCGACGGCGTGCTCATCAAGGGCACCGAAGACCTCACACCGCTGCGCAGCAAGGTAACGCCCTACGTCATACCCATACCCACCGACCGCGTCAGCTCGTCGGGCGGCGTGCTCTCAAACGACGGCTATGCCATACGCAACAAGTAAGCCACACGTTTACTATCTGACGTTTTACCATATTATTCACCATTTGAACACAAGTTATGAAATATAAACTGTTATCACTGGCGGCCATTGCCGCAATGAGCCTGACGAGCTGCTCAGACGACGCCACCGACCAGGACGCGCCGCGCCTGTTCCGTCCGGTGGCCACGCTCGAGGTGTCGGGCAACAGCATCATCACCACCTGGGACAACATCAAGGAAGCCACGACGTATGAACTGGTGCTGAGCCGCGTCACGGCCACCGACGAGCTGGGCAACAACAGCTACGAGCAGGTGGCCACGGCCACCGTCGAGACCGCGCCGTATGTGTGGCAGGACCTGGCCTGGGACGAGAAATACAAGGTGGACATACTGTGCCGCAACAGCAGCAAGAAGTCGGCCACCTACTCTACCGACCCGGTCAACATCAACTACCTGAGTTCGCTCAGCGGTATCAAGCTCATCGACAACGCAGCCCGCATCTCGTGGAACCAGGGAGGCGACAGCATACTCTTCATCAAGGCGGTGCCCGTAGATAACGCCGAGGCAGCCACCGTCGAGCAGAGCGTCAAGAAGTCGGCCTATGAGACGGGCTACGTTGATATCTACGGTCTGACGGCCGAGACACAGTATGTCTTCTACACATACAAGAGCCAGAGCGAGCAGTCGAACAGCACCTACGCCGGCAAACTGACAGGCACCACGAAGGCCAGCATCGACTTTGACGAGAAATATGGTGCCGGCAAGTGGCTCGACATACGCAGCTACGACCCCGACGAGGCCAAGGACACGCTCAAGAGCGAGGTGTTCTGGCAGCAGGTGGCCGACGGCACGACCATCATCCTGCGCGGCGAACAAGACTACAAGGTCAACAACTCCATCAAGCTGGACCGCTCTGTCACTTTCGTCACCGGCTCGACGCTCGGCGGCAACGCACGCTTCATCTCCAGCGGAGGCATCACCTGCGCTGCCGAGGCCGTGATAGACAAGGTGAAGTTTGAAGACATCGACTTCATCAGCGACAAGGCGCTGCCCGACGGCGGCAACGAGATAGCCACCAACACCGACAAAGGCTTCGGCGGACGCCAGGTGCTGAACAACAACAACACCAAATCGACCATCAAGGAGCTTTTCTTCGACGGCTGCACCATCACGGGCTACCGCGCCGTGGTGCGCGCACAGAACGCCTCTGACGCCATACAGAGCATCACCTTCAAGGGCTGCACCATCAACGGCATCGGCGACCAGGGCGTTGTCACGACCACCAACAAGGCGGCCGACTGGCAGAACGTGACCTTTACCGACTGCACCGTGACGAACATCGTCATGCTGTGCGACCTGCGTGCCACGGCCGGAGCGCTGACCTTCGCCGTCAACCAGTGCACCTTCTGCTACGCCCCCATCGAGACCACAGCCAACAAGAACACACCGCTCTTCCGCTTCGGCACCAACATGGCCACGCTCAAAATCAGCAACAGCCTCTTCGGCCCCAGCATGGCCTCCACAGGCAGCACAGGCGACGACTGCCAGACATACCAGGCCGGCACGGCCGGCTCCATCTTCCTTGACAACCTGGAGGCTCAGGTCAGCGCCTCACACTCGTTCAAGACCAACTTCGACTGGACGCTCATAGGCGAGGCCACCTACCCCATCGACCAGCTCACATCGCTCAGCATGGACGAACATGCCCTGTGGAAGGCGCCCGCCAGCGGCGACTACACCGTCATCGGCAACATCGGCGAGAGCGGCATAGGCGCCACCAAGTGGCAGCAATAGTCCACAAGGTCTGTAAGACCAACAGACACAGCATACACGACAAAAGGACACTCCCCCGGACGCACGTCGCCGGGGGAGTGTTTTTTTGTGTCTGCCTTACGGACATATCTTTTCGTCCGCTTTCCTTGGCCGTTTCACGGAAAAGCCGTACTTTTGCCAAAGATAACACCAACACCCACAACACCCACACCACCCCAATCACCATGACCGCACTACTCATCCTCCTATCAGCCATCGCCGCCCACGCGCAGCAGCCCGCCTTCCCGGGTGCCGAGGGCTACGGCATGTACACCACCGGCGGACGCGGCGGCGACGTGCTCCATGTGACCAACCTCAACGACGCTGGCGAGGGCTCGCTGCGATGGGCCTGCCAGCAGAGAGGGCCACGCACCATCGTGTTTGACGTCTCGGGCACCATCATGCTCCAGAGCGAGCTGAAGGTAAGAAACGGCGACATCACCATTGCCGGACAAACAGCACCCGGCGACGGTATCTGCGTGGCCAACTACCCCTTTGTCATAGCCTGCAACAATATCATCGTCAGGTATATGCGCTTCCGCCTCGGCAACGAGGCGCTGAAGCAGAACCCAAACGCCCATGAGGGCGACGGTCTGGGAGGCATGGACGCAGAGAACATCATCATCGACCATTGCTCCGTGTCGTGGAGCATCGACGAGTGCCTCTCTGTCTATGGCTCGCGCAACACCACCGTGCAGTGGTGCATCGCTGCGCAGAGCCTGCAGAACGCCGGCCACAGCAAGGGCAGCCACGGCTACGGCGGCAACTGGGGCGGAGCCGGTGCCTCCTACCACCACAACCTCATGGCACACCATGTCTCGCGCACGCCGCGACTCGGGCCGCGACCCGGCACGCAGACCGACGAGCGGATGGACATGCGCTGCAACGTGATCTACAACTGGATTGACAACGGTGTCTATGGAGGCGAGGGCATGCATGTCAACATTGTCAACAACTACTACAAGCCTGGGCCCGACACCAAGACCGGTGCCAAGGGCATGCGCATTGCCGCGCCCGGCATACGCACCAGCGAATACACTCACCACGACAGCGACACGCCCAACCAGTGGGACCTGATGTGGCACGTCTGGGGCAAGTACTACGTCAGCGGCAACGTCAACAGCCGCTACACAGAGGTGACGGCAGACAACTGGACCTACGGCATCTATAACCAGATAGACAACGCTGCCGTCGATTACACCTTCACAGCCGCGACGCGCGACACAATGCGCCTGTCAGAGCCCATCGCCTTCGTCAGCACCACCACCCACAGCGCCGAGCAGGCGCTGGAGCGCGTCACGCAGTATGCCGGAGCCTCGCTGTGCCGCGACGCCATCGACCAGACGATGGCCGACGACGCCCGCCACGGCACCACCACCTATACCGGCCAGGGCTGCAAGCGCGGCATCATCAACAGTCCCGACGACCTGCGCCCCGACGCTGCCGGCGACGACTGGACACCCTGGCCGCTGCTGCACACGCTGCCCGCACCGCAGGACACCGACCGCGACGGGATGCCCGACACATGGGAGACACAACACGGACTGAACCCCGCCGACCCCACCGACGGCAGGACATACGCACCCACAGGCTACACATGGACAGAGGAATACATCAACTCGCTGGTGAGCCACATCACCGACGCACAGAACGAGGGGGGCATCCTGCTGACCGGCCAGCAGACCAGCGGCTTGCAGCCCGTGGCCGCCGTAGCCACGCCACGCGCTAATGCCACCTATACCCTTGACGGACGGACAGCCACGCCAGCCCGACGCGGGGTCGTGGTGAGCAAGGGCCGCAAGCACGTGCGGCGGTAGCGACCCTATGCACACCAGCCGCCTGACGGAACAGAGCCACACCGGCCTACAGATATTCGCAGACAGAAATACAGGCAGCAGCAGGCAAAAAAAGATGTCATGACACCATTTTTCTGCCCGCTGCTGCCTGTTATATCAAGAAAAAAGCGTAACTTTGCACGCGAACGGCCTGCTGGCCTCAGCCCGACAGACCGAAACGACAAACTACGATGAGAAACCAGAAGATGTATGAGGCCGACGACAAGATGATCTCCCTCATACGCGACAACTACGACCTGCTGCAGATGCTGGGCAGCTTCGGTATCAGTCTCGGCTTCGGCGACAAGACCGTGCGCGAGACGTGCGAGATGAACGGCGTGGACACACACACGTTCCTTGCTGTGGTCAACTTCACCATCAACGGCTTCGAGGCACCAGCCGTCAGCGAGCAGATGTCTGTCGGCACCCTGCTCCACTATCTTGAAGCCAGCCATGCCTATTATCTCGACTTCCAGCTGCCTTTCATCCGTCGCGAACTGGAGGAGAGTCTCAACAGCAGAGACACGATGGGCCAGCTCATACTGCGCCTCTACGACGAGTATGCGCACGAGATACGGCGCCACATGCTCTACGAGCAGAAACAGCTGTTCCCCTACGTCGAGGCGCTGCTCGAAGGGCGTCCGGGCGGCAACTATTCGGTAGAGACCTTCTCGCGCCACCACGGACAGACCGACAAGCTGCTGCGCGAGCTGAAGAGCGTCATCATAAAGTATCTGCCGGGCGACCCGCTGCTGAACAACAAGCTGACGGCCACCCTGCACGACATCTACAACAACGAGCAGTGGCTCTACGCCCACGCGCAAGTGGAGGACAAGATATTCGTGCCGGCCATAGCCTTGCTGGAACAGAAGAACCGCCGCGAAGACGTGGTGCGCAACATACAGGACATGGTGTTCAAGAACGGGCAGCAGCAAGGCGACGCCCTGAGCGAGCGCGAGCGCGACGTGGTAGTGGCGCTGGTGCAGGGCATGAGCAACAAGGAGATTGCCGACCACCTGTGCATAGCGCTCAACACCGTCATCACCCACCGCCGCAACATTGCCCGCAAGCTGCAGATACACTCTGCCGCCGGACTGACCATCTATGCCATAGTGAACGGACTGGTGGACATCTCGGCCGTGAAGCTGTAAAGAATAAAGAAAGATGGACACCCGCTCTTCTTCCCTTGCGGCTCTGCTGTCAGAGGGCTCGCCCTTCGCCGCCGGTCTGCGCCCCCTGCTGGGTGCCGAGCGCTGGCAGCGGCTGTGCCTTGGCCTGACGGCCGAGCCGCCGGTGTCGGTTCGGCTTAATCCGGGCAGACGGGTGAGCCTGGCTGCCGAAGGCACGCCCGTGGCGTGGTGTCGCCACGGCTACTGGCTGACACAGCGTCCAGCCTTCACCTTCGACCCGCTGCTTCATGCCGGCTGCTACTATGTGCAGGAAGCGGCATCGATGGTCATAGACAGCGTGGTGAGCCGCCTGGGGCTGACGGCGCCAGTGACCTGCCTCGACATGTGTGCGGCCCCCGGGGGCAAGAGCACCGCCCTGTGTGCTGCCCTGCCCGCTGGCAGCACCGTGGTGAGCAACGAGCCGCTGCGCCCCCGGGCACAGGTGCTGGCAGAGAACATGGCCAAGTGGGGCTATGCGGGCAGCATCGTTACAAACAACTATCCGGCCGACTTCGCAAAGGCCGGTCTGCTGTTCGACATTATCCTTGTGGATGCGCCATGCTCCGGCGAGGGCATGTTCCGCAAAGACCCCGAAGCCGTCAGCATCTGGAGCCAGAAGAAGGTGGCGCAATGTGTTGCCCTGCAGCGCGCCATTCTGTCCACGGCATGGCAATGTCTGCGTCCGGGCGGCACGCTGATCTACAGCACCTGCACGCTGAACCACCACGAGGACGAGGAGCAGCTGCTGTGGCTGTTGCAGTCGGCAGGGGCCGTTGTGACGCCATCGCTGTCAGAGCTGTGCCAGACGGCCGCCGGCTGGGGCTGCTTAGGGTCACTGCTGCCCGGACACGCAGAGCTGCCCGTGCTGCGCTTCATGCCGGGCTTCACCCGCAGCGAGGGCCTCTTTGTGTGCGCCGTGCAGAAGAGTGGCTGGCGCGAGGCCACCGACCCGGCACGACTGCGCGCAGTGGCAGAGAGACAGCTGCAAGTGTTGCCGCTATATGCCCTGGCAGAACCCGGACAGCAGCAGGCCGAGCTCGACTATCCCACGGCCATAGCATACCTGCGCGGCGAAGCGGTGGTACTACCGTCACACACGCAGCGCGGCATGGTGAGCGTGGCCTACGGCGGGCAGCCGCTGGGACAAGCCAAGAACCTGGGGCCGCGCGCCAACAACCTATACCCAAAGTCGTGGCGAATAAAGAGTAGCCATGCACCGGCAGAGCCGCCGAAAGCAGTACGAGTTGAGAGGTGAAAGATAAAAGATGAAAAAACTAATGACTATATGCTTGCAATCATTGAGAAACACTTCCCCGCGCTGACCGAGCGGCAGAAGGAGCAGCTATCACAGCTGGAGCCGCTCTACCGCGAGTGGAACGCCCGCATCAACGTCATCTCGCGTCGCGACATAGACAATCTGTATCTTCACCATGTGCTTCACTCGATGGCCATAGCCAAGGCGGTGCAGCTGCGGCCCGGCACCCGCGTGCTCGACCTGGGCACGGGCGGCGGCTTCCCCGGCATACCGCTGGCCATACTGTTTCCTGAGGCGCAGTTTCGGCTGATAGACGGCACGGGCAAGAAGATCATGGTGGCCCAACAGGTGATCGCGGCCACGGGCCTGACCAACTGCGAGGCCGTGCACCTGCGGGGCGAAGAAGAACGCGGCAGCTACGACTTTGTGGTGAGCCGCGCCGTGATGGCCCTGCCCGACATGATGAAGATAGTGCGCAAGAACATTGCGCGCAGCCAGCACAACGCGCTGCCCAACGGTCTGCTGGTGCTGAAGGGAGGCGACGTGACAGCCGAAGTGCACGCCTGGCGCAACATTGCCGAAGTGTATGACCTGAGGCAGTGGATAGACGACCCGTGGTTCGACGGCAAGAAACTGATATACCTGCCTGTGTGAAGCACACATACCATAAAGCCAAAGAGACGTTTGCCACGAGATACACAGTAGGAACTAGTACCGTATAAAGTTTACAATCATTTTTTTAGACAACGAATTAAAACGAATTACACAAATTAAAGTGAATGACACGAACGAAAACGAATTGGATACGAATGTCACGAATGAAAGCTCAAATGCAAACTTTATTTAGTGTCAGTTCCTTAGCTAATATTAAGGCCCTGCTGCCTATGGTGTTTGCTGCAGCATGTCTGCTTGCGGGCTGCGGCAACAATCGCAGGGCAGAGATAGAGCAGCGCCGCGCTGCGCTGATACACAAGCAAGACTCGGCCTTGGCCGAGGCGCAACAGCAGCTGGCCCTGTTCGACCAGCAGCTGCAGCAGGCAGAGGCCCGCTACGACTCGCTGTCGGCGGCGGTGGAGCAGCACCGCCGTCAGCTGTCGGCCACCGAGCAAGAGTTGCGCGCCGTGAACCAGCTGCGCCAGCGGCGCGACTCGCTGCGCGTGACATGCGAGACACTGGGAGCAAAGATACGCTACATACACAAACGGCAACGGGAGAACCGATAACGACATCACTCTCTCGCTTCTCTCACACTCCCACTCTCTCAGTTCTCAACTCTCAGTTCTCAACTTTCCTCTCTCAGTTCCCGCTCAGGTACGGATTGCAGCGCAGCTCGTCGCTCATGTTGGTGGCCGGGCCGTGGCCGGGATATATCCTGGTGTCTGGTGGCAGTGTGTGTGCTATGTGGTTCAGGCTCTGCAGGAGCTGTTCGTAGTCGCCGCCGGGCAGGTCAGTCCTGCCCACACTCATACGGAAGAGGGTGTCGCCCGAGAAGGCGATACCCTCTCTGCGTTCCCACAGGACCACTCCGCCCGGCGTGTGGCCCGGCGTGTGCAGCACCGTCAGGCTGTGACTGCCGAAAGCTATCGTGTCGCCGCCGGCCAGCGGCTCGCCTGTCGGTGTGTTCTGTACGCCCATGGTGTGGCCCATCAGTTGCCGGCACTGGCTGTCGAGATGTGTCAGCAGCTGTGCGTCGTCGCTGTGCACCCGAGCCTTCAGGCCGTAGGTGTCGAAGACAAAGCGGTTGCCGAAGGCATGGTCAAAATGTCCGTGGGTCGAGAGCAGCGCCACCGGTGTCAGCTTGCCAGTGGCTATATACTGCCTGATGGCCTCCTTCTCCTCGGCATACAGGGCCCCACAGTCGATGATGACCGCCTGCAGCGTCTCGTCGTCGCTCACCACATAGCAGTTCTCCTGCAGCGGATTACACTCAAACCGCTTTATCGTCACACCACTTTTCATGCCGCTCATTCAATTATCTTGTGTCTTGCCATTCTGTCGCGGGCCATCTGCTCGTATGGTGTGCCCGGTTTGCCATAGTTGGCCCAGGGGTAGATGCTGATGCCGCCGCGCGGTGTGAACAGTCCCACCACCTCTATATAGCGTGGCTGCATGAGGCCGACCAGGTCTTTCAGTATGGTGTTGACACAGTCTTCGTGGAAGTCGCCGTGCTGGCGGAAGCTGAAGAGGTAGAGCTTCAGGCTCTTGCTCTCCACCATGCGCCGGTCGGGTATATACATTATTTTTATTTCGGCAAAGTCGGGCTGGCCCGTGATGGGGCACAGCGTGGTGAACTCCGGGCAGTTGAACTGTACCCAGTAGTCGTGGTCGGGGTGCTGGTTCTCAAACGTCTCAAGCACGCCCGGGTCGTATGTGGTGCTATACTCTGTCTTGCCTCCCAGGGCTTTCAGGCCGTCTTTCTCTCTGTTGCTCATTGATGTTCGTTGCGCTAAAAATGAATGGAAACGTTTTGCGTTCTATATACGTGTTTTCGTTGCGGCACGAGTTATATGTCCTGCCATGCTACAGCGTCTTCTTCGGGTAGAGGGCGTCCCACCACGAGCTGTCGCCCTTGAGCCATCGCTGGAACCACGCCATCTGTGTCCACAGCCACCGTTCGCGCTTCTTGTAGTCGGTGATATGGTGGTTCTGGTCCTTCACCTCCACCAGTGCGGTGGGGCGGCCCAGCAGTTTCAGTGCGGTGAAGAGCTGTATGCTCTCAATGATGGGCACGTTGGTGTCTGCTGTGCCGTGTAGCAGCAGCAGCGGCGTGTGTATCTTGTCGGCCATGAACAGCGGGCTCTGCCGTGTATATAGCTCAGGGTGTGTCCAGGGATAGCTGTTGGCCATCGACACCTCGCTGTAGGAGTAGCCCCAGTAGCCTTCGCCCCAGTAGCTGGCATGGTTGCTTATGCCGGCGTGGCTCACGGCGGCGGCAAAGAAGTCGGTCTGCGTCTGCAGATACTGCGTCATGAAGCCTCCGTATGAAGCGCCCATGCAGCCCACGCGAGTAGAGTCTATAAAGCTGTGCTCGCGGCAGAAGCGTCGTGTGCCCTCGATGATGTCCTCGGCCGGTCCGTGTCCGGCGGTGTTCACATGGCGTGCGCTCCATTGTTGTCCGTAGCCCGTGCAACCGCTGGGCTGTAGTATGTATGCCACATAGCCCAGCGCGTTCCACCATTGCGGCGCATAGGGCGACTCGAAATATCGGCTCACCGGCGAGCAGCCACCATAGTAATAGACAATCATGGGATAGCGTCGGCTGGGGTCGAAGTCGGCCGGCAGGTAGTAGCGGCCGTGAACGCTGTCGCCGCGGGCCGAGAGGAAGGTCCAGTCGTGACATGTGCCCAGCTGCGCCGTGCCTATGGCTGTGGCACCATCGAAGAGCTTCAGCTGCCGCTTTGCTGCACGTCGGCCCTTGGCCGCCTTGCCGTCGAGGTGCAGCACGTATGCCGAGGCCGGTTCCATGGTCTTGTAGCTCAGGTAGCAGGCCACGGGCTGCATAGCGGCCATGCCGAAGGCATAGATATAGTCGCCCTGCTGACCGCTGACCGGTGTGGGCCGCTGTCCGCTGCGTGTGGGGTCCAGCTGGTAGAGCAGCACACGGTCGCCAGTCTCGGCCGTGAAGTAGATCATGTTGTTTGCGCGGTGCCATCTGACGGTCTGCACCGAGGGGTCGAAGTCGCGTGTCAGCGGCGTTACCTGGCCGGTGGCAATGTCGTAGAGATAGAGCTGATAGTCCATCATCTGCGGGGTGCAGTCTGCCGGCAGCGTGCAGCCCACGCGGTCGAACGCCTCGGGCGAGCCCTTGAACAGTATGTGCCGTCCGTCGGGCGAGAGGTCGCCGTCGTCCACAAACTCGGCGTCGCAGAGCAGCGTGTCGATGTGTAGCGTCTGCATGTCCATCAGCATATAGGTGGTGACGGTGGTGGGCCGGCGCTCCAGGCGCATGCGCGCGGCTGCCACGAGCGCTGTGCGTCCGTCGTCAGAGATGCTGCTCACCCAGGTCCGTCCGCGGCCGAACAACAGGGGCTGACACACGCCGCTGCGCAGGTCCATGCGCCACAGGGTGCTGCGGTCGCGGTGGCCCGGTTGCCGGTCGTCGGGGTCAACAATCTCGAACACGTCGTCAGACAGCTCCTTCGGCCCTTTCTGCTCTTTATACAGAATGAGAAAGTCCTCGGTGGGACTCATCGTGTAGCTGCCTTCCGGCATGCGGTCGGCAATCAGCTGTCGCTCGTCGGTCAGCGGATCCACGGCATACAGTCGGCGGACGCCCTGCTCTTTTGTCTCCATAAGCAGGCGTTCCGAGCGCGGCATCCATGTGATGGTCTCAGCGTCGTAGCGGTGCAGCCACAGCTGTCGCCCTGTGGCGGTCTCTACCAGGGCGCGCTGCCACTCGCTGTTGCCGCCGCGCTGTGTGGTCTGATAGCTGAGCAGGGCATAGCGTCCGCTGGCCGACAGGCTTATGCCGCGCACGCGGCGCCCGTCGAACAGGTCGTGCAGGTCGTAGGGATGGTGCTCGTCGGTGGTGGCAAGGGGCAGTAGCAGCGAGTCGAGCCCGATGCACAGGCTGTCGCTGTCGGCCGGCTCTACCAGGTATTTCAGTTGCACCGTGTGGTGGCCGGGGGTAAAGGTCTGTTCGCCGGCCGTGGCTTTCTCACCGTCGATGTAGAGGCTGTGGTGTTTGGGTGCACTGACGGTCAGCTGGCCTTTCACATAGCTGCTGTTGTTCAGGTAGAACGACACCACGCCTACGGCCGTCTGGCCCTGCAGTCCGGGGGCGCGGCCTCCGTTGAAGGTGTCTGCGGCCGGTGTGTCGATGTCAACGGCATCGAGCAGGGTGGCCATGTCGAACGCCTTGCCGTTCACATCGGTGCTGTCTGTCTCGGCGGGGCGGTTCACGGCAAACGGGCCAGCCAGACGCAGGCAGGGCACCGACTGCGCGCTGGCTGACACGCCGGTAAAGGCCGTGAGCAGAATGAATAGTGTGCTTCTGATAATCATGTAAGTAGTTAGTTGTTGACAGTACATTCCGGAAGAAACGTTATGATTTCGCAGGTTTCCAGACTGAACTATCTATTGCCTATATGTCTGATTGTCTATATGTCTAAATGTCTATATGTCCGAATGTCTATCTGTCTGATTGTCTATCTGTCTGATTGTCTATATGTCTAATTGTCTATTTGTCTATCTGTCTAATTGTCTATTTGTCTATCTGTCTATCTGTCTAATTGTCTATTTGTCTATTTGTCTATTTGTCTATCTGTCTATCTGTCTAATTGTCTATCTGTCTAATTGTCTATCTGTCTAATTGTCTATCTGTCTAATTGTCTATCTGTCTGACAGATAGACAATTAGACAGATAGACAATTAGACAGATAGACAATTAGACAGATAGACAGA
>JAILBT010000141.1 GCA_024680755.1 Prevotella sp. | reverse complement strand
GAAGGCATGGAGCCAGGTCTATTGGCCCATCACGCTCGACCGCCCCGCCGACGCCAGCAACGCCAGCGGCAGCTACAGCTATACGCCCAACGACATGTCGATAGGCGATGTCGATGGCGACGGACAGATGGAGCTGTTCGTCAAGTGGGACCCGTCGAACTCGAAGGACAACTCGCAGGACGGCTACACCGGCAACGTCTTCATCGACTGCTACAAACTCAACATGGCACAGCTGACGGCACAGCGTCTCTGGCGCGTGGACCTGGGGGTCAACATTCGCGCCGGTGCCCACTACACACAGTTCATGGTCTATGACTTCGACGGCGACGGGCGCGCCGAGATGATACTAAAGACAGCCCCCGGGTCGAAAGACGGACAGGGCAACTATGTGAACCGCGCCGCAACGAACGAAACCATTCTGGCCGCCGACGAGCAGAACACCAAGGACTATCGCCGCACCAACGGCCGCGTAGATGGCGGCTACGAGTATCTGACCGTGTTCGAGGGACTGACGGGCAAGGCCCTGCACACCATACCCTACAACCCCAACCGCAACGCCACCACCACGCTCTATGCCGGCGAGGGGTCGTACAACTGGGGCACCAACGGCAAGAACGACAAGAACGGCTACAACCGCGGCGAGCGCTACCTGGCAGCCGTGGCCTACCTGGACGGTCCCGACAGCAAGCCCAGCGCCATCTTCACCCGCGGCTATTACACCTACGCCTTCGTATGGGCCGTCGATTTCGACGGACAGCAGCTGCGCCCGCGGTGGATCAACCGCTCGACGGCTGCCGACAAATACACCGTGGTCAGATATAACGCCGACGGCAGCATCAGCGCCTCGCAGACCTTCAGCAACGTGCCGGCCCCCACCGGCAAAGCCAGCGGCAGCCGCACCATGTTCGGCAACGGCAACCACAACCTCTCCGTGGGCGACGTTGACGGCGACGGCCGCGACGAGATAGTGTGGGGCTCGGCCACATGCGACGACGACGGCACCATGCTCTGCGCCACAGGCTTCGGCCACGGCGACGCCATACATCTGGCCGACCACTGTCCCGACCGCCCGGGACTGGAGGTGTTCCAGATACACGAGGAGGCGCCCTACGGCTGGGATCTGCACGACGCTGCCACGGGCGAGGTGCTCTGGTCGGCCACGGGCAACGCAGACAACGGCCGCGGCATCTGCGCACAGACAGACGCCACGGTGCGAGGCTCGCTCTTCTCGTCGAGCAACGACCGCCAGCAGCGCAGCGCCGTCACGGGACAGATGGTCAGCACAAAATCGACATCGCTCAACTTCCGTATCTTCTGGGACGGAGACCTGCAGGAAGAGCTGCTCGACGGCGCGCAGATAGACAAGTGGAACGGCAACGGCACCACCCGCCTTTATATTAATGGTAAGAACCCATACGACTGGAACGCGTCGCAGACGTGCAACTCGACAAAAAAGACGCCATGCCTGATGGCCGACCTCTTCGGCGACTGGCGTGAGGAACTTATCCTGTGGAGCTCGACCGACAATGCCACCATCAACATCTTCAGCACGAACACGCCCACCGACTTCGTCGTGCCAACGCTGCTGCACGACCACATCTATCGCATGGGCGTCTGCTGGCAGAACGTGGCCTACAACCAGCCGCCGCACCTGGGCTACTATCTGCCCGACCGCTTCGTGACGCGCATCGTGCTGACGGGCCTGGGGCAGGCCGAGCAGCAGGTGACGTTAGGCGACAGCATAGCCGCCGTGGAGGGCCGGTGGAAGAATACCACCACCAGCGGCAAGCTGGCCTCCGTGCTCCTGCCCGACGGCAGCCAGCAGAGCACCGCCCCCGAGGGCTTCAGCTTCGAGCGCAACATCCCCGCCCGCAGCTTCAAGCTCACGGGCAAGCCGCAGCAGACGGGCACCTACCGCTTTGTGCTTCAGAGCGGCAAGAACATCGTCAGCGGCGACACCCGCACCGACACCATCACCATCAACGTGGTGGATCCGACCGGCATAAACCTGCCCCAAGGTGCCAGCCGCACGCAGCCCGAAGCCGTCTATGACGTGTCAGGCCGACAGCTCGGCCTGACTGCCGACAGCCAGTGGGACGTGTCGCTGCAACAGGGACTGTATATTGTCCGCCAGGGACGCTCGGCACGCAAGGTCGTGGTGAGATGAGAGAGTTGAGGATTGAGAATTGAGAGTTGAGAATTGAGAGTTCTCAACTCTCAGTTCATTTAATGGTTATGCGTATGCCAAGGCCGGCGCTCAGTGAGACCGGTTGGTCGAGGTATATGGAGTGTAGCTCTGAACCGTTGGCGAAGTGGTACTCCAGGGCAGGCTCGCAGTAGAGGCCCAACTGGTCGTTGAACTTGTATTCCAGTCCCACAGCGCCGTTCAGGGAGAACAGCGGGGCACGTTGGCTTATGTTCTGCTGCTGTCCGTCGGTGGTAAGCCGGCCCCTCACCATCTTCTCCACCATGCCACCTGCCGTGGCGTACACGGAAAGGTGGCTGTTGCTCCACAGCCGGCATCCCACCCTCATCGGTATGCCCAGATAGGTCAGGCTTTGTTCTGTCGTGGCGGTCAAGCTACCAGCAGTGGTCGTAACGTCCGAGCGCAGCAGCGTATAGGTGAGTCCTGTCTCCACGCTCCACCTGTCGTCGAGGCAGTATCGCAACGACAGGCCGAAGCGTATGGGCTGGCGGTGGCGGACGCTCTCCGTCAGCTCAGTGCCCGACGGCAATATCGGTTCCTGTCCCTCGCCGTTCGAGTAGTCAGGCCCGTTGTTTGTCGCGCCGTTTTGGGGGTCGTTCATCGGCGAATTGTCGTGAACCGGTGTGGATGTCAGTTCGGCGATGTCGCCACCTGCCAGAGAGTTGCTCAGATAGAGTTTTGCCGTCAGTCGTGGTTCGTATGGCTGCCGGCGTTGCGGCCCGTGTGCAGACGCTGCGGTGTGGGTTGACGGCCGTTGGCCATTCTGCCGCATGGCGGTGTTGGTAGCCGGCTTTCCCTCTCCAGTGGCATGTGTCTCTCCTCCCTCCAGACTGTCAGTGTCCACTACGCTGGCAGCTTTCTGAATGTCGGTTTGCTCTGTTGTATGCGGCTTGACAGCCGAACTTTTCGGTTGTCTGCCTCTTGCCACTGCTGATACTGACCGCAATACCTCTTTGACACACTCCGCCTCACGTTGGTCACGACCCGCTCGCAAGGCTTCCGTCTTGACAGGCGTTGCGGCTTCTGCCAAGTTGTCGTCAGCAGGCCCCTCGCTGGACAGTCTATGGCCCACTGTCAGTGCCACTACCACAGCCGCTGCGGCAGCGGCACCGCTCAGCCATATAGGCACCATGCGTGCCTTTCGACGGCGACCTGCAACGCTGTGCTCCACAGCAGCCCAGTCCAGTGGCGGGGCCTGCTGCTCGTAGTCGGTCAGCTTCTGCTGCATCTCTTTTCTCCAGCTCTCTTTCATCGTTGACTCTGCTGTTGTTGGTGGTACTGTCGTATCATTTTTGCGAGCAGGTTCTTGGCCCTGCTTAGTTGCGACGAGGATGTACGCTCGCCTATGCCGAGCATGTCGGCTATCTCGCGGTGGCTCTTGTCTTCCATGACGTAGAGGCAGAACACGGCGCGGTAGCCCGCAGGCAGACGGCTTATCATCTGCTGCAGCTCGTCGGGAGGCACATCGCTGATGGGCGGGTCGTCTGCCTCTTCATCCTCATCTTCTTCGACCAGATTGTCTTCCAGCGTGGTAAACTCCATGCGATGCTTCTCCCGCAGCATGTTGAGCGACGCGTTGACCACTATCCTTGCCACCCACGACCTGAGCGAGCCCTGTCCGCGATAGTGGAAGCTGCCTATGCGGGTGAACACGCGCACCATAGCCTCTTGCAGCACGTCCTTCACGTCGTCTTGGTTGGCCAGGTATCTGGTGCCGACGGCAGTGAGGTAGCCGCCATACAGGGCATACAGCTCACGCATCGCCTCGCTGTCGCCAAGTCGAAGTCGCTCTGCCAAGCGCTGCTCTTGCGTGTTGCTGCTGCCCTGCACCGTGCTGTGTGAGTATTAGTCGCCCAGGTACTGTCCTATGAAGAACACGGCACCCGTTGACTGTTCGCTGATGACGTATATGAAAGGCCGCTGTGCATGGAAATCGATGTGCCGGGGCTGCGACAGGTCGGGGCCTGCGGCGTTGTCCATGCCTATCACCGTCACCGCCGCCGCCTCGGTTCCCTCTTCGCTTACATCTATGCGCGCCACCTGCTTCATCAGCGCAATATGGCTCGGGCTGTCGCAGAAGTCGGTGAACACGGCCTTGTCGGCGGAGAACGCGTCAGGCATACCCAGTGCAGACATTATGTCGTTAAGCTTGATGTCCGTGCTTAACGAGAAGCGTGGCAGCTTTACATCGGCATACACCGTCTCTTTCATCCAGCGGTACTGCCCCCAGCTCTCTGCCGTCAGCGACCGTGCCACCTGCCCTACGGTCTTGTCTTCACGCGGCAGCAGGATGGTCATGGCGTAGGCTCCGTTGCCGTATGGCAGTCGTATGGCCTGGCAGAGGTCGTTCTCCGTATAGCTGAACATCTTGTCTGCCATATGCATTGTGGGCAGCAACTGCTGCGTGCCGCTGAAGGCTTCTTCCTTAGTGTCGTCCTTGCTGAACTGCTCTGCCCATACGCCCTTGAAATAGATGGCGTTCAGCAGGTAGCTGATGGCCTGGGGGTTGAACGTCGCAGGGCTGAGCACCTCATTGATGATATGCTCCGTATGGTCGCTGGCCCACTGGTTGATGGCCTCCAGAGTCTGGTCGTCGCTGAAGTCGCAGGTCGTCGGTTCTGCGTCGTAGTAGGTCCTGGCGCGTTCCACAAACTGCGGCCTCAACACGTAGTCTTTGTTCAGGAAGATGGTGCTGGCCAGCATCACCTTTGTCAGCCGGTCTGCTTGTGTCGCCTCGGTTAGCATCTTGCGGCAGAAAGCGTTGATGCTGTCGGCACCGCTGCCATGGAAGCCCAACACGTTGCTTATCTGCGCCTGTGTCTCGCCGCCCGCCCCGTTGTTGAGCATACCCAGCGCGAAGGTTATGCTCAGGGGCGAGAGTATCAGGCTCTTGCCGTCTGTGCGTGCCTGGCTGAACAGCCGGAAGGCAAAGTCGTTGCTGCCGCTCACCATCTGCTGTTCCTCGCTGGTCAGCTCGATGGGCCTGTACTCGTTGCCCTCAACAGGAGGGGTCACGGGGTCAATCACAAGGACAGGACTGTCGCTGTCCGCCTGTCCGCATCCCGTCATCGCCACTGCTACCATCAGGGCGGTAGCCTGCCACAAAAGTTCCTTTTTCATAGTCTGTGTGTTTGTTGGTTAGATTACTGTCTCCAACCATATAACCACCGGTGGCGGGAAATACTGCACGGCAGAATGTTAAAAAATAGAAAAAAGTGAAGAGTGAAAAGTGAAAAATTTGCCACCGCATTCCCCGACTGTTCAACGTGGAGCGGTAGCAAATTTTTTACTTTTCACTCTTCCCTTATCACTTAGTAGCTGCGGGCAATGAACACGCGCTGCACGGCGGGCTTGCCGCTCACCATGTCGAGGCCCAGGGGCTTGTCCGTGTCAAGCGCCTCGAGGCCGCTGGCCTCACAGAAGGGCCGACAGCGTATGGTGGCCTGCGTGTCCTCCTTGATCTTTGCCTCGGTCTCGGCGGTGCCGTCCCAGGGACAGAGGAAGAAGCCGCCGTCCTTGATCCGCTCTTTGAAGTCGGCATAGTTGTCACACTCGTAGATATGCTCGTCGCGATAGCGGCGCGCCTTCAGGAAGATGGCCTGCTGTATGTCGTCCAGCTCTTTGACAACATGCTGCGCGATGCCCTCAAGGGGCAGCGTCTCTTTCTCCAGGGTGTCGCGGCGCATCAGCTCCACGGTGCCGTTCTCCAGGTCGCGGCCGCCCATGACCAGACGCACGGGCACACCCTTCAGCTCGTAGTCGGCAAACTTGAAGCCGGCACGCTTGTTGTCGGCATCGTCATACTTGACGCGCACGCCTGCCCGCCTCAGCTCGTCGATGACGGGCTGGAAAGCCTGCTTCACCTGAGCCTGCTGCTCGGGCTTGTTGGCTATGGGGATAATGACGACCTGGATGGGCGCCAGACGCGGAGGCAGCACCAGTCCGTTGTCGTCGCTGTGCGTCATGATGAGTGCGCCTATCAGACGGGTGGATACGCCCCACGACGTGGCCCACACATACTCGGGCTTGTTCTCCTTGTTCAGGAAGGTCACGTCAAAAGCCTTGGCGAAGTTCTGCCCCAGGAAGTGGCTGGTGCCGCTCTGCAGGGCCTTGCCGTCTTGCATCATGGCCTCGATGGTGTATGTGTCGAGGGCTCCGGCAAAACGCTCGGTCTCGCTCTTCACGCCCTGCACCACCGGCACAGCCATCACCTGCTCGGCAAAGCGGGCATAGACGCCGAGCATCTCCTGTGCTTTCTGTTCGGCCTCGTCGCGTGTGGCGTGAGCCGTGTGGCCCTCCTGCCAAAGAAACTCCGACGTGCGCAGGAAGGGGCGTGTGCGCATCTCCCAGCGCATCACGTTGCACCACTGGTTGCACAGCAGCGGCAGGTCGCGCCAAGAGTGTATCCAGTTCTTGTAGGTGTTCCAGATGATTGTCTCTGACGTGGGCCGGATGATCAGCTCCTCGTCAAGCCGGGCGGCGGGGTCCACCTCTACCGAGCTGCCGTCGGCCGAAGCCTTCAGCCGGTAGTGAGTCACCACAGCGCACTCCTTGGCGAAGCCCTCCACATGCTCCGCCTCGCGCGACAGGAAACTCTTGGGTATGAGCAACGGGAAATACGCGTTCTGCACACCCGTCTCTTTGAACATGTCGTCCAGGATACGCTGCATACGCTCCCAGATGGCGTAGCCGTAAGGCTTGATGACCATGCAGCCGCGCACGGCGGCCTGCTCCGCCAGGTCTGCCTTGACCACCAGGTCGTTGTACCACTGCGAGTAGTTATCCCCCCGCTTGGTCAGGTCCTTCAATTCTTTTGCCATTGTGTTGCCAAAATTGCTTTATAAGTTGTTTTGGCCGCAAAAGTACAAAAAAAAGTTCAGACAATATACTACATTTACGAAAAAGTGTTACCTTTGCACCATAATTTTTCATCTATCACACATTAATTAATATTAAAGACAGCAAGAATCATGAAGAAAATGAAGATTGCAACGCTTGCTCTCGCAGCAAGCCTCGTTATGGTCAACCTGAGTTGTTCGAACACGGCCAAGGGCGCCGGTATCGGTGCCGGCGCGGGAGCCCTTGTCGGTGCCGTCATCGGCAAGATGGCCGGCAACACGGCCGTGGGTGCAGCCATAGGCGCCACCGTCGGCACGGGCACGGGTGCCCTGATAGGTAAGCACATGGACAACGTGAAGAAGAAGGCCCAGGCTGTTGAGAACGCTCAGGTGGAAGGTGTCAAGGACGCCAACGGCCTCGACGCAGTGAAGGTAACCTTCGACAGCGGCATCCTCTTTGCCACGAACAAGAGCGACCTGAACGCCAGCGCCAAAACATCGCTGACCAATTTCGCCGGTGTGCTGAAGAGCAACACCGACTGCGACGTGGCCATCTTCGGCCATACTGACAGCACCGGCAGCGACGCCATCAACAACCCGCTCTCGCTGAAGCGTGCACAGAGCGTGCAGAACTTCCTGGCCTCGCAGGGTGTCAGTGCCTCGCAGATAAAGACCGTCGAGGGCAAGGGCAGCACCGAGCCCGTTGCCGACAACAGCACCAAGGCCGGTCAGGCACAGAACCGCCGCGTGGAGGTTTATCTCTATGCCAGCGAGAAGATGATTCAGCAGGCCAAGAAGCAGGCCGGAGAGTAACAAAGGCAGATGATACTGCGATTTCTGAAGTCCACCCTGCGATGGATAGCGGCAGCCTTCTTCGGCACCACTATCCTGGCAGTGGTGGCTTTTCGGTTTCTGCCCGTATATGTCACGCCGCTGATGGTGATACGCAGCCTGCAACAGCTGCGTGAGGGAGCCATGCCACGGGTGTCGCACCACTGGGTGAGCCTGAGCGACATGTCGCCCAACATGTCGCTGGCCGTGATGAGCAGCGAAGACGCGCGCTTCCTTGACCACCACGGCTTCGACCTGAAAGCTATCCAGGCTGCCACCGAGCACAACCTGCGTCATGCCAACCGTCCCCGTCACGGCGGCAGTACCATCAGCCAGCAGACGGCCAAGAACGTCTTCCTATGGCCATCGCGCACATGGCTGCGAAAGGGCTTAGAGGCATATTTCACCTTGCTCATTGAGCTGACCTGGGGCAAGGAACGTATCATGGAGGTCTATCTCAACTCGATAGAGATGGGGCCGGGCATCTACGGCGCCGAGGCCGTGGCACGCAACGTGTTCCACTGCCACGCCAGCGAGCTCTCGCGCGAACAGTGCGCCCTCATTGCCGCCACGCTGCCCAACCCGCTGCGCTTCTCGTCGGCCGAACCAAGCTCCTACGTCCTGTCGCGCCGCGACCACATACTGCGCGAAATGAGATACATGGAAAAGCTGAAGGCAAAAAGTCAAAGCCGCAAAGCCGCAAAATGACCAACCAAACAACCAAACAACTCAAAAACTCAAAAACCAAACAACTCACAAACTCACAAACTCAAAAACCCAAAAACCCAACAACTCAAAAACTCAAAAACCAAACAACAAAACAACCAATGAAGCAGAATTCACTGAAGGCTTGGGTGCTGGCCGCACGGCCCAAGACACTGACGGGGTGCGCCGTGCCGGTTATGATAGGCCTGGCCTGGGCATGGACCGACGACCAGGCGCTGTTCGGCGGCTTCGCCTTCCGTTGGCTACCGGCAGTGCTATGCCTGCTGTTTGCTTTCGTGATGCAGATTGATGCCAACCTGATCAACGATTTCTACGACTACGCCCGCGGCACCGACGACCAGGCCACGCGCCTCGGTCCGGCCCGAGCCTGTGCCAGCGGGTGGGTCACGCTCGATGCCATGAAGCACGCCATAGCCGCCACAACCGTGGTGGGCTGTCTGGTGGGCCTGCCGCTCATCAGCTACGGCGGACTGGAGATGTTGCTGGTGGGCGCGCTCTGCGTGGTGTTCTGCTTCCTCTATACCACCCTGCTGTCATACCACGCCATGGGCGACGTGCTGGTGCTCGTGTTCTTCGGCGTGGTGCCCGTGTGCTGCACCTACTATGTGCAGCTGCACACCCTGACATGGCAGGTGGCACTGAGCAGCCTGCTGTGCGGACTGGTGATAGACGCGCTGCTGCTGGTGAACAATTTCCGCGACCGCGACACCGACCGCGACGCGGGCAAGACGACGCTCGTGGTGAAGCTCGGCACCAGACGGTCGCTCACGCTCTATCTCTTCACGGGCGTGGCAGCATGCATGGGGGGCATGGCTTTTGCCTGCCAGCACCCTATGGCCGCGCTGCTGCCCCTGATATATCTTGTGCTGCACATCGCCACATGGCTCAAGATAAAGCAGATTGACCACGGACGCGAACTGAACAGCTGCCTTGGTGAGACTGCACGTAATATCTTCGTATATGGGCTTACCGTAGCCGCAGGGATAGTGATACTGTGATGTTGAAATATTGTCTGTTATTGTTCTGCAAGTAGAATGTCCATGTGAAATGAGTTGCTGGTAGCGAAACTCGTGCGAATTGTGGTAGTATGGAAAAGGACTTTTTGTTGCGTTGACAACGCAACATACTGAACGGCCATGAGTTAGGACAGGATATACACAAAGCTACTGTCGGTATTAACTAATAACGAGGCAACATACATTATCTCCTTTTCAGTCGGCCATGAAGGTTCAGCGCTTTAGCAATATTCGCGTAGGCTAAATCTATCTATATGTCTAATTGTCTTTCTGTCTAATTGTCTAATTGTCTAACTGTCTATCTGTCTAACTGTCTAATTGTCTATCTGTCTAATTGTCTAATTGTCTAATTGTCTAACTGTCTAATTGTCTTTCTGTCTAATTGTCTAATTGTCTATCTGTCTTTCTGTCTAATTGTCTATCTGTCTTTCTGTCTAATTGTCTAACTGTCTATCTGTCTAACTGTCTATCTGTACAATAACGAAAGAGTGCAATGAAGCTTTTGCGCCGTGTCTTAGTCTTTGCCCTGTGGGGGCTGCTCCTGTCCTACGCCGTGCTGCTCACAGCCGTGCGTCTGCCACAGGTGCAGACGCGCATAGCCCGTACCGTGGCCGTCGCCATCAGCGAGCTGCTCGACACCGAGGTCGCAGTGGGGCGTGTTGACCTGGGCTTTCTGAACCGCGTCATCATAGACAGTCTGCGCGTCAACGACCGCCAGGGCCAGACCATGCTGCGGGCCGGACGGCTCACGGCGCGCATAGAGCCCCTCCCCCTGCTTGAGGGCAAGGTGAGTCTCTCTTCGGCGCAGCTCTTCGGCGCGCAGCTACGGCTGTATCAGTCTGTGCCCGACAGCGCGTCGAACTTCCAGTTTGTGCTCGACGCCCTGGCCTCTGAAGACACCACACACCACACGCCGCTGCACCTGCACATAGGTTCGGTAATAGTGAGAAACGTGTCGGCCGAGTGGCACCAGACCTACAAGGCACGGCGGCCGCAGGGCGTGCTCGACCCCGCCCACCTGTGTCTTTCGGGCATCAGCGCCTACGTCCGTCTGAACCACCTGACAGACAGCACGCTGAGCATAGACCTGCGCCGTCTGGCCTTCCGCGAGGCCTCTGGCCTGGACGTGCGCAAGCTTGCGCTGTCGGCCACTGTCACGCCCACGTCAGCCTGCGTCAGCAACATGGCGCTGCTCATGCCACGCAGCAGCCTCACCATCGACAGCCTGACGGCCACCTACCGCAGCAGCGGCCGGCTGTTCGCTGGCATCGACCTCGCGTCGGCGCGCGCACAGCTCACGATGACCCACTCGGTGCTGACACCGGCCGACCTGACCCCGCTGCTGCCCCAGATGCATACGCTGACAGACAGCGTGACGATAAGCGCCAGCATGTCCATAGACGGACACGACCTGCACCTGCACCATATCGATATAGGCGGACCGCTGACGCTGCACGCCACAGGCGGCATGACCCTGCCCGCCGACAGCAGCCGGCAGCCCCTGTGGCGAGCCGACATAGAGCGTCTCAGCCTGAGCCGACAGTGGACGGAGGCCCTCGGCCAGGCGGCAGGCGCTGCCGCCCTGGCACAGCGCACGGGGGCTGTCAGTCTGCGCGGAGCGCTGGCCGGAACCATAGACCATGCCGCCGAGGGCAGGCTCGATGTGGCCAGCGACGCCGGCCGAGCCACGGTGGAGGGCTCTCTGGGCCGCGACGGGCATGTCAACGTGACGGCCCTGATGGACAACATCGACCTGCGACGGCTGACAGGCAACGACCTGCTGGGCACCATGAGCGGACGGCTGAGGGGCAGCGGACAGCTGGACAGCCGGCACCCCGACCTGAGCGCCAAGGCCGACATCAGCAGCATGGAGCTGAATGGCTACACATATCGCAACCTGAGCCTGTCGGGACGCTACTCGCACCGCGGCAGCCAGGCCGACATTTCCATCGACGACCCCAACCTGCAGCTGACCGTCGGTGCCTCGGCCCAGGGACTGCCGTCAGCCCATGCCGACATGCAGCTGACGGCATATATTGCCCATGCCTACCCCTACGCCCTGCACCTGAGCCGACAAGGCGAGGGCTACATCGTGGAACGAGTGCACCTGAACGCCTCGCAGCACGCCGGCAACCGCCTGCTGAACGTGACCGCACCAGAAGGCAACATACACATCAACGGCCACTTCGACATCGCACACATGCCGCAGACGCTCGCCGCGCTGGTGTGCGACAGGCTGCCCGTGTTGAGCGACCTGCTCGGCCTCGAGACGCAACCGAGCGACGACAGCTTCAGCCTCTCGGCACAACTGAACGACACCCGCTGGCTGAACGACATCTTCCAGATACCCCTGTCCATCGAGCAGACCATCAACCTGTGGGCCTCGGTCGATGCCACGCGGGGCGAACTGAGCCTGCTGGCACTGCTGCCCAACTTCAGCTATAGCGGCACCCGCTACAGCGATGCCAAGCTCAGCCTGACATCGCCTGCCGACTCGCTGCTGCTGAACGCGCAGCTGACGCGCCACGACGACAACGACATGCCTTTAGACCTGAGCGTCAGCACACAGGCCGCCGACAGCAGCATCGCCACCACCCTGACATGGGACGACCGCCAGGCCCTGGGCCACTATGGCGGACAGGTCAGCGCCACCACGCTGCTGGGCCGCACCAGCAACGGCACGGCGCGCGCCACCGTGTATACGGCCCCGTCGATGGTGGTGATGAAAGACGCGCCCTGGCAACTGCTGCCTGCCACCGTGACATACACCGACCGACGGATAGAAGTGGAGCGGCTGGCACTGGAACACGAGGGGCAGCACATCATCATCGACGGCACGGCCACCGACAGCGACAGCGACACACTGAGGGTCGATCTGCACGACATCGACGTGTCGTACATACTCGACATGGTCAACTTCCATTCAGTGGAGTTCGACGGGCAAGCCACCGGCACGGCCACACTGACCGCACCCTTTGCCACGCCACAGGCGCAGGCCAGCCTCAGCGTAAGCCAGTTTCGCTTCGAGCGCGGACGCATGGGCACGCTCTATGCCACGGCCCGCTGGAACAACGAGCTGCAGCAGATAGACATCAACGCCACGGCAGCCGACCAGCCCGAGGCCATGACCTTCATCAGCGGCTATGTGTCGCCCGCACGCAACTACATCGACCTGGGCATACGGGCCGAAAACACACGCATCGACTTCATGCAGTCGTTCACCGAGAGCTTCCTCAGCCACACCAGCGGCCACGCCACCGGCAGCGTCCGTCTGGCCGGCGACCTGGGCGAGATGGACCTGACGGGACAGCTCTACGTTACGGGCCAGAGCCATGTGGATGCCCTCGGCACCACCTTCACCCTGCCGGGCGACACGGTGCGCCTCGTGACCAACGACATACTGCTGGACCGCGTCCGACTGGCCGACCGGCAGGGCAACACCGCCCACCTGAGCGGCGGCATACACCACGACCACCTGTCAGACCTGACCTTCGACCTCGATGTCGCGGCCGACGAACCGGTGCTGGCCTACCACTTCCCTACCAACAGCGGCCAGGACCTGTTTTGGGGCACGGTGATGGCCCGCGGGCGTGTCGATATGCACGGACGGCCGGGCGAAGTGACCATCAACATCGATGCCACACCCACACGCGGCACGGCCTTCACATACAATGCGGCGCAGAACGGCGACATCGCCTCGCAGGAGTTCATACACTGGGCCAGCCGGCCTGCGGCCACCACGCCACACGACGTGGCGGCCACACCACAGCCGCCGGTACACCGGCCCGGCTCCGACCTGCGCCTCAACTTCCGTATCAACGCCACGCCCGAGGCCGAGATACTACTGCTGATGGACGCCAACACCGGCGACATCATAAAGCTGAGGGGCGAGGGCATCATGCGCGCCACATATTATAATAAGGGCACCTTCCAGCTCTTCGGCACATATCGCGTGGAGAGCGGCACCTACGGCATAACCATACAGAACATCATAAAGAAAGACTTCACCTTCCTGCCCGGCGGCACCATCGTCTTCGGCGGGCAGCCCATGCAGGCGGCCCTGAACCTGCGCGCCCGCCACCAGGTGCCTGGCGTGAGCCTGAGCGACCTGGACATAGGCAGCAACTTCGCCAGCAGCACGCAGATGGTCAACTGCCTGATGGACATCACCGGGCAGGCCAGCGCCCCACAGGTGAACTTCGACCTCGACCTGCCCAACGTCAATGCCGACGAGCAGCAGATGGTGCGCTCGCTCATCAATA
>JAILBT010000134.1 GCA_024680755.1 Prevotella sp. | reverse complement strand
TCGCTCAGCGAGACGCACGAAGTCAGAGCAATAGCAGCGATGCTGCCCAATAAAACAACTCTTTTCATATCGGTGTTATTCATAATTTCTAAAATAAAATAACGCAGTATAAATATTTTTCGTATTTTTGCAGCCGAATTTTTTGGATAAAGAATGGGCTTATCAAGGAAGATACACCGCTGGCGGCTGCGTCACCTGAGCGAGAATGTGCTGGTGATGCTGCTCGCCGTTGTCGTCGGCCTGCTCAGCGGCCTCGCCGCCGTGGCACTGAAGACGCTGGTGTACCATAGCAGTCGTCTCGTCACACTGCTCAGTGGACAATGGTCCGAGGGTAGCGGCCAGATAGTCACATCGCTCTTCATCTTCCTGCTGCCAGCCATAGGCATACTGCTCACCGTCCTCTTTGTACGCTATGTGGTGCGCGGCGACATAGGCCACGGGCTACCGTCGGTGCTATTGGCCATCAGCCGCAACAACTCCGAGCTGCCCGCCAAGAACATGTGGTCGTCGCTGGTGGCCTCTACCATCACCGTAGCTTTCGGCGGCAGCGTAGGTCTCGAGGCACCGATAGCATCCACCGGTTCGGCAATAGGCAGCAACATAGGCCGCTGGCTGCGCCTGAGTCCCAAGAGCGTGCGTCTCCTCCTCGGCTGCGGTGCAGCGGGAGCCATAGCCGGTATATTCAAAGCACCTTTCGCGGCAATCCTCTTCGTCGTCGAGGTGTTCCTGTTCGACCTCACGGCAACCACCGCCCTACCTCTCCTATTGTCATCACTTACCGCCGCCACCGTGGCCTACTTCCTTATGGGTACCGGCGTGCAGTTCAGTTTCACCGTCAACCATCCCTTTGCTCTCTCTCAGCTGCCGCAATACGCCATGCTTGGCGTATTCTGCGCCATGGTGTCGCTCTATTTCCTGCGCATCAGCGACCATGTCGAGGGCTGGTTCAGCAAACGCAAGAGTCCGTGGGCCAAACTCGCCATCGGCGGCGCTGTGTTGGGCCTCATGGTGGTAATCTTCCCGCCGCTCTACGGCGAAGGCTACTCCACCCTCACTGCGCTCCTTAACGGCAATCCCGACATCATATTCAACAACTCGCCCCTGCACATCTGGAAGGACAACATCTGGGTCACCCTCGTAGTGCTCTTCGCCCTCATAGTGCTGAAAGCCATAGCCACCGCCACCACCATAGGCAGCGGCGGCGTAGGCGGCACCTTCGGTCCCTCGCTGGTGCTGGGAGGCCTCTCCGGCTACTTCATCGCCACCCTCGGCAACACCATAGGGCTGCCGCCTCAGGATACCGCCAACTTCGCCCTCGTGGGTATGGCCGCCGTGATGACGGGCGTCATGCACGCACCCTTCATGGCCACATTCCTCATTGCCGACATCACGGGCGGATACGAGCTGCTGGTGCCGCTGCTGGCCACCGCCGCCGTAACCTACATCTGCATCATGCCCTTCGAGCGCCACTCTATCTACGCCCGCAAACTGGCCAAGCACGGCGACCTGCTGACACACGACAAGGACTCGTCGGCCTGGCACCTGATGGACATGGGGAGCCTCATAGAGACCAACTTCGTCATTGTGCGCAGCGGCAACATGCTGCGAGACCTCGTAGAGGTTATCCAGACCTCGCGACGCAACATCTTCCCTGTGCTCAGCGACGACGACAAGTTCATGGGCGTGGTGCTGCTCGACGACGTGCGCAAGATAATGTTCCGCTCCGAGCTGTACGACAATGTCACCGTCGACGAGCTGATGCACCCCATGAGCGAGGGCGACCTAGTGCGCAACAGCGACAATCTGACAGATGTGGTGGAGAAATTCCGCGTGGGAAACCGCTACAACTTAGTTGTGATAGACGACAACGGCAATTACCTAGGCTTCCTCTCCCGCGCCAACACGTTCAGCGCCTACCGCCGCTTCATCAGCGACACGACGGACGAATAAACGGTCAGCGGAAGATACGCCGTGCGGTGATGTAACGTTTCTTGTAATAGTCTTCTGTGGACTTGCTTATGATGACTCCGGCCCCTGTGGAGGCATGGATGAAGCGGAACACGCCGGTCTGCACGTCGGTATCCACCACAATGCCCGTATGCCCCACTATCTTCTTGGCACCGCGCCCTCCAAAAAAGACAAGGTCGCCTGCACGCAGGTTGCGCGTGTCGCTCACCTCTATTCCAAGCTTCGCCTGGGCACCACTCCACCCAGGGAGCCAATAGCCGAATTGCTTGTAAAGGAAGTATGCAAAACCCGCGCAGTCGAAAGCCTTTGGCGAGCGCCCGCCATACCGGTAGGGCGTACCGAGATACTTCATGGACATCGTCACAAGCAAAGCCCCGGAATCCACAGGAGCTTCCATCATCGGCACCCGCAGCGTCGTTTTGTCATCATCCACCTCCGTGACAATATCCCAGCATCTGTGCTGCACAGTGATTGACTGTCCTACGGCAATGTAAGCTAGCGAAAACAGCAGCATGATTGTAGCAAAGCGTTTCATCGCTTCGAAGGCTCTTTCTCGGTAACGATATCCAGAGCCACCACAGCGGCAGTTAGACCCCAGAAGGGCACCGACAGCTTGTCGGTGTCGAGGAAGTTGTTTAGGGCTCCGTGGATATAGTATGTCAGCAGGCTCACCGCCAGCACCAAGGCCAGGTGGCCCAGA
>JAILBT010000045.1 GCA_024680755.1 Prevotella sp. | reverse complement strand
CAAGGAAGATCTGTCCGTCGGTGATGGAGATGACGTTCGTCGGTATGTATGCCGACACGTCGCCTGCCTGCGTCTCGATGATGGGCAGAGCGGTCAGCGAGCCGCCTCCGCGCACATGTCCCTTCATGCACTCGGGCAGGTCGTTCATCTGCTCGGCCACCTCCTGCTGCTCGTTGATCTTTGCGGCGCGTTCCAGCAGTCGCGAGTGCAGGTAGAACACGTCGCCCGGGTAGGCCTCGCGTCCCGAGGGGCGGCGCAGTATGAGCGACACCTCGCGGTAGGCCACGGCCTGCTTCGACAGGTCGTCATAGACCACCAGCGCGGGATAGCCGCGGTCGCGGAAATACTCGCCTATGGCAGCCCCCGCGAAGGGCGCGTAGTACTGCATGGCGGCGGGGTCGGCTGCGGTGGCTGCCACGACGATGGTGTAGGGCATGGCACCGTGCTCTTTCAGCGTGGCCACCAGTGCGGCCACGGTGCTGGCTTTCTGGCCTATGGCCACATAGATGCAATACACGGGCTTGCCGGCCTCGTAGAAACTTTTCTGATTGATGATTGTGTCAACGGCGATGGCTGTCTTGCCTGTCTGACGGTCGCCGATGATCAGCTCACGCTGTCCGCGGCCGATGGGTATCATCGAGTCAACAGCCTTCAGGCCCGTCTGCAGCGGCTCCTTCACCGGCTGGCGATAGATGACGCCCGGTGCCTTGCGGTCGAGCGGCATCTCGAACGCACCCTTCAGGTCTATCTCGCCCTTGCCATCGACAGCCTGCCCCAGCGGGTTGATGACGCGGCCCAGCATGTTGTCGTTGACGCGTATGGAGGCGATGCGCTTGGTGCGCTTCACCACCATGCCCTCCTTGATGCCCGAGGTCTGTCCCAGCAGCACGCAGCCCACGTTGTCCTCTTCCAGGTTCATCACGATGGCCATCGTGCCGTTCTCAAACTCCAGCAGCTCGTTGGCCTCGGCATTGCGCAGTCCGTAGATGCGGGCCACACCGTCGCTGACCTGCAACACGGTGCCCACCTCGTCAAACTTTGCGCTGTCGCCTATGCCTTTCAGCTGTTCGAGCAGGACCTGACTGACTTCGCTTGGTTTTATCTTGTCCATTGTCTGTGTTTACTTTTTTAGTGTGTTAAGAATGGCGGTCAGCTGTTGCTTCACGCTGGCGTCCATCCTGAAAGTGTCGTATTCGAGAATGAAGCCTCCCACGATGTCGGGGTTCACCTCTGTCTCGAACTCCACTGTGCCTTGAGTCTTGCTCTGCACCATCTGCCGCATCTTCTGCTCTGTCTGGGCTGAGACGCGGGCGGCGGTGGTGAGCTTGCCCCGGATGACATTCTTCTGCTTGCGGTAGAGCGTGACATACGAGTTTGCCATGAATTGCATCACGTCCTCGCGGTCTTCTTTCAGCACTAAGGAGACAAAGTTCTGCGTCAGCAGACTGGGCTCCGGTCCGGCTGCCGTGAGCAGCAGTGCCTGCTTCTTGTCCTTGGGGAGCATGGGATTGTCGATCGTGTGGCGCAGTTGCGGCACATCTACATAGCTCCTGGCCACGGACATCATCTCCTGATAGACCTGGTCTTCCAGTCGCGCGTCGGTGGCACTCTTGAGCAGTGCCCTCGCATATCTTACCGATACTACTCCGATGTCCATACGCTACACTCCCTCATTATTTCTTGGCAGAAACGTCATCCAGCATACGGTCAATCAAATCCATCTGCGCCTTGTCGCTGCTCAGGTTCTGCCTGAGAACCTTCTCGGCTATCTCGACGCTAAGGGTGGCCACCTGCTTGCGTATGTCGGCAATGGCGGCTCGCTTCTCTTGCTCGATGGCGGCCTTGGCCTCGTCCATGAGCCGGACACCCTCGGCGCGGGCCTTGTCCTGAGCTTTCTCGACGATGGCGTCGCGCGTCTGCTGGGCCTCCTTCAGTATCTGGGCCTGCTTCTGGCGCGCCTCCTGCAAGATGTACTCACCCTCTTTCTGGATGTTGGCCAGACGCTCGTTGGCCTCGTGAGCCTTCTTGAGCGACTCGTCAATGTAGTTCTTGCGGTCAAGCTCCATCTTCACAATGACAGGGAAGCCCCATTTCCACAAGATGAACAGCACGATGATGAACACCAGCGCCATCCAGAACAGTAATCCAAAGTCGGGCGTTATTAATGACATAAGCTGTGAGACTGCAAAAGAGGATTAGACGAACAGAGCCAGCAGGGCGATAATGACGGCGAAGAAGGCCACACCCTCAATAAGGGCTGCTGCCACAATCATGTTAGAACGCAGGTCGTTGATCTTCTCGGGCTGGCGGGCCATGGCGTCCATCGCCTGACCGCCAATCTTGCCGATACCCAGACCGGCACCTACCACTGCCAAACCACCGCCGATAGCGGCGCCAAGAAATGCAAGACCATCTGCTAATAACAAAAGTGAAATCATAGCTGTTAAATGTTTTTAGTTGTTAATGTTTTTTATTTTGTTGAGTTTATCTGTTTCTTTCTTTCATGCCTTGGCGGTCTCGTGCTCGTGGACGTGGGCCAGCGAGATGAACACGGCCGACAGCATGGTGAACACCATGGCCTGGATGAAGCACACCAGCACCTCGAGCAACATCATGAAGATGCTCATGCCCACGCTGACGGGCACCATCAGTGTGCCGGCTATGGCGTTGATGCCAAACATGATGAAAATAAGGCACGACAGCGAGATGGCTATGGCGTGGCCGGCCATCATGTTGGCGAAGAGTCGGATCATCAGGGCCAGAGGCTTGGTGAAGATGCCAAACAGCTCGATGAACGGCATCAGAGGCACGGGGACCTTGAGCCATGTGGGCACGTCGGGCCAGAAGATATCCTTCCAATACTCTTTGGTGCCGGTGACGTTCGTTACGACAAACGTGCACAGCGCCAGGAAGAACGTGCAGGTGATGTTGCCCGTCAGGTTGCCGCCGCCCGGGGGGAATGGCACCACGCCCATCACGTTGGCAAAGAAGATGAAGAAGAAGCACGTCAGCAGGTAGGGCGCATACTTGGGAGCCTCCTTGCCCAGGATGCTCACGATGATGTCCTCATAGACATACATGATGAACATGTGCATGAAGCCCGTGAAGCCTCGGGGTGCGGGGTCGTCCACCTTGTGGCGCTTGCACCAGCGGGCGGGTATGAGCACGCAGAGCAGCAGCAGCAGTGCGTCGATGAACAGCACCACCACCGTCTTGGTGACAGAGATGTCTATCGGGCGCACTTCCTCGCCGCCTATGTTTTCCACTATCTTTCCCGCGTTGGCCTGGCTGCCGGATATGTACAGCCCGAAGGGGCCGGGGCGGTTGCCATCGGCATCGGCATGATGCTCGAAAGCCGACGAGCAGAACACATGCCAGCCCGTGGAGCTCTTCACGATGACGGGCAGGTGAATGATGACGGGCGTCTGGCCCACGTCGGTCACATGCCACTCGTAGGAGTCCTGGATATGTCCAAACAATATGCCCTGCAGGTCCAGACCCTCTTTCTCGTCGCTTGCCGCGGCAGGCAGCAGGGCAAGGAGCGTCAGCACGATGCAGAGTAGGGACTTGAGATGTTTCATTTCTTGTTGAGGAGTTGGGGAGTTGGGGAGTTGGGGAGTTGGGGAGTTGAGGAGTTGAGAAGCCAGACATGTTTCAGAACATTTTCTGTACGCGTCTGATGGCATCGCACAGGGTGTCTATTTCCTCGCGTGTGTTATACATGGCCAGACTGGCCCTTACGGTGCCGCTTATGCCGAGCCGCTCCATCAGTGGCTGTGCGCAGTGGTGGCCGGTGCGCACGGCTATGCCGAGTCTGTCGAGCAGCGTGCCCATGTCCAGGGGGTGGATGTCGGCCACGAGAAACGACAGCACTCCCGTGTGGGCCGTCTGCTGCCGGTTTGGGCCGTCTGTTTCCGTCGCGGTGCCGTCGGGTCCGAAGAGTCTCATGCCGTCTATCAGTGACAACTGCCTGACGGCATACTGTGTCAGCTCGTGTTCGTGGGCGGCTATGGCCTCCATTCCCGTCTGCTCCATGTAGCGTATGGCGGTGGCCAGGCCGTGTGTGGCTATGTAGTCGGGCGTGCCGGCCTCGAAGCGCAGTGGCGGCTGCTCGAAGGTGGTGCCGCGCGTGAAGCTGACGCGTTCTATCATCTCGCCGCCGCCCTGATAGGGTGGCAGTCGGTCCAGCCACTCCTGCTTGCCATACAGCACGCCGATACCCGTTGGCCCGTACATCTTGTGGCCCGACAGACAGAGGAAGTCGCAGCCCATCTGTTGCACGTCTATCCTGATGTGGGGTGCGCTCTGGGCCGCATCGACCAGCACCGGCACGCCGTGGGCGTGGGCCGTGGCCACGATGTCGGCCACGGGGTTGACCGTTCCCAGCACGTTGCTCACATGTGTCACGCAGACCAGCCGTGTGCGTGGCGTGAGGAGCTGTTCGAGACCAGTTGCCAGCTGGCCGTCGTCGCTGATGGGCCACAGCCTGACCCTGATGCCGTGGCGACGCTCGGCCAGCTGCCAGGGCACGATGTCCGAGTGGTGTTCCATCTCGGTCACGATAACCTCGTCGCCCGCTTTCATCTGGCTCTCGCAGAAGGTGGCTGCCACAAGGTTGATGGCCTCGGTGGTACCCCGGGTGAACACTATCTCCTCGCGGTGTGCGGCCCCGAGGAAGTGCTGCACGGTGTCGCGTGCCTGCTCGTGCAGCTCGGTGGCACGCTGCGACAGGTAGTGCACCCCGCGGTGGACGTTGGCGTTCTGGTTCAGATACTCGTCCTGCATGGCCTGCAGGACGCACATCGGCTTTTGTGTTGTGGCTGCATTGTCGAGATACACCAGCTGCCGGCCGTAAACCTGGCGCTGCAGTATCGGGAAATCGTTGCGTATGGATGCTACGTCAAGCAAGGTGAAAATAGGTTATAAGGTTATGAGGTTGTAAGCGTCTCAGCTGCACATCTGGCAGCCGTCGCAGTGTTTCTGTTGTCCGTGGAAGCGTCTGTCCACGAGGTGGTGCAGCCGTTGTCGCAGAGGCTCTATCGATATGCCGTCTATCACCTCGTCGAGGAAAGCCATCTGCAGCAGCGTCCTTGCCTCGGCCAGTGGTATGCCTCGCTGCTGCATATAGAACAGGGCCTGGTCGTTCAGCTGTCCCACGGTGCTGCCGTGCGAGCATTTCACGTCGTCGGCATATATCTCCAGCATGGGCTGTGTGTACATGCGTGCGTCGTCCGACGCACACAGGTTCTGGTTGGTCTCCTTCGATGTTGTCTTCTGTGCGCCCTGTTCCACCAGCACGCGGCCGGCGAACGCTCCTGTGGCTTTGCCGTCGAGCACATACTTGTACAGCTCGCGGCTGTCGCAGTGGGGCGCAGCGTGTCGTATCAGCGTGTTGTTGTCCACATGTTGCTGGCCGTCGGCAATGACACAGCCTCCCAGGTAGGCTTCGGCCCCCGGTCCCAGCAGTTGCACGTCGGTCTGGTTGCGTGTCAGTCCGTTTTGCAGCGTCACTATGTTATGGCTGAGGTGGCTGTCTCGCTGCTGCTCAATGAAGAGCTGCGACAGGCGCACAGAGCTTGTGCCCGTCTCCTCCATGCAGAACAGGTCGAGGCTGGCCCCCTCGCCTATATATGTCTCTATGACCTGCGTGGTGAGCAGTCGGGGCGTGGCTGGCGCTGGTGCCGTGCTGCCTGCGATGTGGTCGCAGAAGAGCAGCTGTGCGCTGGCGCCCGGTTCGACGATGATCAGCACGCGTCGGTTGACCATCATATCTACCGGCGACGAGAGCAGGTTGATGACCTGCAGCGGTGTCGTTGTCCTGACGCCGTTCGGTACGATTATGGCCAGTCCGTCTTGTGCCAGCAACGTGTTGAGAGCTGTGACGGGGTCGGCATCGGGGCGTGCGGCGCGGGCATAGTGTTCGTCCATTATGTCGGGCCGCTCTGCAGCCAGCTGTCGCAGTGTGCAGACGCGCGGTGTTTCCCCCCGCCCGTCGGGTATGACGTGCGTGTCAGGCTGGTCGTTGACCACGAGCAGCGGCTGGTCGCTAATGCCCGGCACGCCGCAGCGGAAAGCCTCGCGCCTGCTGACGCTGAAGGGCAGTCGGTTCAGGTTCAGTCCATACTCATGTTGCATCAGCTGGCGCAACGGCGTATATCGGAAGCGCTCGGCCAGCGCCGTGGGCAGCGTGGCACACCAGCCGCAGAGCGCCCCCAGCGCCTGCTCGCGGCAGGCGTTCATCGGCACAGCCGAGTGGCGGCACAGCAGCTCGCGCTGAACATTGTATAGGTCTATGTATTGTCTGAACATCTCTCAGCTGTTCTTTATCCAGTCGTAGCCGTTCTGCTGTATCTGCTGGGCCAGTTCGGGGCCGGCTGTCTTCACTATCCGTCCCTGCCACAGCACATGCACCACCTGCGGTCGTATCATGTCCAGCAGGCGGTCGTAGTGTGTTATGACGATGATGCTGGTGTCGGGCTTCTTCAGCTGGTTGACACCGTCGGCCACGATGCGCATGGCATCGACGTCCAGTCCGGAGTCGGTCTCGTCCAGTATGGCGAGCGTCGGCTCGAGCATGGCCATCTGGAAGATCTCGTTGCGCTTCTTCTCTCCGCCCGAGAAGCCCTCGTTGACCGAGCGCTTCATCAGCTTCGGGTCCAGCTGCACCACCTGTTGGCGCTCCTTCAGCATACGCTGAAACTCGCCCGGCTTCAGCTCGGGCAGTCCCAGGTACTTGCGTCGCTCTGTGACGGCGGCCTTCAGGAAATTCTGCATCGACACGCCCGGTATCTCTACGGGATACTGGAACGAGAGGAACAGTCCCTCGGCGGCCCGCTGCTCGGGCTTCATGGCCAGCAGGTCCTTGCCGTTGAACGTGACGCTGCCCTCGGTCACCTCGTAGAGTGGGTTGCCTGTCAGCACGGCGCTCAGCGTTGACTTTCCCGAACCGTTGGGGCCCATGATGGCGTGGGTCTCGCCGTCGTTTATCCTGAGGTCTATGCCCCTCAGTATCTCCTTGCCGTCTATTGAGGCGTGCAGGTTCTTTACTTCCAGCATTTTCTTTCTTCTTTCTTATGGATGTCGGTAAGGCAGCGCTGTCGCTGTCTGCCATTCCCGATGCTTCGTTATTTTGTAGTCGTATGGTTTTCGGTCCCTCTTCTCGTTATCCCACCGTTCCCTCGAGTGTGACGCTGAGCAGCTTCTTGGCTTCGACGGCAAACTCGAACGGCAGCTTGTTGAGCACCTCCTTGGCATAGCCGTTCACGATGAGCGAGATGGCCTGCTCGGTGGGTATGCCACGCTGGTTGCAGTAGAAGAGCTGGTCTTCAGATATCTTGCTTGTCGTGGCCTCGTGCTCCACGATGGCCGTTGGGCAGTGTACGTCCATGTAGGGGAAGGTGTGTGCCCCGCAGTCTGAGCCGAGCAGCAGCGAGTCGCAGCTGGAGTAGTTGCGTGCGTTGTGTGCTGTCCTGGCGGCGCGCACCAGTCCGCGGTACGAGTTCTGCGAGCGGCCGGCCGAGATACCCTTCGAGATGATGGTCGAGCGCGTGTTGGCCCCTATGTGTATCATCTTTGTCCCGGTGTCGGCCTGCTGGCGGTGGTTAGTCACGGCCACGGAGTAGAACTCGGCCTGCGAGCCATCGCCCCGCAGCAGGCACGACGGATATTTCCACGTCACGGCCGAGCCCGTCTCCACCTGCGTCCACGACAGCTTGCTGTCACGTCCGCGCAGGTCGCCGCGTTTCGTCACGAGGTTGAGCACACCGCCGCGCCCGTCCTTGTCGCCCGGGTACCAGTTCTGCACGGTGGAGTATTTCACCTCGGCGCGGTCCATGACCACTATCTCCACTATGGCTGCGTGCAGCTGGTGCTCGTCGCGCATGGGCGCGGTGCAGCCCTCAAGGTATGAGACGTAGGCATCGTCGTCGCACACTATCAGCGTGCGTTCAAACTGTCCGGTTCCGCGGGCGTTGATACGGAAATACGACGACAGCTCCATTGGGCAGCGCACTCCCTTGGGTATATATACGAACGACCCGTCGGAAAAGACGGCCGAGTTGAGTGCGGCGAAGAAATTGTCTCGCGCCGGCACCACCGTGCCAAGGTATCGGCGCACCAGGTCGCCATGCTCTCTGATGGCCTCGCCCATCGAGCAGAACACGATGCCCTTCTCGCTCAGCGTCTGCTTGTAAGTGGTCTTCACCGACACCGAGTCCATGATGGCATCTACGGCCGTTGCTCCCGACAGTGCAAGGCGCTCCTCCAGCGGTATGCCCAGCTTGTCGAAGGTCTTTTCCAGCTCGGGGTCGATGGTGTCAGCCCCGGCTGTGGTCCGACTGTCACGCGGCCTGGCCGTAGGGTCGGCATAGTAGGATATGGCTTGATAGTCGATGGGCGGCAGCTGCAGGTGCCCCCAGTCGGGCTGTGCCATCTGCTGCCATGCTGCCAGGGCCTTCAGCCGGAACTGCAGCATCCATTCCGGCTCAGATTTCTTTTTGGATATGAGGCGCACCACGTCTTCGTTCAGTCCCACGGGTATGATTTCCGTGGGCACGTCGGTGGTGAAGCCAAATGCATATTTTTGTTCGGCTATGCGCCTTGCCAGTTCGTTGTCTTCTGCCATTTATCTGAAATCAGACTGCCATGTTACATTATTATATATATACGCACGCGCACGACCAGCGCTTCATCTCAGCTGCAAGGCCATCATGGTCAGGTCGTCGCTCTGTTCGGCCTGGCCCACAAAGGTCTTCACGGCAGCCTCCATGCTGTCTATGAGCTGTCTGGGCTCGATGGTGCCGCCGTTCAGCAGCTGCCGTGCCAGCAGCATCATGCGCTCTTCGCCAAACTGGGCGTGCTGTGAGTCTTCTGCCTCGTTCAGTCCGTCGGTGTAGAGGAAGAGCGTGGTGCCGGGCTGCAGCATGGTCTGCTGCTGCGTGTATTCGTGTCCGTCCACTATTCCCGTCGGCAGGTTGGGGTCGCACGGCAGGAACGCCACCCTACCCTGTCCTATCAGCAGCGGTGCGTCGTGGCCTGCGTTGCAGTAGAGCAGTTGTCCGCCAGCGATGTCCAGCACGCCCACGAACAGGGTGACGAACATGCTGCTGTCGTTGTCTGCTGCCAGCGAGTCGTTGACGGCGGCCACTATCTTCTCCGGCGCTGTCACATGTTCCGACACGTTGCGGAACAGCGTGCGTGTGACGGCCATCACCAGCGATGCCGGCACACCCTTGCCCGACACGTCGCCTATGCAGAAGAAGAGCTTCTCGTCGCGTATGAAGAAGTCGAACAGGTCGCCGCCCACGTCCTTTGCCGGCCGCAGCATGCCATAGAGGTCGATGTCTGTGCGGTTGGGAAAGGGCGGGAAGGTCTTCGGCAGCAGTGCCATCTGTATGCCGTGTGCAATCTGCAGGTCTCGCTCTATGGAGACCTTCTCGGCTGTGGTGGCCTTCAGCTCCTCTATGTAGTTGGTCAGCGAGTGCTGCATGGTCTCAAACGAGTCGCGCAGCAGGCGTATCTCGTCCTTGTGCCTGACCGGTGGCAGCGCTGTGTCAAACCTTCCCTTTGCTACCTCCTCGGCGGTAAGGGCCAGTCGTTTCAGCGGTTTGGTGGAACGCTTGATGACGATACGGCTCACGATGTTGACCACAATCAGTCCGAGCACTATCAGCACCAGCAGCACGCCCCCCAGAAGGATGCCTATCAGCCTGAAGCCGCCTGCCGGCGCCACGACCACCATCGACCAGTCGGTGTCTTTTATCGGGGCAAAGAACAAGTATATCCCACGCCCGTCGAGGTCGAGCTTCGTCACGTCCTCTCGGTCCATGCCCGTGTATCCCTTCGTGCCAGCCATTATCTGCCTGCATACGCTGGCATACATGGTGTCGGTCTGCTGCTTTTCGTCGTCGAGCAGATTGCTTTTCAGCACACGCTGCCTTTCGGGGTGTGACAGATAGGTTCCGTCTCGGTTCACGATGATGCAGTAGGGATTAAGCAGCCTGGCCCGTCTCTTCGAGTTTTCGTTCTCTTCCGTTTTGCTTCTCGACTCGGCATAGAACGTTCGGTCGCACAGGTCCCATGTGATATCTTCCATCCGTTCGTTGAGCCAGTCGAGCGACAGGTCTGCTCCCAGTATGGCCACCTTGCGTCCCTTGCTGTCGTAGATGGGCAGCAGATAGGCCACCAGGGGCACCGAGTCGTTGCCGGCCTCGAAGAAGGATTTCGACCAGTGTCCGCTGTCCTGCTGCATGGCGCTGGCAAACCACTCCTGGTTCAGGTAGTCGTTTTTGCTGCCACCCATGTCGAAGACCTCCACGCTGACGCTGTCGCGTCTGACGGCGTACGGGCAGAACCAGCGCCCACGGTTGGGGTAGTAGTCGGCCACGAAGCTCAGTCCGCAGCTGTGCACTCGCTTGTTCTCCCTGACGATACGCTCCATCAGTGCGAACAGCCGGTTGGGGCTGTCGAGACACTCTTCCACCTCGGTCACGCGGTTACCCACGCCCACATAGAACTCAGACAGCGACTGGCGCATTTCCTCGACCGCATAGTCGCAGTAGGTGGCATGGAAGTGTCCTTCCTCTTCCTCGACGAAATCGACGGCCAGAACATATACGAGATACGACACGCATCCCATGCTGACCAGCAGCGTCAGCATCAGCCACCACGACAGCCGGTTGGCGAACGAGTGTATCTTCCGCTTCTTCTGTTTCTCCTTCTTCGCCATTGCGAACGTCAGAGCTTCTGTTCCACCTCAATCTCGGTGAACGTCTCTATCATGTCGCCCACCTGTATGTCGTTGAAGTTGACTAGCGAGATGCCGCACTCCAGTCCGGTGGCCACCTCCTTGACATCGTCCTTGTATCGCTTCAGTGCGTCGATGTTGGCCGTATGCACAACAATGCCGTCGCGTATGACGCGTGCCTTGTCCTTGTTGTGCACCTTGCCCTCGGTGACGAGACCTCCGGCCACGGTGCCCACCTTCGAGATCTTGAACACCTGCTTGACCTCTATCATGCCCGAGATGACCTCCTTCTTCACCTTGTCGAGCATACCCTGCATGGTGCTCTTCACCTCGTCTATGGCGTCGTAGATGATAGAGTAGGTATTGATTTCCACGCCCTCCTGGTCGGCCAGCGAGCGCGCTCCCTTCGACGGTCGCACCTGGAAGCCCACGATGATGGCCTGCGAGGCGCCAGCCAGTGTGACGTCGTTCTCCGAGATCTGTCCCACGCCCTTGTGAATGACGTTCACCTGCACCTTCTCTGTCGAGAGCTTGATGAACGAGTCGCTCAGTGCCTCGACCGAGCCGTCGGTGTCACCCTTGACGATGATGTTCAGCTCGTGGAACTCGCCCATGGCAATGCGGTGCGACAGCTCGTCCAGTCCGAAGGTCTTTGTCGTGCGCAAGCTCTGCTCTCGCTGCAGCTGCGTGCGCTTGTTGGCGATGTCGCGTGCCTCTTGCTCGCTCTCCATGATGTGGAAGGTGTCGCCTGCCGTGGGTGCTCCGTTCAGGCCCAGTATGATGGCTGGCTCGGCGGGACTGGCTTTCTCTATGCGCTGGTTGCGCTCGTTGAACATGGCTTTTATGCGTCCCCACGATGTTCCGGCAATGACGATGTCGCCCACATGCAGTGTGCCGTTGCTCACCAGCACGGTGCTGATGTATCCGCGGCCCTTGTCCAGGCTCGACTCTATGACCGAGCCGGTGGCCTTGCGGTTGGGATTGGCTTTCAGGTCGAGCATCTCGGCCTCGAGCAGCACCTTCTCCATCAGGTCTTCCACGCCGATGCCCTTCTTGGCCGATATTTCCTGACACTGGTACTTGCCTCCCCAGTCCTCGACCAGCAGGTTCATCTGTGCCAGGTCCTCGCGTATCTTGTCGGGGTTGGCTCCGGGCTTGTCAATCTTGTTGATGGCAAAGACCATCGGCACTCCGGCAGCCTGTGCGTGGGCTATGGCCTCCTTTGTGGTGGGCATTACCGAGTCGTCGGCAGCGATGATGATGATGGCGATGTCTGTCACCTGTGCGCCGCGGGCTCGCATGGCTGTGAAGGCTTCGTGTCCCGGCGTGTCGAGGAAGGTGATACGCCGTCCGTCGGCCAGCTTCACGTTATATGCTCCTATGTGCTGCGTGATGCCGCCGGCTTCGCCTGCAATGACGTTGGTCTTGCGTATGTAGTCGAGCAGCGATGTCTTGCCGTGATCGACATGTCCCATGACGGTCACGATAGGTGCGCGCGAGATGAGTTCGTTCTCGTCGTCGTCCTCCTCGGTGATGGCCTCCTGCACCTCGGCCGACACATACTCTGTCTTGAAGCCGAACTCGTCGGCCACGATGTTGATGGTCTCGGCGTCCAGTCGCTGGTTGATGCTGACCATGATACCTATCGACATGCATGTGCCTATGACCTTCACCACGGGCACGTTCATCATCGTGGCCAGCTCGCTGACGGTGACAAACTCTGTCAGCTTCAGCACCTTGCTCTGTGCTGCCTCTGCTGCCAGCTCCTGGTCCATGCGCTCGTGCACGGCATCGCGTTTCTCGCGGCGATATTTGGCTCCCTTCTTGTTCTGGTTCTTCGACGTGAGCCGTGCCAGCGTCTCTTTCACCTGGCGTGCCACGTCCTCTTCGTTCATCTCGGCAGCCTGCTGCTTGGGCAGTGCGCGGTTCTTCTTCTTGCTCTTGCCGCTGCCCTGTTGCTGCTGCTGGCCGCGCTGCTGGCCTCCGCCAGAGGCGTTGCCGCCCTGGCCCTTCTTCTGTCCTTGCTGGCTGTTCTGCCTGACGGCAGCCTCTATGTCCACCTTGCCCTGGCGGATGCGTTCGCGCTTGCGCTTCTCGCCGTTACCGCCGCCGTTGGCGGCCTGTGCTGCGGCAATGCGCTCCTTGCGGCGCTCTTCTTTCGACTTCTTCTTGGGCCGGGTGCGGGTGTCGATGGCCGAGAGGTCTATCTTGCCCACGACGGTCATCTCCTGCTTCTGCTTCAGCTTGGCCTCCAGTGGCGGTGTGAAAATCTGCGGCCCCTGCTTGGCGGGCTTCTCAGGCTCGGCCGGCTTGCTGGCGGCGGGCTTCTCGGGCTCGGCCGGCTTGCTGGCGGCGGACTTCTCGGACTCGGCCGGCTTGCTGGCGGCAGGCTTCTCGGGCTCGGCCGGCTTGCTGGCGGGCCTGGCCTCCTTCCGCTGGCTGTCCTGCTGAGCTGCAACGGCCGGCTTCTCGGCGGGCTTGGCCTCGGCTGTCCCGGCGGACTTGACCTCGGCTGTCTCCACGGGCTTTGTCTCAGGCTCCGGCTGTGGTGTCTTGGCCGGGGTTTCCGTGCTCGTGACAGGCTTCGTTTCAGCTTGCGTGGCCTGCTTTTCTTCGGGCTTGGGTTCAGCCTGCGGCTTCACGGCCGGCGCTGCCTCTGCCGCGGCGGGCTTCGCTTCGGGCTTGTCGGCTGGCTTTGCGTCGGGCTTAGGCTGTCCGGCCGGCTTGACGGCAGGTTTGGCGTTGAGGTCTATCTTGGCCACGGGCTTGAATTGCTGGCGATGTTCCAGCAGGTCCTCGGCGTGGGTGATGACAGGCTTTGCGTCGGCCTTCTTTTCGGTTTTCTTTGCAAAGAGTTTCTCGGCACGGTCCTTTATGTCCTTGTCGCCCTTGAAAGCCTTGATGAGTGCGTTCTGCTGATTTTCGCTAATCTTTGTGTTGGCGCTGACATCCTCAGGCAGCGCGCCGAGCGAGGTGTGCTGCTTGAGAAAGTCAACGGCAGTGTTCAGTCCAATGTTGAGTTCTCTTATTATCTGACTTAATCTGGCCATCCTGTTTGGTTCTAATAGTTGTTTTTTTGCTTGTTGTCTTTCTTTAGGCTCTGTGCGGCCTGTTGCCGCCTGTGCGGACGCGTTCCTGCCGTGGGCTACTCTGCCTGCTGTGGCGTTTGTGCCGTGGTGTCTGTCTCTGTGTTGGTGTCTGCGCTGTCGGCCCCGGCCTCAGCCTCGCTGCCGTCGGCCTCAGCCTCACTGTTACCGGCCTCAGCCTCGCTGCTGTTAGCCTCTACGTTGCCGGGCTGTTCCTGCTCAAACTCGGCACTGAGCACCTGCAGCACATGATCTACGGTTTCTTCCTCCAGGTCGGCTTTCTCGATAAGCATCTCCTTCGGTGCTCCGAGCACAGCCTTTGCCGTGTCAAGGCCGATGGTCTTCAGCGCCTCGATGACCCACATGTCAATCTCGTCGGCAAACTCTTCGAGATAGATGTCCTCTTCCTCCTCTGTCTGCGACGTGACGCGGAACACGTCTATCGTGTATTTTGTCAGCAGCGAAGCCAGCTTGATGTTTGTTCCTCCCTTGCCTATGGCGAGGCTCACCTCGCTGGGTTCGAGATAGACCTCGGCCTTCCGTTCGTCGGGCAGCATCTTTATGCTGCTGACCTTTGCGGGCGAGAGGGCTCGCTGTATGAAGATTTGCTCGTTGCTGGTGTAGTTGATCACGTCAATGTTCTCGCCCTGCATCTCGCGCACGATGCCTGCCACGCGGCTGCCCTTGACTCCCACGCAGGCTCCGACGGGGTCAATGCGGTCGTCGTAGCTCTGCACGGCCACCTTGGCCCTGTCGCCTGGTATGCGCGCCACGGCCTTGACCGATATGAGCATGTCGGCAATCTCTGGCACCTCCTGTTCCAGCAGGCACTCGAGGAAGCGTGGTGCTGCTCGCGACAGGATGATGCGTGGCTTGCCGGTCTCGTTGTCCACCTTCAGCACAACGGCTTTCACGGTCTCGCCCTTGCGATAGTTGTCGCCGGGTATCTGCTCTTGCTTGGGCAGGTGTAGCTCGTTGCCCTCGTCGTCCATGAGCAGGGCCTCGCGCTTCCATGTCTGATAGACCTCGGCCGAGATGAGCTGGCCCTCGCGCTCCTTATATTTCTGGTATAGGGCGTCGTTCTCCAGCTCGAGCACCTTTGAGGCCAGCGTCTGGCGCAGTGTGAGTATGGCGCGGCGGCCGAATTTCTCAAACTTCACCTCCTCTGACACCTCTTCGCCCACCTCGTAGTCGGGCTCTATCTTCTGTGCCTCTGATAACGAGATCTCTTTGTTCTGGTCCTGCACCTCGCCGTCGGGCACCACCACGCGGTTGCGGTGTATCTCGCAGTCGCCCTTGTCGGGGTTCATTATGACGTCGAAGTTCTCGTCAGAGCCAAACAGCTTAGCTATGACGCTGCGGAAGCTTTCCTCCAGCACGCTCACGAGTGTGGTGCGGTCTATGTGTTTGGTCTCTTTGAAATCCTTGAAGGTCTCTATCATCGAGGGACCTTTGTCTTGTTTATTTGCCATTATGTCGTTTGTTGTTGTTTCATTGATAATGTGCCAGAGAGCCGGGATTCTGCGGAGTTCCCTTAGGTTCCGGATTTTCCGTGCTATCCACAGCTACCTACTTGAAGTTGAGCAGGTATTTGCAGCTCTTCACGCCGTCGCTGAGGCTGAAGGTCTTCTCCGTCTGCACGCTCACGGGGCGCTTCTTGCCCTCGGGCACTTGCTTCTCCGTCGTGAGCAGGGTGAAGGTCCCGGCCTCGGTGTCCACGGCGGTCAGTTGGCCCTTCAGCTTCTTGCCGTCGAGCGTGAGCACCTCCACGTCGTCGCCCACATGTATCTGGTATTGCTGCACCACCTTGAAGGGCTGGCCTATGCCTGCCGAGCCCACCTCCAGCTCGTAGTCGTCCATCTCGCTGCCCAGCCGCTCCTGTATGTAGCGGCTCAGTTCGGCGCAGTCTTCTATCCATACCCCATCCTTGCAGTCTATCTCCACCAGCAGGCGGTAGTCGGCGGTCACGTCGGTGTCAACGAGGAAGTAGTCTTTCCCCTGCAGCCATTCCTCGGCAAGCGAGGCAAGCGTTGCTTTAGTTATCATTGTCCTTTGGTATTATAAGTGGTATGTTCACTTTCTGTCTTTTCCCCCGGGGGGCGGCCGAACTGTCGGGCGCTGTCTTTCCCCTGCGGCCGAAGCCACGGACGCTGTCCGGGCATGTCCCTTTTATATGCTGAATGAGGAGCTTTGTCAAGCCCCTCATTCCACTGAACGCTGCAAAGGTATGCATTTTTTTTTATCCGTCCAAAGAAATTGTTCAGTTTTTCATTTTTCGTGCGTATTATTTTGCGCTTTGGCGTAAAAGCGGTAACTTTGCGGCCGTAAACAGCCAATTGCGCCCTTAGCCCACGTTGACCACCCAGCGCAACCATACGTTCGATTTTCTGTGCGGCATAGCCATACTGCGCATGTTGCTCAACCATGTCACCAGTCTCTGCGGCCTGAGCCGGCTGGATTGGTGGCAGTCGGTCTATTTCTGGTCGTATTTCCTGCTGTGCTTCTTCTTCTTCAAGTCGGGCTATTTCAACAAGTCGCTGCGCGGCGACACAGGCTCATTCCTTTTGGGCAAGGCCGGTGCCCTGCTGGTGCCATACGTCACATGGGGTCTGATAGGCGCCGGCAACTTCTGGCTCATGGCCACCATTGCGCGCACGCGCTACCATCACTATATAGAGCCTGTTTCGCTGGACCATCTATGGACGACGAGCGGCGTGGCCGGCAACGTGTCGCTGTGGTTTCTGGTGTCGTTCTTCGTGATGTATGTTGCCATGCGCGTGGTGTCGCGCGTGGTGTGGCTACAGTGGCTCACGCTGCTCATGCCCTTAGCGAGTTGGTGGCTCTTCACGGTGGGCAATCCGCTGTGGCTGTCGCTGAACAACATCTTCATGTGCGTGTTTCTGTTCCAGCTGGGCCACTGGTGGCACCAGCTGTCTGCCAGGCTGAGCCGTGGCCGGCTTTTCGCCCTGTCGCTTGTGCTGACGGCGATGTTCTGCGTGCTTAACGTGGTGTGCCACGGCGAGTACACCATCAGCCAGAACCTGTGGGAGGGCAATCCGCTTGTGGTCAGCCTGCTGCTGTCGCTCGTGCTGTGCGGGCTGTCGGGTCTGCTGCTGGCAGTGCGGTTGCCGCGCATACCCGTTGTCAACTATGTGGGCCAGCACAGCATGGTCTATTTCGTGGCCCACTATCCGCTGCTGGTGTTCTACCGCTATGTGCACATCACCTTTGGCCACAGTCTGCAGGGCCGCTGGGACGATTTCATCCTGCTGCTGGTCATCGTGTTTGCCATCTGCACATGGCTCGTGCCCTACGTCGAGCGTGTGCCGTGGCTCAGCGGGCGCTTCCCCGACGACTATCTTGACCGGCTGGCTGAGCGCTGGCAGCGCTTCCGTTCGGCCCTGCGTGGCGGCTGAACGCAGTCTGCCGCCTCAGGCAGAGAAGTCGCCCTTCAGCATGCGTTTCAGCCGGCGTCGCGCCTTGGCCCAAAACGAGTTGGTGCGGCGATAGTAGCGCTCCTGTGCACAACGCGCCATAAAGTTTTCTTCTATAAGCTTTAATTTCTCCACGGGCAGCGGTTCTGTCCATAGCTCCGAGCTGTACAGCCCGCCAGCGCCGCAGTTGGTGCCCGAGCCGTCGAAGCCCTCGTTCTGCACCAGCGAGCGTCCCACGTTCAGCGCCAGCATGTCGTCGAGCATGAGCGTGGCATACCACCTGATGGCCCACGAGTTGTTCTTTCCCTCCACCTGCCGGCGCAGCATGCGCGTGAAGCCGTAGCTGCCGTTGAAGTCGAAATGTCGCGTCAGCTGGCGGCTCTCTATCTCGGCCAGCAGCTGCCGGCCGTCGGGCCGGAAGTGCTGCCAGGCGCGCTGCCATGTGGCCCATCCCCATGAGCCTGTCCACTGTATGAGGAACGTTGGCGGCAGCACTGGGTCGCGGGTGAAGTCGCAGGCCTGTATGTGTCCCACGCGCGGCTCGTCTTGATAGACGTCGAGCGCGTCGTTCATAAACTGCAGGAAAAAGGGTGCCACCACCAGGTCGTCCTCGACGACGATGACGCGTCCGTGTCTGCTGACCGTCGTGGTCACGCCGTCGATGATGTTGCGTGCCAGGCCCCAGTTGTCCTGCCGCTCCACTATGTCGATGCTGCCGAAGCCGCCTATCGTGCGCACATAGCGGCGCACCGCTTCCACCTGTGGGCGGTCGGCCTCGCTGCGGGCCGCGTCGCTGTAGATGATCAGTTTGCTCTCGGCGGCCAGCGCATTACGCTGAAGCGACTCCACGGCGCGCCTCACATGGTCGGGGCGGTTATACACAAAAAGCAGTATGGGGGCTGGTTTGCTGTTCATGGCTGACTTGTCTTTTGCGCGCAAAGGTAGCACTTTGGCGGCAGACGACCAAAAAAAAGGCGGCTTTTGACACTTGTCGTGCAAAAAACAGCCTTTCTTCATCTGCGGGTTAACGCTATCGGACATCGTTCACTTCCTGCGCAGCTTGCCGTGGACGAAGTCTATACATTCCCTGAAAATACGGACGTTCAGCATGCGCATGAGCGCATAGTAGAGCGTAGCTGCCACCACCACCTTGGTCAGCAGCCGCAGCCACAGCCAGCCTACGTTCTGCGTGAGCAGCCATGTGGTGCCCATGACGGCTGCGGCTGTGAGGGCAAAAGGCACGATGTCTTGCGCGAAGGCGGTGAGCGTGTAGCCCGTCAGCGGGCGTATGCTCTGGTGCCACAGCATGGTCCAGAGCAGATAGACGCCCACGTATGCCACCACCATGCTGCGTATGCCGTATGGGTGGAGAAGCACCATCAGCGCCACCAGCGCCACACACTGGCTCATGGTGACGAGCAGGTAGGTGCCGCTGCGCCCTTTGCTGATAAGCATGTTTGTGAACACGGTGCACAGCGGCACGAAGGCACCGCTGATGCACAGCAGCTGCAGCAGTGCTGCCGAGTGGCTCCATTTCGGGCCAATGGTCAGCACGATGAACTCGTGGGCCACCAGCCCTAAGCCCAGCAGCATGGGGAAGGAGAGGAACGCCGTGAAGCGCACCAGCTTGCGCAGTATGCGCAGCTGGCGGCCGTTGTCGCCGGCAGCGTCGGTGAACACGGGCTGGGCCACCTGTGCCAGTGTGCCTTGGATGAGATACATCACCTTGCTGCTCCACTGGTAGGCCTGGTTGTAGTCGCCCACGGTCTGCGTGGTGTAGAAGCGGCCCAGCAGCAGGTTCATCACGTTGGCATTGACGCGCTCCAGCACACTGGTGGCCAGCACCTTGCTGCTGAAGCGGAACATCCGCCTCACGGGGCCGAAGTCGATGTCTGTTGTGGGTCGCCAGGGCGACACGCGCCACAGCAGCAGCGTGTTCAGGCCTATGTAGCTCATCTGCATCGCGGCCAGCGACCAATAGCCGCAGCCGGCCACGGCCATCGCCACGCCCAAAATGTTACTCACGATGGTGGCCGCCATGTTACACTGCGACTGCTCTTTCACCCGCATGTTGCGGAACAGGTAGGCCAGCTGGGCGGTGCCGAGCGACGAGAAGACGATGCTCAGGAACGACACGCGGCACAGCAACGTCAGCTCTGGTGTGGCATAGTAGGCGGCAATGGCAGGTGCGGCGGCGAAGAGCAGGGCATAGCAGGCCGTTCCCACCAGGACGTTGAACCAGAACACGGAGTTGTAGTCCTCGTGGCGCGGCTGTTGCAGGTTGGCGATAGCGGCGCGGAAGCCGCTCTCCTGCAGGGCAGTGGCCACGAGTGCAAACACAGCTATCATGGCCGTCATGCCATAGTCGCTGCGGCTGAGCAGCCGGCCCAGCACGATGCCGAACACAAGGCCCAGTCCCTGCTGCACAACGTTGTTCAGCCCACCCCACAGCAGTCCGCGGGTGGCCTTGTCCTTCAGTGTGTCGCCCATGAGGGGGATGTTGCTATGGATTTTGTCTGGGTATTCTGAGTAATCTGAGTGCTCTGATTACTCTGATTACTCCGATTACTCCGAGTGCTCCGATTACTCCGATTACTCCGATTACTCCGAAGCCCAGAAAAAAGCCAAGAGGTGAGAGCTGAGAGCAGCAGCGCCTGTCGCGCCATCTCTCAACTCTCACCTCTCAGCTCTCAACATTCAGTTTATTTCAGCTTCTTGTAGCCATAGACCGAGCGGCCGGCCAGCTGCTCCTCGATGCGAATCAGCTGGTTATACTTAGCCATGCGGTCGGTACGGCTGAGCGAGCCGGTCTTAATCTGGCCGCTGTTGGTAGCCACGGCGATGTCGGCGATGGTGGTGTCCTCGGTCTCGCCCGAGCGGTGCGAGGTGACGGTGGTGTAGCCGTGACGGTGAGCCATCTCGATGGCCTCCAGCGTCTCGGTCAGCGAGCCTATCTGGTTCACCTTGATCAGGATGCTGTTGGCAGCACCCATCTCGATACCCTTCTGCAGGAACTTGGTGTTAGTCACAAACAGGTCGTCGCCCACCAGCTGGCAGCGGTCGCCGATGCGCTTTGTCAGCTTCACCCAGTTCTCCCAGTCGTTCTCGTCCAGTCCGTCCTCGATGCTGTCGATGGGGAAGTCGGTGATGAGCTTCTCCAGATAGTCAATCTGCTCGTCGGCGCTGAGGCACTTGCCGTTGGGGTCTTTCTGCTTGCCGTTCTTCAGCTGCTTGTAGTTGTAGAACCACTGGCCCTTCTCGTCCTGCACGGCAAACTCAGAGGCGGCGCAGTCCATAGCAATCTTCACGTCCTTTCCGGGCTCGTAGCCGGCAGCCTTGATGGCGTCGCAGATGATCTGCAGAGCGTCCTCGATGCCGTCGAGAGCTGGAGCGAAGCCGCCCTCGTCGCCCACGGCGGTAGAGAGGCCGCGCTTCTTGAGCAGCTTGGCCAGGTTGTGGAACACCTCGGCACCCATGCGTATGCCCTCTGCCTCGCAGCTGGCACCCACCGGACGAATCATGAACTCCTGGAAGGCGATGGGGGCGTCAGAGTGTGCGCCGCCGTTGATGATGTTCATCATAGGCACGGGCATCACGTATGTGTTGGCACCGCCGATGTAGCGATACAGGGGTATGCCCAGGTAGTCGGCGGCAGCGTGAGCGCAGGCCAGCGACACACCCAGTATGGCGTTGGCACCCAGGTTCTTCTTCGTGGGGGTGCCGTCCAGCTCCAGCATCTTATAGTCGATGTCGCGCTGCTCAAGCACGCTCATGCCGATGATGGCGGGGGCTATCTTCTCGTTGACGTTCTTCACAGCCTGGAGCACACCCTTGCCAAGGTAGCGCTCGCCGCCGTCGCGCAGCTCAAGGGCCTCGTTCTCGCCCGTGCTGGCGCCGCTGGGCACGCTGGCGCGGCCCATGATTCCACTCTCAAGAGTAACTTCCACCTCGACGGTGGGATTGCCGCGCGAGTCAAGTATCTCGCGGGCATGTACGTTTGTGATGATCATAACAGTTGGTTGTTATAAAAATGTTGTGTTTTTATGTTTGCGGCGGCAAAGTTACGAAAAAATGGGTGAAGTGCAAATAATCACCTATATATTTTTTCTCTCTCTGCCCATGTCCGTACTCTTGCAGGCTGCCTGCATTGCCGTTGCACTGGTGTCAGCTGCCTCTGCGCCTGTTTTTGAAGTCCTTTCGCCCACCGGTGCGGTTGTCGCCCGGGCTTCGCTGCCCGCCGCGCCTGAAGTCGCGTGCGTCGCGTCGCTGCTGCCGGCGCTCGCTGTCGCCGCGGTGGCGCGGCCGTTGCTCGTCGTCGTCATGCTGCCGTGTCCATTGTCCGTCGTCGCCGCGGCGGAACTGCCGTCGGTCGTCGCCGCCGCGCCGCTGCTGCCGCCGGTCGTCGCCGCGGCCGAAGCGTCCCACCTGGTGCTGGTGGAAGGTGAACGAGCGTATGTCGCCGTCTTCGTTCTGCTGCTGCTCGTCCAAACGCTGCTGATAGGCGTTCTGTTGACGGCTTTCGTTGAACTCGCGGTTGCGCTTGAAGCGGTGTTTCTCTGCCATCTGTTCCAGCTCTTCCTGGGTCTTGACAATGCCGCCGTCGCCGCGGAATGTGCTGAGCCGCCCGTCAAAGATGACATACTTGCGCAGCTCGCACTCCAGCGAGCCGTTGTAGAGCGGGGTCTTCAGGCTTGGGCGCAGGCCTATCTGCTGGAAGCACTCCTCGCGGTAGCTCAGTATCCATGCCTCGCAGCCTGTCAGGGCGTGCTTCAGCCTCTCGCCTATCATGCGGTATGTCTCCAGAATGTTTGGCGTGGTGATACGCTCGCCGTATGGCGGGTTGGTCACGATGATGCTTTTCTGGGCCGGCTGCTCAAAGTCCTTGAAGTCTTTCTGCGCCACGCTGATGACATCGGCCAGGCCTGCGGCCTTGACGTTGAGCCGGGCCGTGTTGACGGCTTTCATGTCGATGTCGTAGCCATAGATATGGTGGCTGAAGGGTCGCTCCTTGCTGTCGTCGTTGTATATGCGGCCGTACAGCTCGGCATCGTAGTCGGGCCATTTCTCGAAGGCAAACTCCTTACGGAACAGCCCGGGTGCCATGTTGCGGGCTATGAGGGCTGCCTCGATGAGGAAGGTGCCGCTGCCGCACATGGGGTCGATGAAGTCCGTGTCGCCCTGCCAGCCTGTGAGCATGATGATGCCGGCGGCCAGCACCTCGTTGATGGGGGCCTCGACGGCCTCCTGGCGGTAGCCGCGGCGGTGCAGGCTCTCGCCCGACGAGTCGAGGCATAGCGTGGCCTTCGTGTCGGCTATGTGTATGTGGAGCTGCAGGTCGGGGTTGCTCACCGAGATGTTGGGCCGCTGGCCGGTCCGCTCGCGAAACTGATCGACGATGGCGTCCTTCACCTTGTAGCTCACAAACTTCGAGTGGGTGAACTCGTCGGAGAACACCACGGCATCCACGGCAAAGGTCTTGTCGAGCGACAGATACTGGCTCCAGTCTATCTTCTGTATCTCGCTATAGACCTCCTCGGCGCTGCGCACCTGGAACTCGGCAATGGGCTTCAGTATCTTCAGCGCGGTGTGCAGCTCGACGTTGGCGCGGTAGAGCAGCTCCTTGTCGCCGGTGAACTGCACCATGCGTCGGCCCGGCTCGATGTCCTGGGCACCCAGCTGCGCCAGCTCGCGGGCCAGCACGGGTTCGAGCCCCATGAAGGTCTTTGCGATAATCTTAAAGCTGCTCATCCTGTGTGTCTTCCTTGAAATCGGTTATGCCGGCCTCGACGAGCAGGTTATACCAAGCAAAGAATTTCTGTATGTCGCTCACATGCACGCGGTCGCGGGCGAACGTTGGCAGCACCCGTGCAAAAGCCTGGCGCAGCTCGTCGCCGCCGGCCCTCTTCGGGTTGAAATCGGTGGGCTTGCCGTCGAACGCTGTCTTGGCACTGTCGAGCACGTCGAGCAGCGGCACGTCGTCGCCGTCGGTGTACATGGCCACGTCGGAGAGCGAGGTGATGCGGTCGGAGGCGAAGGCGGGCATGCGCCGCTTCTGCGCGTCGAGGCTCTCCACTATCAGCGTCTGGTTGGCACCGCGCGACACCATACGATACAGGCCGGGCTTTCCGGCAATGGCAAGGATTGTCTGTTGCATTTCTTTTGCTTTTATACTTTGTTGATTGTGTGATAGTCTTGTTCTGAACAGATGGATGTCGCACCGCTGCTGTAAATAAATAGGTGTAGTCACTCTGAGGCAAGGGGCCACGCCGAACGCAACACATAGCGTCCCGTCTTTCCGGCGGCAAAGGTACGGAAAAATGAGAGAAAAACAAAAGAAAAGCTCGCTTTTCTTTTTATTTCCGTATGCCGGGAACCTCAGGTGAGACACCTACATACTAATGCGAAGCGATGGCATAAGCTTTATTCATATAGAAGTTTTTGTTCTTCTCTCAACTTTTCTGCGCTTTCAGCGCGAAGGTACTCCGTCTCGGAAGAAAAAACAAGCGAGCTTGTTTTGTTCTTCTCTCGACTTTTCGTAACTTTGTAAGAAATCGCAGTATTTCTTTGTATAAAGGCAGTCTGGGGAATTGAGGAAAAACTGGGTTACGAATTTGAGACCGTACTCAATTCCACATTCTGCTATAAACTGCATCCGCTCGAGCTATGCTCGCTTGCTACCAACGGGACGCAAGAAAGAACACCCGATAATGAGCCATCAGCCGTTTTATGACTCATCATCGGGTGCAAAGTTACGAATAAGTGAGCAAAATACCAAATTTATTTGAGTATTTTCGAACGTGAGTAACTTCGAGACATCGTCTCAAAGGTAATCATTCTTTTGGAATGAACCAAAACTATTCACATCTTTTTGTTCTGAGCTTGCTCTTCGCTCACCAAGCAGACTGCGGCATCTTTTGTGGCACCTGCCAGAAAAGTGCGTATTAGGCTACGTCCCTCTACCGTAATGACATGTTGCATACAGGAATCACTTATTCACCTTCAAAAGGTAATTCACCCAAATACTTGTCAAAGTCACTCTGGAACAAACGATCTTGTACGATGCGGTACTTCTCAAATTCTGTCTCGGCATGTTCTTTGGCCTCTTCTGCTGTTACAGAACCTGCCGTTTGTAGCACTTCATTACCACCAGCCGCTAAGATAGTATCAATCTGTTTGACCCAATCCTCCATTGTCATAGGGATATGACGTTTAGCCATACGTTCTGCCAATTCCAATACACCATTCACAAGTTGTCCCATGTCTGCCAGTTCCACCTCTTTTAGGTAGTTCTTGGCAATTGATACATCTGTCTTGACAATCTTTCCGTCAGGTGCATTCTCCCAAGTGGTCAGTCCCATGTGTTCTTGTTCGGCATCGGCTCGTTCTACTATCAGTTCAGCTGCCGTATGTCCATGAACAGCATAGTGCATCTTATTTTGCATCATCTTGAAGAAGAGTCTTGTCGTTGGCGCATCACGATTGTAATCAATTGCTGTCGCATAGATGTCCGTCAATTTCTGATAGAAACGTCGCTCAGACAGACGAATTTCACGAATCTCTGCTAACAGGTGTTCAAAGTAGTCCTCATCCAAGAACGTACCATTCTCCATTCGTTTCCTGTCCAGCACATAACCACGAATGGCATATTCACGAAGTACACTTGTGGCCCACTGGCGGAACTGAGTAGCCCGGATGCTATTGACACGATATCCCACACTTATGATGGCATCGAGGTTGTAAAACTGAGTCATATAGTTCTTCCCATCAGAGGCAGTTGCCGAGATTTTCTCGGTAACTGAATCCTTA
>JAILBT010000014.1 GCA_024680755.1 Prevotella sp. | reverse complement strand
GTCGTAGTAGCAGCGCAGCATGCTCAGCAGCAGCGACTTGCCGAAGCGGCGCGGTCTGACGAGGAAGAGGTAGCTGCTGGCCATCTCCATTCGTGGTATGAACATGGTCTTGTCGGCAAAGTAGTAGTTCTCGCTTGCGATGCGTTTGAAGTCGGAAATGCCGAGGGGCAGTTGCTTGGTGCTCTGTGGATCTGGTGTCATTATTCAGAAAGAATTAATTATCGGCTGCAAAAGTAAGGAAAAAAATTGGAAATGAGCAAAGGTGTGACAAAAAAAACTTCTTTTCATTAAAAGCCCTGCCGCAAGACAGCAAAGAGGCCCAAAACATTTGGCCGTATGCGGGAAAAAGAGTACTTTTGCAGCCCGATTTCACTTCAACGACCATGACTAAACACCTGCTATCACTTGCCATGACGCTTATCACATGCCTGACAGCACAGGCACAGCACGCCGCCACCGGCGATAAACTGTTCACCCTGGAGGAGCTGAACTTCGGCGGAGTCAACTATCACGCCATGCAGCCCGAGAACATGTTCCTCACCTGGTGGGGCGACCGGCTGATGTATCAGGATGCCGAGGAGGGCGGCAGCGTTGACGACAGCGGCCGGCGCACCGCGCTCTTCACCCTGGCCGACGTGGAGGCCGCCGCCGGCACCGCCTCGTGGCACACGGCGATGTATGCCAGCTACCCCTACCCCGACCAGCCGCTCGTGCTGCTGCGCAACAGCCGCGAGCGCATACTCTACAACTTCAGCACCCGACAGGTGGAGTGGCGACAGCCGGCGGCCGGCGAGCGCGAGAGCCACTGGAACGCCAGCAGCCGGCATGTGGCCTACGTCACGGCCGACCAGCTGCATGTGCGAACGGCCGACGGGCAGGACCGCCAGCTGACCACCGACGGCTCGCGGCAGACGGTGTATGGACAGACCGTTCACCGCAACGAGTTCGGCATCGACGAGGGCCTGTTCTGGAGCCCCGACGGGCAGCGACTGGCTTTCTACCGTATGGACCAGTCGATGGTGGCCGACTATCCGCAGGTGGACGTGTTCGAGCGCGAGGCACGCCACGCGCCCGACAAGTACCCCATGGCGGGCATGACCACACACCGCGTCACCGTGGGCGTATATGACGTGGCAACGGGCAGGCTGACATATCTCGACACGCCCGCCGCCCCGCTCACGCCCAATGCCGAGCAGACACCCGTCTATTTCACCAACATAGCATGGAGCCCCGACAGCCGCAGCATATACATTCAGGAGCTGAACCGGCGGCAGAACCACATGCAGCTCGTGCGCTACGATGCCCTGACAGGCGAACGCCGGCAGACGCTGCTCACGGAGAGCAGCGACAGGTATGTGGAGCCCATGCACCCCATACAGTTTCTGCCGTGGGACCACACACAGTTCATCCTGCAGAGCCAGCGCGACGGATTCAACCATGTATATATATATAATGTGGAGGGCCGGCTGGTGCGCCAGCTGACGCGGGGTCCCTGGGTGGTCATGGACGTGCTGGGCTTCTGCCGGCCGACGAAGAGCCTTGTCATAGCCTCCAACGAGGTGCATCCGCTGCAGCGCAACCTGTACAGCGTGGACATGAAGAGCGGCCGGCGCACACCCATAGACAACGGCACGGGCTGCCATCGGGCCGTGCTGTCGGCCACGGGGCGAAAGCTCTACGACCGCTATACGGCCCCCGACGTGCCGCGGGTGATAGACCTGGTTGACGTGGTGCGGGCCGCGCGCCAGCGCGCCTACCTGCCGCCGGCCCCCTTGGGCCGCGGAGCCGGCACGAGGCTGCTGACGGCTGCCGACCCCTGGGCCGGCTACCGGCAGCCGCTGTTCGAGAGCGGCACGCTGAAAGCCGCCGACGGACAGACAGACCTCTACTGGCGCATGGTGAAGCCCCACGACTTCACGCCCGACAAGAGATACCCCACCGTGGTCTATGTCTATGGCGGACCACACGCCCACAACGTGGACGCCTCGTGGCACTGGGCCTCACGCTCGTGGGAGACATACATGGCGCAGAAGGGATACATCGTCTTCATTCTGGACAACCGCGGGTCGGAGAACCGCGGACTGGACTTCGAGCAGGCCACATGGCACCGGCTGGGACAGGTGGAGATGCAAGACCAGATGGCGGGCGTGGACTATCTCAAGTCGCTGCCCTACGTCGATGCCGGCCGCCTGGGCGTGCACGGCTGGTCATACGGCGGATATATGACCATCTCGCTGATGACCAACTATCCGCAGGTGTTCGAGATGGGAGTGGCCGGAGGGCCCGTCATCGACTGGCCGTGGTATGAGGTGATGTATGGCGAGCGATACATGGGCACACCGCAAGACAACGCCGAGGGCTACGAGCAGACATCGCTCGTCAGCAAGGCCAGGAACCTGCAGGGCCGCCTGCAGATCATCCTGGGCTACAACGACCCCACCGTGGTGCCACAGCACACGCTGCGCTTCCTCAAGGCCTGCGTGGAAGCGGGCACACAGCCAGACCTGTTCGTCTATCCGGGCGAGGAGCACAACATGCGCGGACATGCCAGCGTACACCTGCACGAACGCATAACGCGCTACTTCGACGACTACCTGAAGAACGAAAGATAGAGGCTTTCACACAGCGAAAGGTTTTTGCTTGTAGCCAAAAGCCCTTTCGGCTACAGGCAAAAAGCCTTTCGCTTGTAGCCGAAAGGCTTTTCGCTTGTAGCCGAAAACCCTGACGGGGCCTGTATTGTACCTTGACGGGGCCTGTATTGCACCTTGACGGGGCCTGCATTGTACCGCAATCGCAATTCTGAATTGCACGGATAATGCAGCTTGGGCTACACCAGCCGCTTGTGGCGCATGATCCACCAGCAGATGCCGCTCACGCTGACCGACAGGAGCAGCGCCACGGCAAAGCCCACGGGGTTGTCTTCCATGCCGTTGATGAGGTTCATGCCGAAGAGCGAGGCTATCAGCGTGGGGAACATCATCAGTATGGACACCGAGGTCAGCGTGCGCATGACGGTGTTCATGTTGTTGTTGATGATGCTCGAGTAGGTGTCCATTGTCGACTCCAGAATGTCGCTGTATATAGATGTGGTCTCGCGGGCCTGCGTCATCTCGATGTTCACGTCCTCAATCAGGTCGGCGTCCAGCTCGTCTATCTGTAGCTTGAACTTCAGCTTCGACAGCAGCGTCTCGTTGCCGCGTATCGACGTGTTGAAGTAGGTGAGCGAGTCCTGCAGCCGCGACAGCCCTATCAGGCTCTCGTTGTTCACCTCGCGGTCCAGGTTGCGCTTGGCTTTCTCGATGAGCGAGTTGATCTGCTTGAGGCGCTTCAGATACCACACAGCCGACGAGAGAAACAGGCGGAACGTCATATCGACATAGTCGGTGAAGCCCTCGCCGCGCTTCTGCTGGAAGCTGACAAAGTCGATCATCATGTTGGTCTCATAGTAGCACACGGTGATGGTCACGTCGCGCTTGTGGATAATGCCCAGGGGCACGGTGGTGTAGGGCGTGCGCGAGCGCACCTCCTTGACGTAGGGTATGCGCAGGATGATGAGCATCCAGCCGTCGTCATACTCATAGCGCGCACGCTCGTCGGTGTCGCTGATGTCGGACAGGAAATAGTCGGGGATGTGGAAGAGCTCCTCCAGCTCGTGGCAGTCGTCGTCCGTGGGGCAGGTCACCTGTATCCAGCAGCCGGCCTGCCACTGCTGCAGCTGGCTCAGGCCGTCGCTATAGTTCCAATAGGTCTTCATGTCGTTGTCCTCTGGTTTTGTGGAAGCACACTCGCAAAGCCTGAGGACACCACACGCGTCCTCACGCTGCTAAACGATAGTTTTCCGCGTGATAGTCGTCCATTGAATTATTCGCTTTTGTTATTTTGAGGTTGCAAAGGTACGAAGATTATGCCAAACGGCAAACGAAAACACGTTTTTTTTGCCTGCGGCCGACATTTTTGTTCCCAATAATTTGTGCCTCTCGCTTGTTTTCCATAATTTTGCAGCCGACAAGTAGGAAGCGATGTGACTCACGTCGCAATCCAGCAGACTAATGCGACATGAGACAGGTCGCCTCCTGCCGCAAAGCGGTGAAATAACCATTAGTAATATCGAAGGCGGAATGAAACAGATACGACTGCTGCTTGCTGCTGTCATGCTGAGCATGGCCGCGGCTGTCCATGCGGACGACTATGCCTACCTGGACATACAGGGCGACGACGGCACCACCAGCTACGAGGTGTCGGCCGTGAGCCGCATCACTTTCTCGGCGACGAGCCTCGTGCTTCACCTCAGACAGGGCGGCAGCGTGGAGCTGCCCCTCAGCCAGATGGAGCGTCTGGCGTTCTCGGCCGACGGGCAGACGGCCATCGACGCCGTGGCCGGCCGCGACGACGGCATAACGTTCAGCATGGAGGGCGGACAGCTGCGCGTCAGCGGCTGCGAGGGCCGGCGGCTGACCGTCTTCACAGCCGGCGGCCGTGCCGTGGTCTCGGAGACATGCACCACGGGCGACATGCTGCTCAACCTGTCTGGTCTGCGGCGCGGCATGTACATCGTCAGCGTGGGCCGCCAGACACGAAAGGTCATGGCGCCATAGCCACGCCCGAGGGGGGGGAGCGCCGCCGGCATGCGCCCGGCTACTTCAACGACAAGACAACCATATATTAACACCAAAACACATAACAACACACAAATCATGGTAAACTACAAGGATTTAGGGCTCGTCAACACACGCGAAATGTTCAAGCGGGCCGTCACTGGCGGCTATGCCATACCCGCGTTCAACTTCAACACAATGGAGCAGATGCAGGCCATCGTTCAGGCTGCCGTCGAGACCAAGTCGCCCGTCATCATGCAGGTCAGCAAGGGTGCCCGCGACTATGCCAACGCCACCATACTGCGCTACATGGCCGAGGGTGCCGTGGCATACGCCAAGGAGCTGGGCTGCGAACACCCCGAGATAGTGTTGCACCTGGACCACGGCGACAGCTTCGAGCTGTGCAAGGACTGCATCGACATGGGCTTCTCAAGCGTCATGTACGACGGCTCGAGCCTGCCCTACGAGGAGAACATCAGGATCTCGCGCCAGGTGGTGGAGTATGCCCACAAGTATGACGTGACCGTCGAGTGCGAGCTGGGCGTGCTGGCCGGCGTGGAAGACGAGGTGGCCTCTGAGGTGAGCCACTACACCAAGCCCGAGGAGGTGATCGACTTTGCCACCCGCACGGGCTGCGACTCGCTGGCCATCTCGATCGGCACGAGCCACGGCGCCTACAAGTTCAAGCCCGAGCAGTGCACACGCGACCCGAAGACGGGTAAGCTGGTGCCGCCGCCACTGGCCTTCGACGTGCTGGCCGAGATAGAGAAGAAGCTGCCCGGATTCCCCATCGTGCTGCACGGCTCGTCGAGCGTGCCCCAGGACGAGGTTGACACCATCAACAAGTATGGCGGCAACCTGCCCGACGCCGTGGGCATACCCGAGGAGCAGCTGCGCAAGGCATCGAAGAGCGCCGTCTGCAAGATCAACATCGACAGCGACTCGCGCCTGGCCATGACAGCCGCCGTGCGCAAGTATCTGGCCGAGCACCCCGACCACTTCGACCCGCGCCAGTATCTGAAGCCCGCCCGCGAGAACATGAAGAAGATGTACATTCACAAGATCGTGAACGTGCTGGGCAGCGACAACAAGCTGGCCTGCTGCTAAGCGGCAAGAGACACATGAGCGACGAGCGCTTCATGCGCATGGCGCTTGACGAAGCACACCAGGCGGCCCTGATGGGAGAGATACCCGTCGGGGCCGTGGTGGTGTGTCAGGGTCGCGTCATAGCGCGCGCACACAACATGACCGAGACGCTCTGCGACGTGACGGCCCACGCCGAGATGCAGGCCCTGACGGCCGCCGCCAACACGCTCGGCGGCAAGTATCTCACGCAGTGCACACTCTACGTCACCGTCGAGCCGTGCCCCATGTGCGCCGGAGCTATAGGCTGGGCTCAGCTGGGCCGGCTGGTCTATGGCGCTGCCGACGAGAAGCGCGGCTACAGCGTGTTCGCGCCGGCCGTGCTCCACCCCAAGACGCAGGTGGCGGCCGGACTGCTGGCCGACGAGTGCCGACAGCAGATGCAGGACTTCTTCCGCCGCCGGCGGTAAAGGCCGCGGCCGGCAACAGACATTCACACAGCACAGACAAAAAAGAGACAATGGAACAGACCATCTACCCCACCTGGGGCACATGCTCAAAGTATATCAACTTTGAGCTGGACGACGAGCAGCGGCTGCACAACGTGCAGTTCATCGGCGGCTGCCCGGGCAACACCATCGGCGTGGCGCGCCTGGTGGAGGGCTGCCGGGCCGACGAGGTCATCGGCCGCCTGCGCAACATACGCTGCGGCAGCAAGCCCACGTCGTGTCCCGACCAGCTGGCCCAGGCACTTGAGAAGGAGCTGGCCAGGCGACAGGCGGCCGGCGCCCACAGCCCGGCATGAACATGCCGCAGCCCACACACCCACCACGCACCCGCCACGCACCCAGACACCGCCGCAGGCGTAATCATTTTGTAACCGCATTTATTTGGCGCAGAAAAGGATTATCAGTACTTTTGCGCCCCGAACATACATATACTAATTCATAATAACACAAATTGGCTATCAACTTTCAACTCTTCGCCCTCAGCTCGCACCACCTGATGGGCCTGCCCCTCTGGGCCTGGATCGTGTTTTATTTGCTGGTGCTGTTCATGCTTGTGGCCGACCTGAAGATGTTCGGTCAGAAGGGCCAGCACGAGGTGGGTGTGGGCGAAGCCCTGAAGATGACCGCCGTGTGGATAGGCGTGTCGCTGCTGTTCGGCGCAGCCATCTATTTCTTCTACCCCGGCGACTCTCACGAGATGGCAATGGAGTTTCTGGCAGGCTATCTGATAGAGAAGTCGCTGTCGATGGACAACCTGTTCGTCTTCCTCATGCTCTTTTCGTTCTTCGGCATTGAGCGCAAATATCAGCACGAGGTGCTGTTCTGGGGCATCTTCGGCGCACTGGTGCTGCGCAGCATTTTCATCTTTGCCGGTGCGGCCATGGTCGAGCGCTTCGAGTGGGTGCTGGGACTGTTCGGCCTGTTCCTGCTCTACACGGGCGGCAAGATGTTTGCCCCGGACAACGGCCAGCACGCCGACCCCTCGCAGAACGTCATCGTGCGATGGTTTCGCAAGCTCTACCCCGTGACAGACCGTCTGCACGGCGACCACTTCTTCATCGTCGAGAACGGACGGCGCAGGGCAACGCCTCTCTTCGTGGCACTGCTGGTCATCGAGACCACCGACGTGGCCTTTGCCGTGGACAGCATACCGGCCGTGTTCAGCGTCAGCCGCGACCCCTTCATCGTGCTCACGTCTAACATCTTCGCCATACTCGGACTGCGGGCACTCTATTTCGCCCTGGCGGCTGTGGCGAAATACTTCACCTACCTGAAATACGGCTTGGGCATCATACTCATCTTCGTGGGTCTGAAGATGTTGCTGGCCATGAACGAGTATGTCAACGAGCTGGCCGCCCTAGCCGGCCTCGACATCAGCATGCCCCACGTTGAGATATCGACACCCGTCAGCCTGAGCGTCATCTTCGGTGTGCTGCTGCTGTCGATGCTGCTCTCTGTGGTCGTCACACGCAAGCAAACGGACAACACCGCCGCATGAGTGCACAACGCCCCGACACAGCGATGACGACACCCGGGCTCAGCGGCAACGCGCTGAAGGTGATAGCCATCGTTGCCATGACGATAGACCACCTGGCATGGGTGGGCATCGAGACCTATCAGCAGGCCGAGACCCCCGTGCAGATCTTGCTGCACTGCATAGGCCGGCTGACGGCACCGATGATGATCTTCTTCGTGGCCGAGGGCTACCACCACACACACGACTTCCGTCGCTACCTGCGCCGGCTGATGGTGCTGGCCGTGGTGAGCCATTTTGCTTTCTGCTATTTCAACATGTCGGGCTTCAACCCGCTGGACAACCTGCTGTTCAACGCCACCAGCATCGCCTGGCCGCTGATGTGGGGTCTGGTGCTGCTCAAGGTGTGGGACAGCAGCCGGTGGCCGCTCGCCCTGAAGCTCGGCGCGACGCTTGTGGCATGTCTGCTCACGGTCACGTCCGACTGGAGCTGTGCCGCCCCGCTGGCCATACTCGCCATCGGGCGCAATCGCGGCCATTTCTGCAAGCAGATGCTGTGGATGATGCTGATTATCTCGCTCTATGCCGTGGCTTTCTCCATCTTCCACAGCCCCACATACGGCATGGTGCATACGGCCTGCTGGCTGGCCGTGCCGGTGCTGGCGATGTATAACGGCAAGCGCGGCCGCGTGAAGTGGCTCGGCAAGTTCTTCTACTACTACTATCCGCTGCACATGGCGCTGATAGGCCTGCTGGCGCGCT
>JAILBT010000078.1 GCA_024680755.1 Prevotella sp. | reverse complement strand
GCGCTGTTCCTCGGGCGGCAGGCTTTCAATCTGTTTCCTCAGGTTGTACGCATTTATGTCCGTGTCCTCGAAGTACCGCCACCCGTCGGAACCGTCCTTGCGCTTCCAGGGGATTCGCCACCTCTCATGTTTGCCTTGGTTAGTCTTGGCCTTGACGGCCTCGTAGGTCTTGCCCGTGGCGATTTCTCTGACGGTCATGCCGTCATCGTGCTCGTGCGGAATCAGCTCCCAGCGGACACCTCCCTGCATCTTGCCGGTCTTGAGGCTCATTCCTCCGTGACCCTCTGCAAACTTGCGGTTCTCAGGGCTCTGGTAGGCCCCGTCTGCGTACAAGTCCGTGACGGTGGTCTTCGTGACCCTCTCGCTGCTTTCGACGGCCTCCTCGACGAACTGGCAGTCGGCGTGAGTCGCGGTCTCAACCTGCACCGAGGTGATGATGCTGGGCTTGCCCTCCTCCACGGTCTCGGTGATGTTGGTCGAATATATGCGCTGCGAATTAAGCAGAAACTCAGAAACTCAGAAACTCAAAAACTCAGAAACTCAGAAACTCAAAAACTCAGAAACTCAAAAACTCAGAAACATCTAAGTTGCATAAATAATGCAAGCTAACACCTAACACTTAACTATGTCCCCCTCCTCATTTGTCTATCACACCGCCACGCGCACCATATTGGGCGACCTGAACACGCCCGTGAGCGTCTATCTGCGCGTGCGCGATGCCTATCCTCAGAGCGCGCTGATGGAGTGTGCCGACTATCACGACGCGCGGAGCAGCCGTTCGTTCATCTGTCTGCACCCCATTGGCTCGGTCAGCGTGAGCCACGGCGTGGGCGTGGTCACCATGCCCGACGGCAGCGTGACACGCACACCCATCGACCGCCAGCACGACGTGGCGTGGCTGGTAAACAGCTTCACCAGCCGCGTCGCCGTCAGCGGCGACCACAGCAGCTGCTGCGCCCTGTTCGGCTACATGTCGTTCAACGCCGTGCGCTATTTTGAAAACATCGACGTCAGAGACGAGACGCAGGCCGAGAACGACGCTCCCGACATACTGTATATAATGTACAAAGACTACATCGTCTTCGACCACCACAACAACACGCTGACGCTGATAGAGCTGTTGCAGCCCGGCGAGCAGGACGACCTGGACCAGCTGGAACACGATGTCAACCACCGCCATTACACCACCTATCCGTTTCGTGCCGTGGGCGACTGCCGCTCGACGCTGACCGACGACGAGCACCGCGCCAACATACGGCGCGGCATCGACCACTGTCTGCGGGGCGACGTGTTCCAGATAGTGTTGTCGCGGCGCTTCGTGCAGCGCTACGAGGGCGACGACTTCCGCCTCTATCGTGCCCTGCGCAGCATCAACCCGTCGCCATACCTGTTCTATATGGACTTCGGCGGCTTCCGCATCTTCGGTTCGTCGCCAGAGACCCACTGCCGCATAACAAGGCAGGGCGACAGCTTCACCGCCTACATAGACCCCATAGCCGGCACGACCCGACGCACGGGCGATGCCGAGCAGGACCGCCTGAACGCGCTCTACCTGAAGAACGACCCCAAGGAGAACGCCGAACACGTCATGCTGGTCGATCTGGCCCGCAACGACCTGAGCCGCAACTGCCACGACGTGAAGGTAGATTTCTTCAAGGACATGCAGTTCTACAGCCATGTCATACACCTCGTGTCGCGTGTCAGTGGTACGCTGAACGACGGTGCCGACCCCGTGCGCGCCTTCATCGACACCTTCCCTGCCGGCACGCTCTCGGGCGCACCCAAGGTCAGGGCCATGCAGCTGATAAGCCAGTATGAGCCTCACAGCCGTGGAGCATACGGAGGCTGCATAGGCAGCATAGGCCTGGACGGACAGCTCAACCAGGCCATCACCATACGCAGCTTCGTGGCGCGCGGCGGCGAGCTGTGGTTCCAGGCGGGCGGAGGCATCGTGGCCAAGAGCGACGTGGACTATGAGCTGCAGGAGGTGAACAACAAGCTCGGAGCACTGCGACGGGCCATTGAATACATTAAAGATTAAACATGAAAGATTAAAGATTAAACATTAAACATGAAAGATTAAAGATTAAACATGAAAGATTAAGATTAAACATGAAAGATTAAGCATTAAAAGATTAAAAGGTAGCTCAACTCTTAGATTTCAACTCTTTCAATTCTTTCAATTCTTTCAACTCTCTCTCAACTCTCAACTATGAAAGCTGTAATTATAGACAACTACGACTCGTTCACATACAACCTAGCCCACTTGGTGCGTGAGCTGGGAGCCGAGGTGGCCGTGTTGCGTAACGACCAGTTTCGCATGGAGGAGCTGGACGGCTTCGACAAGATAATACTCTCGCCCGGGCCGGGCATACCCAGCGAGGCCGGTCTGTTGCTGGACGTGATACGGCGATATGCCGGACAGAAGCCCATGCTGGGCGTGTGCCTGGGCCATCAGGCCATAGGCGAGGCGTTCGGCGGGCACCTTGTCAACCTGAGCGAGGTGTTCCACGGGGTGGCCACGCCGTGCCACATCGTGGCCGACGACGAGCTGTTCAGCGGTCTGCCACGACAGCTGACCGTGGGACGCTACCACTCGTGGGTGGTCGATGCCGCGACGCTGCCTGACACGCTCAAGCTCTTGGCAACAAGCGACGAAGGACAGGTCATGGCCATCAGACACAGGCAACTGCCCGTGTGGGGCATACAGTTCCACCCCGAAAGCGTGCTCACGCCAGAGGGAGCACGAATGGTGGAAAACTTCCTGAAGGTCTGAACAGCCGGACAATAACAAAGAACCAAACACAAAAAACGCTAAGACATGAAACACATGAAAAACATTCTGACCCGTATCATCAACAACGAGGTGCTGACCCGCGAAGAGACCCGCGACGTGCTGGTGGGCATAACCCAGTCGGAGTATCCAGCCGAACAGATAACGGCCCTGCTCACGGCGCTGCAGATGCGTGGCATCACCGTTGACGAGCTGCTCGGCTTCCGCGACGGCATACTGCAGACCGGTGTGCCCGTTCACCTGACCGCCGACCGCTACATCGACGTGGTGGGCACCGGCGGCGACCGAAAGAACACGTTCAACATCTCGACCACAGCCTGCTTCGTCATAGCCGGCGCCGGATATAAGGTGGCCAAACACGGCAACTTTGCCGCCACGAGCGTCAGCGGAGCGTCGAACGTGATAAAGAACCACGGCGTCATGTTCACCGACGACGTGAGCCGACTGCAGCGCTCGATGGACGAGTGCGGCATTGTCTATCTGCACGCACAGCTCTTCGCAAAGGCCATGAAATTCGTGGCACCCATCAGGCGCTCGCTGCCTTTCCCCACATGCTTCAACCTGCTGGGGCCGCTGGTCAACCCCTCGCAGCCGCAGTGCCAGATGCTGGGCGTGGCCACGCTCGACCAGATGCGACTCTACAACAGCGTCTATCAGCGGCTGGGCATCGACTATGCCATCGTGACCAGCGTCGATGGCTACGACGAGATCTCGCTGACGGGCCCGTTCAAGGTGCAGACGCGGCAGATGGAACGGGTGTTCCAGCCGGCCGACCTGGGCTTCAGTCCGGCCAAACCCGAGGAACTCGTGGGCGGCGCCACAGAGCAGGAGGCAAAGGAGATATTCGACTCCGTGCTCGAAAACCGCGCACTGCCGGCACAGAAGAATATCGTGATGGCCAATGCCGCCTTCGCCATACATGTGCTGGAACGCGGACAGAAACCCATCGAAGAGTGCATCGACATTGCGCGCCAGGCGATAGACAGCGGAAACGCACTGCGAACGTTCAAGAAGTTTGTGGAACTGAACAGCTAAGAAACCAGTAATCTTTTTTTTAGACAACGAATTAAAACGAATTACACGAATTACACAAATATCTTTCACCTCTCATCTTTCACCTTTCATGTCTGACATTCTGCAAGAGATAGTGGCCCACAAGCGCGTGGAGCTGCAACAGATGAAGCTCATGCTGCCCGAACGCGACATCCACCGCAGGGTGGAGGCGCTTGTCGCCATGCCGCAGCCCTCACTACGCCGAGCGCTGCTCGACAGTGGCACGGGCATCATAGCCGAGTTCAAGCGACGCTCGCCGTCGAAGGGCTGGATAAAAGCGTCGGGCCGGGCCGATGTCATACCCTTGGGCTATCAGCAACACGGTGCGGCAGCAGTGAGCATACTGACCGACAACCGCTACTTTGGCGGCAGCGACAGCTATATCGTCGAGGCCCGACGGTCGGGACTGACACTGCCCGTGCTGTACAAGAACTTCGTCGTGGACGAGTATCAGCTCTTCCAGGCGCGACTGGCCGGTGCGTCGGCCGTGCTGCTCATTGCCGCCTGCCTGACGCTGCGCGAGTGTAGCGCCCTGACGGACATGGCACACCAGCTGGGGCTGGAGGTGCTGCTCGAGATGCACGACGAGCACGAGACCGGCTATGCCGACGTGGGGCCCGACCTCTGCGGCATCAACAACCGCCACCTCGGGACGTTCGTCACCGACGTGCAGACATCGTTCCGCTTGGCCGCACGCCTGCCGCACGACGCGTTGTGGGTGAGCGAGAGTGGCATCAGCAATGCCGAGACGGTCCTGGAGCTGCGACAGGCCGGCTACAGGGGCTTCCTGATAGGCGAGACCTTTATGCGTCAGGCCGACCCTGCGGCAGCCCTGGCCGATTTCGTGGCCACGCTGACAAAATAAAGAGCTCGTCGGCGCGTTAATATCAAAAACAAACAGAACGACTATGATAGTGAAAGTGTGCGGAACACGCGACGGAGACAACATACGCCAGGTGGCAGAGCTGGGCGTGCAGTGGATAGGGCTGATTTTCTGGCAGGGGTCGCCACGGCAAGTGACGATGGTGCCGACACATGCCGGCATCATGCCCGACAGGGCTGGTGGCGAGCTGACTGCACCGAGGCGTAGCTACAAGCTCGTGGGCGTCTTTGTTGACGACATGCCGCAGAACATCATCACACGCGTCGTGGCCTACGGACTGGACATGGTGCAGCTGCATGGACACGAGACACCGACCATGATACGCAACCTGAGGGCCACGCTCGTGCCCGACATGCAAGCCGACCTGCGGATCATTAAGGCAATCAGCATCAGCACAGCGGCTGACCTCAGCCTCTGTGACGAATATGCCGACTGCGTCGATTTCTTCCTCTTCGACACCAAGTGTGAGAGCGTGGGCGGCAGCGGCCGACACTTCGACTGGAGCGTGCTGGACGCTTACCGGGGGCAGAAGCCTTATCTGCTCAGCGGAGGCATCGGCCCCGACGACGCAGAGGACGTCCGCCGTTTCGTCGAGCTACACCCGCAGTGTGTGGGCATTGACCTTAACTCGCGCTTCGAGACGGCTCCCGGCCAGAAGGACGTGGAGCTGCTGCGCCACTTCATGCATGAACTCCCCAACTCCCCAACTCCCCAACTCCTCAACTCCTCAACTCCTATGAACAAGATAAACCAGCTGTTCGCCGAACATAAAGACAGCAAGCTGCTGTCGCTCTATTTCTGCGCCGGCTGCCCCGAGGCCGACTGTACAGGGCCTGTCATCCTGGCCATGCAGCGCCGTGGCATCAGCATGGTGGAGGTGGGCATCCCCTTCAGCGACCCCATGGCCGACGGGCCCGCCATACAAGACGCTGCTACCACCGCCCTGCGCAACGGCATGACGCTCAGGCGGCTCTTTGCCCAGCTGGCCGAGATACGCGACCAGGTGCGCATACCTCTCGTGCTGATGGGCTATCTGAACCCCATCATGCAGTATGGCATCGAAGCCTTCTGCCAGAGCTGTGTGGATAGCGGCGTGAGCGGCATGATCATACCCGACCTGCCCTTCCAGGACTATCTCGAGCAGGTGAAGCCCGTGGCCGACCGCTATGGACTGCGCGTGGTGATGCTCATCACGCCCGAGACCAGCGACGAGCGCATACGCTTCATCGACCAGCATACCGACGGCTTCGTCTATATGGTGTCGTCGGCTGCCACGACAGGCGCGCAGCAGAGCTTCGACGAACAGAAGCAGGAATACTTCCGACGCATCAACGCCATGCAGCTGCGCAACCCGCGAATGATAGGCTTCGGCATTTCAAACAAGCAGACACTTGAGAGCGCACAGCAGAACGCAGCCGGAGCCATCATAGGCTCGAAGTTTGTGACACTGCTCAACGAGGCCCACGCAAAGGCACCGGCCGGCACAGATATGACAACCGTGGCAGAGAGGGCACTCGACAGCCTCTTTGACGCGTTGAAACAGTAGCTTGAGGCCAGAAAGTCTAAAAAAGTATTAACAATAGGACACAGTACGGATAATTATTGCTAACTTTGCCGCGACATTCACACTATACACTTTCAAATCTACAGAACGGAGATGAAAAAACTGATGCTAATGTTGGCCCTGATGACAGGCTTTGTTACCACTTCAATGGCCCAGAAAGAAGCAGAAATCAAGTTCGATGCCGAGAGCCACGACTTCGGCAAGTTCTCGGAGAAGGAACCCGTGCAGACCTTTATCTTCTCGTACACCAACGTGGGCGAGAAACCGCTGGTGGTCAATCAGGCCCTGGCCAGCTGCGGCTGCACCGTGCCCGAATACACCAAGACCCCGATACAGCCCGGAGAGAAAGGACAGATCAAGGTGACATACAACGGCACCGGTAAGATGCCCGGAAAGTTCAACAAGACCATCACTGTCCGCACCAACGGCGTGAAGGAACTGACCCACCTGAAAATCTCTGGCGAGATGCTGGAGGCTAAGTAGATGAGCCCTTTAGCAGAGCGTTTGCGACCGCAGACGCTGGACGACTATGTCGGACAACAGCACCTTGTGGGACAGGGGGCGGTGCTGCGCCGCATGATAGAGAGCGGCCGCATCGCCTCGTTCATCTTGTGGGGGCCGCCGGGCGTGGGCAAGACCACGCTGGCCGGCATCGTGGCACGGCAGCTGAAGGTGCCGTTCTATACGCTCAGCGCCGTGACCAGTGGCGTGAAGGACGTGCGAGACGTGATAGAGCGGGCTGAGAAGAGCCGCTTCTTCGGACAGGGACCGTCGCCCATACTCTTCATAGACGAGATACACCGCTTCTCAAAGTCGCAGCAAGACTCGCTGCTGGCTGCCGTCGAACGTGGCGTGGTGACGCTGATAGGAGCCACAACGGAGAACCCGTCGTTCGAGGTCATCAGACCCCTGCTCTCGCGCTGCCAGGTATATACCCTGGAACCGCTGGGACGCGACGACCTGCTGCGGCTGCTCGACAGGGCCCTGACGCACGACGAGCAGCTGCGGCAGATGAACATCCATCTCTGCCAGACCGACGCATTGCTGCGCTACAGTGGCGGCGACGCGCGCAAGCTGCTCAATATCCTGGAACTGCTCGTCGAGCAATGCCAGGGCCAGCGTAACGCAGGCACCGACCAGCAGCAAGAGGGCGACAAGCCAGCCATCGATGTCACAGACGAGCTGGTGTCGAGGGTGCTGCAGCAGTCGCCACTGGCCTACGACAAGCAGGGCGAGATGCACTACGACATCATCTCAGCCTTCATCAAGAGCATACGCGGCAGCGACCCCGACGCGGCCCTCTACTGGCTGGCGCGCATGATAGAGGGTGGCGAAGACCCGAAGTTTATCGCACGCCGACTGGTCATCTCGGCCAGCGAGGACATAGGGCTGGCCAACCCTAACGCGCTGCTGCTGGCTAACGCGGCCTTCGACACCGTGCAGAAGATAGGGTGGCCCGAAGGACGCATACCCCTGGCCGAGGCCACCGTCTATCTGGCGGCATCGCCGAAGAGCAACTCGGCATACCTGGCCATCGACAGCGCACTGGCCATGGTGCGCTCTACGGGCAACCTGCCCGTGCCGCTGCACCTGCGCAATGCGCCCACAAAGCTGATGAAGGAGCTGGGATATGCCGACGGGTATAAGTATGCACACGACTTCCCCGGACATTTCGTACGTCAGCAGTATCTGCCCGACGAACTTGCAAATGCCTCGTTCTGGCAACCGCAGGACACATCCGCACACGAGCAGCGCCTGAAGCAGCAGATGAAAGCGTGCTGGGGAGACAGATTCTAACAGAAAATATCAACCATATAACATGTTAACACTCAAACTCATTACCGAAGAGACCGACCGCGTCATACGCGGACTGGAAAAGAAACATTTCAAGGGTGCCAAGGAAGCCATCGACGAGGTGCTGGCCGTGGACCGCCGCCGGCGCGAGAGCCAGCAGCAGCTGGACCGCAACCTGAGCGAGGCAAAGAAGATGGCCGCACAGATAGGCAGCCTGATGAAAGCCGGACAGCGCGACGAGGCCGATGCCATCAAGGAGCGCGTGTCGCAGATGAAGGAGACCAACAAGCAGATAGAAGACACCATGAAGCAGGCCGAGGAGGAGATGACGCGCCTGCTGTGCCAGATACCCAACATACCCTACGACGAGGTGCCAGAGGGGGCTGCGGCCGAGGATAACCATGTGGTGAAGTCGAACCTGCGGGAGTGCCGACCAGGAGACACCGTGGGCAACTGGGACGCCAACCCCGAGGTGGCCACGGCCAGGTTGCCACACTGGGAGCTGGCAAAGAAATACAACCTGATAGACTTTGACCTGGGAGTGAAGATCACGGGCGCAGGCTTCCCCGTCTATATCGGCAAGGGAGCACGCCTGCAGCGGGCGCTGATCAATTTCTTCCTTGACGAGGCTCGCAAGAGCGGCTACACCGAGATAATGCCGCCCACGGTGGTCAACGCCGCCTCGGGATATGGCACCGGACAGCTGCCCGACAAGGAGGGACAGATGTACCATGCCGAGGTGGACGACTTCTATCTTATACCTACGGCCGAGGTGCCCGTGACAAACATCTACCGCGACGTCATACTCGACGAGCGAGACTTGCCCATCAAGAACTGTGCCTACACCGAGTGCTTCCGGCGCGAGGCCGGCTCGTATGGCAAGGACGTGCGCGGACTGAACCGACTGCACGAGTTCTCGAAAATAGAGATAGTGCGCATCGACACACCAGAACACTCGCGACAGAGCCACCAGGAGATGCTTGAGCATGTCGAGGGACTGCTCAAGAAACTGGAGCTGCCATACCGCGTACTGCTGCTCTGCGGCGGAGACCAGAGCTTCACCAGCAGCATCTGCTACGACTTCGAGGTGTGGTCGGAGGCACAGCACCGATGGCTGGAGGTCTCGTCGGTCAGCAATTTTGACACCTATCAGGCCAACAGACTGAAATGTCGCTACCGCCGAGCCGACGACAAGAAGACGACCCTCTGCCACACGCTGAACGGCTCGGCTCTCGCGCTGCCGCGGATAGTGGCCGCTCTGTTGGAGAACAACCAGACCGAAGAAGGCATACGCATACCAAAAGCCCTGCAGCCATACACTGGCTTCGACATGATTGACTAACGGAGCGTTGAGAGCTATCAACGCTCTCATCGCTCAACTCTCAACTCTCAACTCTCAACACTTAGCTATGACAGACAGACTATATATATTTGACACCACACTGCGCGACGGCGAGCAGGTACCGGGCTGCCAGCTCAACACGGTGGAGAAAATCCAGGTGGCCAAGGCGCTTGAGCAGCTGGGCGTGGACGTAATCGAGGCGGGCTTCCCCATCTCGTCGCCGGGCGACTACAACAGCGTGATCGAGATATCGAAGGCTGTGACATGGCCCGTCATCTGTGCACTGACACGGGCCGTCGAGCGCGACATCGACGTGGCGCGCGATGCACTGCAGTATGCCAAGAATAAGCGCATACACACAGGCATTGGCACCAGCGACGAACACATTAAATATAAGTTCAACAGCACGCGCGAGGATATACTCGAACGCGCAGTCAGGGCGGTGAGGTATGCGCGGCGCTACGTCGATGATGTGGAGTTCTACTGCGAGGATGCCGGACGGACTGACAATGAGTACCTGGCACGAGTGGTAGAGGCCGTCATAAAGGCCGGAGCCACCGTGGTAAACATACCCGACACCACGGGCTACTGTCTGCCACAGGAATACTACGACAAGATACGCTACCTGCGCGAGCATGTCGATGGCATAGACAGGGCCATCATCGCCACCCACTGCCACAACGACCTGGGCATGGCCACGGCTAACACGCTATCGGGTGTGATGGCGGGAGCACGACAGGTGGAGGTGACGGTCAACGGCATAGGCGAGAGAGCAGGCAACACTTCGCTCGAGGAGATTGCCATGATACTGAAATGTCACCATAGCCTGGGCATTGACACCAACATCAACACCACCAAGATCTACCCCATCAGCCGCATGGTGTCGAGCCTGATGAACATGCCCGTGCAGCCAAACAAGGCCATCGTGGGACGCAACGCTTTTGCACACTCAAGCGGCATACACCAGGACGGCGTGCTGAAGAATGTGCACACATACGAGATAATGAACCCAAAGGACGTTGGCATCGACGACAACTCCATACTGCTGACCGCACGCTCGGGACGCGCCGCACTGAAACACCGACTGCACGTCAACGGCGTGGACGTGGACGACGAGCGTAAGCTCGACTCCATCTACGAGAAATTCCTGCAGCTGGCCGACCAGAAGAAGGAGGTGAACGATGCCGACGTGATGATGTTGGCAGGTGCCGACACAGCTGAGGCTCATGCCGTCAGACTCGATTTCCTGCAGGTCACGACAGGAAAGGGCGTGAAGAGCGTGGCCTCTATCGGCCTGGACATCAGCGGACAGAAATTCGAGGCTGCTGCCTCGGGCAACGGACCCGTTGATGCCGCCATCAAAGCACTCAAGCGTATCATCCAAAAGAAGATGACGCTCAAGGAGTTTACCATACAGGCCATATCCAAGGGCTCTGACGACGTGGGAAAGGTGCACATGCAGGTGGAACACGACGGGCAGCTCTACTACGGCTTTGGGGCCAACACCGACATCGTGACAGCTTCCGTAGAGGCCTATATCGACTGTATCAACAAGTTCAAGATGAAAGAATGAAGCATGCCGACTGAACAGCCGCCGGCATTTCATTGTTGTTTTATTTAGTAGCTTTATGAACACTCTCTTTGACAAAATATGGGACAGCCATGTGGTGCAACAGGTGGCCGACGGCCCCACGCAGCTGTACATAGACCGGCTGTACTGCCATGAGGTGACATCGCCACAGGCTTTCGACGGACTGCGCCGGCGCGGACTGAAGCCCCTGCGCCCGGACCACATCTGCTGTATGCCCGATCACAACACGCCCACACACGACCAGCACCTGCCCATTGCTGACCCCGTAAGCCGCAGGCAGGTTGAAACGCTGGCTGCCAACGCCGAAGAGTTCGGCCTCACCCACTTCGGCATGATGCACCGCGACAATGGTATCATTCATGTGGTGGGGCCCGAGCTGGGACTGTCGCTGCCGGGCATGACCATCGTCTGTGGCGACTCGCACACCTCGACCCACGGTGCCATGGGGGCCGTGGCCTTCGGCATAGGCACCAGCGAGGTGGAAATGGTGCTGGCATCGCAGTGCATACTGCAGCAGAAGCCTAAGTCAATGCGTATCACCATCAGCGGCCGACTGGCACAGGGCAGCACGGCAAAGGACATGGCGCTCTACCTGATGAGCCAGCTGACCACGAGCGGTGCCACGGGATATTTCGTCGAATATGCAGGCGAGGCGGTAGAGGCACTGTCGATGGAGGGACGACTCACGCTGTGCAACCTCAGCATCGAAATGGGAGCACGCGGAGGCTTCGTGGCACCAGACGACACCACCTTTGCATACATCAAGGGCTTGCCATACGCGCCCAAGGGCGAGGCATGGGACAAGGCCGTCAGCCGATGGCGCACGCTGCGCAGCGACGACAATGCCGTCTTCGACCGCCAACTGCACTTCAGGGCCGAAGACATTCTGCCGCGCATCACCTACGGCACTAATCCGGGTATGGGCATGGCCGTTGACGGATTTATTCCTGCCCTGGATAATGTGGACGAGGCAGAACGACCATCGTTCTGCAAGGCGCTTGACTATATGGGCTTCCGCCCGGGACAGCAGCTGCTGGGCACACCGGTGGACTATGTGTTCCTCGGGGCCTGTACCAACGGACGTATCGAAGACTTCCGAGCCTTTGCCTCTGTGGTGGCCGGACGGCACAAGGCCGAGAACGTGACGGCATGGCTCGTCCCTGGCTCGTGGCATGTCGATAGGCAGATACGCGCCGAGGGACTCGACCGCGTGTTGCGCGCTGCCGGCTTCGAGATTCGGCAGCCGGGATGCTCGGCCTGCCTGGCAATGAACGATGACAAGATACCAGCCGGAAAGCTGTGCGTGTCAACCAGCAACCGTAATTTTGAGGGACGCCAGGGACAGGGCGCTCGAACCGTGCTGGCCTCGCCGCTGACGGCAGCTGCCGCCGCCGTAACGGGCGTCATCACCGACCCGCGCACACTGCTCTGACAATCCCCCTGCCACAACGTTCGGTATGTTGCGCTAATAGCGCAACTCCCCCCCACACACAACCTGCCACAACGTTCGGTATGTTGCGCTAATAGCGCAACTCCCCACACAAAAAAACACCATGCAACAGAAATTCACCGTCATTACCTCCACCTGCGTCCCACTGCCGCTTGAGAACATCGACACCGACCAGATTATTCCCGCCCGTTACCTCAAGGCCACCGACAAAGCCGGCTTCGGCGACAACCTGTTCCGCGACTGGCGCTACAGGGCCGACGGAACGCCCATAGAGGACTTCGTACTCAACAATCCGGCGTATGCAGGGTGCTTCCTCGTGGCAGGCAAGAACTTCGGCTGCGGCTCGTCGCGCGAACACGCTGCATGGGCCATAGCGGGCTATGGCTTCAGGGCCGTCATCAGCTCGTTCTTTGCCGACATCCACCGCAACAACGAGCTGAACAACTTTGTGCTGCCCGTGCAGGTCAGCCAGACATTCCTGTCCGAGCTGTTTGCCTGCATAGAGGCCGACCCTAAGACGCTGGTGGAGATAGACCTGCCGCGGCAGACCGTGACAAACAGGGCTACGGGGCGGTCAGAGCTGTTTCCTATCAATGGATACAAGAAACACTGCCTGGTAGAGGGACTTGACGACATCGACTTCCTGATGCAGAGCGTGGATAAGATAGAGGCTTACGAGCGCAAGCGATGAAGTATATAGAGATACTCGACTGTACGCTGCGCGATGGCGAACAGACCAGTGGCGTGTCTTTCCTGCCACATGAGAAGCTGGTCATCGCTCGTAAGCTGCTGCGCGACGTCAACGTGGATCGCATAGAGGTGGCCTCGGCCCGCGTGTCGGAGGGCGAGCGAGATGCCGTGAAAGCTATCTGCCGCTATGCCCGGCAGATAGGCCGGCTGGACCGTGTGGAGGTGCTCGGCTTCGTCGATGGACACCGCTCGGCAGACTGGATAGCCGCGTGCGGCGGCAGGGTAATCAATCTGCTGGCAAAAGGGTCGCTGCGCCACTGTACGGGACAGCTTGGCAAGACTCCCGAGCAACACATTGCCGACGTGAGCGCCGAGATCGAATATGCCTGCGCACAGGGCATGACGGTCAACGTCTATCTTGAGGACTGGAGCAACGGCATGGTCAGCTCGCCCGAGTATGTCTATCAGTTGATGGACAGTCTGCTACGGCATACATCAGCCTGCCGTGATGGACAGCGGGGGGGGAGACTTGCGCGCTTCATGCTGCCCGACACACTGGGCGTGATGAACCCGCTGCAGGTGGTGGAGTGTATGCGCAAGATGAAAAAGCGCTACCCGGACTGCCATTTCGATTTCCATGCACACAACGACTACGACCTGGCGGTGAGCAACTCGCTGGCGGCCGTGTTGAGCGGTGCCGCCGGACTGCACGTCACCGTCAACGGACTGGGCGAGCGCTGCGGCAACGCGCCAATGGCCAGCGTTCAGGCCATACTGAAAGATCAGTTTGGCGCCACCACCGCCATCGACGAGTCGCAGCTGAACGACGTGTCACGACTGGTGGAGGCATACAGCGGCATCGCCATAGCGCCAAACCAGCCCATCGTGGGCGACAACGTGTTTACGCAGGTGGCCGGCGTGCATGCCGACGGCGACAACAAGGACAAACTCTACCAGAACGCGCTGATGCCGGAACGCTTCGGACGAAAACGCGAATATGCACTGGGCAAGACCAGTGGCAAGGCCAACATAGCCATGAACCTGGAGGAACTGGGGCTGGAGCTGACGCCAGAGCAGACACGACGCGTCACGCAGCGTATCACCGAGCTGGGCGACCGCAAGGAACAAGTAACGCGCGACGACCTGCCATATATCGTCTCCGATGTGCTGAAGCATGACGCGCCCGAGCATAAGGTCAAGCTCATCAACTATGTGGTCTCGACGGCCTACGGGCTGAAGCCCGGTGCCAACATCAGGGTGGAAATCAACGGCAGACAGTATGAGGCAGGAGCCACGGGCGACGGACAGTATGACGCCTTTGTCAAGGCACTGCGCTTCATCTACAAGAAATACCTGGGCCGCACGTTCCCTCTGCTGCACAACTATGCCGTGACCATACCGCCGGGCGGACGGACTGATGCACTGGTGCAGACGGTCATCACATGGCGGGCCGACGACGGTAGCCTGATACGCACACGCGCCGTGGATGCCGACCAGACAGAGGCCGCCATCAAAGCCACCTTCAAAATGCTCAATATGATAGAGACTTAATCCTCCTCTCTCATCTCTCAACTCTCCTCTCTCAGATGGCCAAAGACACACCCATACTCGATGTGCAGGGGCTGACCAAGTCGTTTGGTGCCCTAGTCTTGTTTCGCAATATATCGTTCAGCATAGCAGCCGGCCAGCGCGTGGGACTCATCGCCCGCAACGGCACGGGCAAGTCAACCCTGCTGTCCATACTGACCGGGCACGAGGGCTGCGACAGCGGCAGCGTTGTCTATCGCAACGATGTCAAGGTGGGCATGCTGGAACAGAGCCCGCAGTTTGACCCCGACGCCACCGTGCTTGATGCCTGCTTCAGGACCAAAGGGGGAACCAAGGCCGCCACTAAAGCCCCCGAGACCGAAACGGACATGCAAGAGACGCTGCTGAGGGCAAAGCAGATACTGACCCAGCTGAAGATAGGCGACCTCAGGCAGCCCATGCGGCAGCTTAGCGGCGGGCAGCAAAAGCGGGTGGCCTTGGCCAGAGTGCTCATTGAAGAGCCGGACCTGCTCATACTGGACGAACCAACAAACCATCTTGACCTCGACATGATAGTGTGGCTGGAGGGCTTCCTCGGCAGGGGGCGCAAGACGCTGCTCATGGTGACACACGACCGCTACTTCCTGGACCGCGTCTGCTCTGTCATCCTGGAACTGGACGACCAGACCATCTATACCTACCGTGGCAACTACTCATACTATCTTGAGAAACGACAACAGCGCATTGACAACCGGCGCGCCGAGATAGCGAGGGCTAACAACCTGTATCGCACCGAACTGGAATGGATGCGGCGCATGCCGCAGGCACGCGGCCATAAGGCACGCTACCGCGAGGAGGCTTTCTACGAGTTGGAACAACTGGCGCGACAGCGGGTGCAGGAGAGACAGCTGAGGCTCAAGAGCCGCAACGTGTACATAGGATCAAAGATATTTGAGTGCCAGTATGTGTCAAAGTCGTTTGGCGACAAGGTCATACTGAAGGACTTCTACTACAATTTCTCGCGCTACGAGAAGATGGGCATTGTGGGCAACAACGGCACCGGCAAATCGACCTTCATCAAGATGCTGATGGGGCAGGTGCAGCCAGACAGCGGACGCTTCGACGTGGGCGAGACCGTCCGTTTCGGCTATTTCGCCCAGGAAGGACTACGTTTCAACGAGCAGCAGAAGGTGATAGACATCGTGCAGGATATAGCCGAGTATGTGGACATGGGCGGCGGACGACACCTCACGGCCACTCAGCTGCTGCAGCATTTCCTCTTCACGCCCGAGCAGCAGCACAACTACGTCTATAAGCTGTCGGGCGGCGAGCGGCGCAAGCTCTACCTGTGTACGGTCTTGATGCGCAACCCCAACTTCCTGGTACTCGACGAGCCTACCAACGACCTCGACATCGTGACGCTGCAGACGCTGGAAGAGTATCTGCAGGACTTTGCCGGCTGTGTCATCGTGGTCAGCCACGACCGCTATTTCATGGACAAGGTGGTGGACCACCTGCTGGTGTTCTCAGATGGAGGCAACATAAAGGATTTCCCCGGCAACTACACGCAGTATCGCGAGTGGCTTGCGCTGAAGACCAACGCCGACGCAGCACCTGCCACGGCAAAACGCTCAGGCGCACAGCCTGCGAGCCGTATGGCCGACCAGCCGGCCAATGGTGCGCGGCCTGTGTCAAATGCCCGTCGGCGTCTGTCGTTCAAGGAGAGGCGAGAGATGGCCGAGCTGGAGCAGCGCATTGAGCAGCTTGAGGCCGAACAAAAGCTGATAGAGGAACAGCTGTGCAGCGGCACGCTGTCTGTGGCCGAGCTGACAGAGAAAAGCCGCAGACTGCCGCAGCTGAAAGACGAGCTGGACGAAATCTCTATGCGATGGCTGGAACTGTCGGAGATTGAGACATCTTAGTATTCCACATAGTGGCTTAGGCGTTCGATGTCATCGGGGCTGAAACTCGGAAGCAATGCCAGTTGCGCCAGATTGTCGATACGTCCGTGTCGGCGGCGATAGTCTATGATGTCGCGTGCCTGGCGGAAGCTGATGTATGGGTGCTTGTGCAGCTGGTTCAGCGTCAGCGTGTTGACGTTCATGCGGCGTGTGTCCTTGCCGCCGTTCTCAAGATACAGATAGGGCAGGGCCTCTGCGGGGAAGCCCTGCAGCTCCTCCAGCTGGCTCAGGTCATAGTAGCCACCCAGCCTCTCGCGGTAGTCCACTATGCGGCCCGCCCAGTAGCTGCCGATGCCGGGCACGCTCTTCAGCTGTGTGGTGTCGCAGCTTTCTAAGGCTATCTGCTGTCCCACGCGCAGCTTCATCGGTCGCTTCGCTGTCAGTGTGCTGTCTGTACGAGCGCTGGCGCGTTTCTGTGCCGATGCCGGCAGGAGTTCGGCCGCAGGACGAAACCTGTCGGCAATGCGTATGTAGGGAGCCAAGCGTGCATACTGCTCTTTGGTCAGACGATACACTCGGGCAAATTCCGTTGCTTGCATATAGACCCCGCCGCGGGCTCTGTAGCGCAGTATGTCGTTCACTTGCCACCGGCTCAGTCCCAGACGACACAGCGTGGCGCTGTCTGCCGTGTTGGGGTCGAAGCAGAAGGTCTCGGCCTCACGCTGCTCATAGCCATCGGCATACGCGCCGGCCCCGGGGCGGTTGCCGGCTACGTCGGCGTGTGTCACGCCGCCTTTGCCGCGTTGCCTGTGGCCTGGCAGAGCCAGACTGTCGTGTGTCACCTTGCCGGTCATGGCCTGTTGCGATGGCACGGGAGCGTTGTCGTTCCACAGCAACACGCCAGTCACCACCACGGCCAGCAGCAACAGCACCAGCAGCACGCGGCGGTCGGAGTGGTGTATCATGAACAGCGAGCGAAAGAACATGTCAGTATTCCGTCTTGTCTGTTTTTTCCTGCCATGCCCTGAAGGTCTGGATGGCTTCATCGCGCAGCATGGCAACGATGGGCTTCTGCCTTTGCTCCAAGGGCCGTTCCAGCTCCTCGTAGATAAAGTTGTCGGCAAAGCCTATCTCCTCAGCATCCTTACGGTCGTTGGCATAGAATATGCGGTCAATGTGTGCCCAGTAGATAGCTCCTAAACACATGGGGCAGGGCTCACACGATGTGTATATCGTGCAGCCGCTAAGGTCGAAGGTGCCCAGCTGCCGGCAGGCAGCACGGATGGCGTTAACCTCGGCGTGGGCCGTAGGGTCGTTATCCACCGTCACGCGGTTGGCACTGCCACTCACTATCTTGCCATCTTTCACAACCACGGCACCAAAGGGGCCGCCTCCGGTCCTGACGCTGACGTCGGCCAGACGGATGGCTTCGCGCATGTACTGCTTGTCTTGTTCGCTTATGTTCATTGTCTGTCGGTTGTTATGTTGTCTATCATAATCACTGCGGCAAAGTTATACTTTTTTTTTGAATACAAGCAAGTAGCGTGTCTTTTTTTTCTGTTTCTCTGTCACTCGTGGGCCATGCTCTGCCGCATGGAGAAAAGTAATGACGACGCACCGTGTCAGCGCTTGGACTACGCAGCTGCACACAGACTACAAGACGCTTCTTTCAGACCGATTACATTCACCCGGTGGCACCACACCATAGCCGACCGGCCTTTTTCTATGCCGGCACCGCGATGGTGGAAATAATTATTAGTAATTGTGAGGAAAAAGTTTGGCGGTAGAAACTTTTTGTGTATCTTTGCACGGGATTTTACCAATCCGGCACAGAATATATTATACTATACCTAAAAATATAAATAAAAATATGGCAAACACACAAGCAAGCCTTTCCGGTCTGAAGCGTGAAGACTTTCAGACAGTGATAAACGGCAAGAAGACCGACCTCTACTTCCTGCGTAACCGCAGCGGCTATGAGGTGGCTATAACCAACTATGGCGGTGCCATCTGCGCCATCATGGTGCCCGACAAGTATGGCAAGGTGGGCAACGTCATCCAGGGGCACGACAACATTCAGTCTGTCATCAACTCACCCGAGCCGTTCCTCTCGACGCTGATAGGTCGCTATGGCAACCGTATATGCCACGGTCAGTTCCAGCTGAAGGGCAAGGACTACCAGCTGGCCATCAACAACGGCCCCAACGCCCTGCACGGCGGTCCCACCGGCTTCCACGCCCGTGTGTGGGATGCCCGCCAGATGGGGCCGCGCACGCTGGCGCTGCACTACACCTCCGCATACGGCGAGGAGGGCTTCACCGGCGAGTGTGACGTGACGGTAGAGTTTACCTTCACCGACCAGAACGAGCTGATACTTGAGTATCTGGCCACGACCAACAAAAAGACCATCGTCAACCTGACCCACCACGCTTTCTTTGCGTTGGCAGGTGTGGCCGACCCCACGCCGACGATAGACGACCTGCAGTGCGAGATTAATGCCGACTTCTATCTGCCCATCGACGACACGAGCATACCTACGGGCGAGATACGCAAGGTGGAAGGCACACCGTTCGACTTCCGCTCGATGAAGGCCGTGGGCCGTGACATCAATGCCGACGACGAGCAGATAAGGAATGGGGCCGGCTACGACCACTGCTTTGTGCTGAACAAGAAGGAAGAGGGCGAGCTCTCGTTTGCTGCCCGCATCGAGGAGCCCGTCAGCGGACGCACGATGGAGGTATATACCACCGAGCCCGGTGTGCAGGTCTATAGCGACAACTGGGCCGACGGCTACAAAGGCTACCACGGCGCCACCTTCCCGCGGCGATCGGCCATCTGCTTCGAGTGCCAGCACTTCCCCGACACACCCAACCGCCCCTATTTCCCCTCGGTGGTGCTCAACCCGGGCGAGCGCTATATGCAGAAGACAATCTTCCGCTTCGGCGTGAAATAATGTGACTCAGACTGAAATTAACAAAACAAAACAATAACAACAAATGTCACAACAACAACGTCCGAACTATACGTTCGCACTGATCGTGGTGTTTATCGTGTGCTTCCTCATCGGTTTCATTACCACGATGAACAACTCTATGATTGCCTTCTGTTCAAAGGCTTTCGACCTGTCGGCCCAGCAGGGTCAGTATGTCAACTCGGCTTTCTATGGAGCTTACCTTCTGGCAATACCCTTCTCGCTGCTGATGAGCAAGATAGGCTACAAGGGCACGCTAATCCTCGGTCTGGCCGTGGCTGGCGTAGGCTTCGTGGTCAACTCGCTGGGCATCTCTGCCGCCATCTCGGCTGCTGCTAACGTCTATGCTGTCTTCCTGGGGTCGATGTGCCTCGTGGCTATGGGCGTGGTCATGCTGCAGAACGTGGCCAATCCGTATGTCATGGTGCTGGGCTCGCCTGAGAAGGGTGCTTTCCGCATGACGCTCTCGCAGGCGCTCAACTCGGTAGCCACCACCGTGGCCCCCATCTTCATCACCACCGTCATCATTGCCGGTAAGGCGCCCGCGCCCGAGCTGGTGCCGGGGCCGTTCCTGGGACTTGGCATCTTCACCCTTGTCATCTGCGGCATACTGGTGTTTCTGAAGCTGCCCAAGATAGACGAGGGCAAGCAGAGCGCCGAGGCAGGCCAGAAGATAGTGGAGAAGTCGAGTGTCTTTGCCTATCCTCATGTGTGGCTCGGCGCGCTGGGCATCTTCATGTACATGGGTGTCGAGATAGGCGTTCCGTCGATGTTGCCCTACCGCTTCGAACAGCTGGGCATCACTGACAGCGATGTCGTCACCTCCTACCTCGCCTTCTACTGGGGCGGCATGATGGTGGGCCGTTTCGTGGGCGCCGGCATACTGGCCAAGTTTGAGCCGCGCAAGCTGCTTACGGCCTGCATTTGCCTGGGGGCCGCCTGCATAGCACTGTCGCTGCTGTTCGCCTCGTCGATGTTCGGCATCTGGCTGATGCTGGCCGCCGGTCTGTTCCACTCGGTGATGTGGCCCCTAGTGTTCAACCTGGGTCTGCAGCAGCTGGGCCGCCACACCAAGGCAGCCTCGGGCGTGATTAACACGGGTGTGATTGGGGCCGCCATACTGATGCCAATCATGGGTGCCGTGGTCGATGTGACGGGCGTCATCATCGCCATGTGTGTCATGTTTGTCTATTATGGCTATCTGTTCTGGTTCTGCAATTTCGGCAGCAAGATAGGACTGAGATAAAAAAGAAACTGCGTTCACCGCATATAATTCACAATTATTAATTTACTTGAAAAATGGATATCGAATTTGTAAGGTCTCGTTTCGTCAAGCATTTTGACGGTAAGACAGGCAATGTCTATGCTTCACCCGGCCGTATCAACCTTATTGGCGAGCACACCGACTACAACGGTGGCTTCGTGTTCCCCGGAGCTGTTGACAAGGGTGTGATAGCCGAGATGCGTCCTAACGGCACGGAGGACACCGTGATGGCATACGCCATCGACCTGAAGGACCGCGTTGACTTCAAGCTCAGCGACCCCGAGGGGCCAAAGGCCAGCTGGGCCCGATACATCTATGGCATCTCGCTCGAGATGAAGAAGCTGGGTGTGCCTGTGAAGGGCTATAACATCGCCTTTGCCGGCGATGTGCCTCTGGGAGCCGGCATGTCGTCGTCGGCTGCTATGGAGAGCTGTTTTGCCTGCGGCCTGAACGACATCTTCGGCGAGAACAAGGTGTCGAAATGGGACATGGTGCTGGCTGGTCAGGCCACCGAGCACAACTACTGCGGTGTCAACTGCGGTATCATGGACCAGTTTGCCAGCGTCTTCGGCAAGGCCGGCTGCCTGATGAGGCTTGACTGCCGCTCGCGCGAGTTTGAGTATTTCCCCTTCAAGCCCGACGGCTATCGTCTGGTGCTGCTTGACTCTGTGGTGAAGCACCAGCTGTCAGGCTCGCCCTACAACGACCGTCGCCGCTCTTGCGAGAACGTGGTGAAGCATATAGCCGCCAAGCACCCCGAGGGCAAGTTTGAGACCCTGCGCGACTGCACCTGGGAGCAGCTTGAGGAGGTGAAGGCCGAGGTTGGCGAAGAGGACTACAAGCGCGCAAAGTTTGTCCTGGGCGAGAAAGACCGCGTGCTGGGCGTGTGCGACGCTCTGAACGAGGGCGACTATGAGAAGGTGGGCGAGCTGATGTACAAGACCCACGAGGGCCTGTCGAAGGACTACGAGGTGAGCTGCGAGGAGCTCGACTTCCTGAACGACATCGCCAAGGAGTGTGGCGTGACAGGCAGCCGTATCATGGGTGGCGGCTTCGGTGGCTGCACCATCAACCTGGTGCGCAACGACCTGTATAAGAATTTCGTCAACGTGGCCAAGGAGAAATTCAACGCCAAGTATGGTCACGAGCCCAAGGTATATGATGTTGTCATTGGCGACGGCTCGCGCCGTCTGGCCTGACGGCTGACTCGCGAACAAAGATAAAGCCCCGGTGGTTCCGCATGGAACTGCCGGGGCTTTCGCTGATAGTAGGTCGCAGCCCTTGGCTTATGGTCTGCCGGGGCGCGCGTGGGGCGGTTATGGGTTTGTGGTCTCGACGGAGCGTTCTTGCTGGTTGATGGCTGCTATGTAGTCGAGCAGCTCGTCGCGGCCCTGTTTCTTTGCCGACGATGTGACGAACAGCGGTGGCAGCTCCTCCCATGTTTCCAGCAGTCGCTGCTTGTATGCTTCGACATTGGCGTTGGCGCGTGTGGCCGACAGCTTGTCGGCCTTGGTGAAAACGATGCTGAAGGGTATGCCGCTTGTGCCGAGCCAGTCGATGAAGTCGAGGTCTATCTGTTGCGGCTCAAGCCTGATGTCAACCAGCACGAAGGTGTTGACCAGCTGCTCTCGCTGCAGTATGTAGCCGTCTATCATGCGGCGCAAGCGGTCGCGCTCGGTCTTCGAGCGTTTGGCGTAGCCGTAGCCCGGCAGATCTACGAGATACCATTCGTCGGGTTTCTGCTCGCTGGCGCCTGTGGAGCGTATGAAGAAATGATTGATGAGCAGTGTCTTGCCCGGTGTGGCCGATGTCTTGGCCAGCCCCTTGTGGCCGGTCAGCATGTTTATCAGGCTCGACTTGCCCACGTTGCTTCGGCCTATGAAGGCAAACTCGTTCTTCGTGTCTTTAGGGCACAGGTCAACACGGGGTGCGCTCAGGCTGAATTGTGCAAACTTTATTTCCACTGTCTTTCTGGCTCTGTCTTTTTGTTAGCGAATGCGGTCGGCTTCCTTGACCAGCCTTTCGTCGCGTAAGATGCCGCGACGGGCCAACACTGTCAGCACGAGCGAGACGAAGGGCAGCGCTACGCTTGCGGCCGGCCGGTAGGTGCTGCCTGCCGGTACGCTGCCCCATCCTGACAGGCTGTATGCGGCCCACAGCAGATACCAGAGCACCAGCGGCGCTGCGGCCAGCCAGCAGAGTCGTGCCTGCATGGGGCGTCGCCTGAAGAGGAAGATGGTGATGATCTGCACCGTGGCTGCCAGGATGAGCAGGCAGAAGAGCGGTGCCACAAGCATGTCGTGTGCCCCGTTCTGCAGTGTTATCCACAGGTTGTACATGCGAGCCTCGGCCAGACCTTCGTTGACGAAGGTGCCGAGCGGACTTGTCAGGCAGACCATGCAGCAGATGAATGCAGCCAGCAGATAGACAGATTGTATGCGCTGTATCATGGCGGGCTTAATAGTCTTCCTGTGTTTGCTGGAGCTGGTCTTTAGACGGGTCGCGCCAGTAGGTGCCGCCCTCGATGAACTCCTGTGTGGCGAGCAGCGACGGCTTGGGCAGCTTCTCATAGTAGCGGGAGATTTCTATCTGCTCGCGGTTCTCGAACACCTCGTCCAAGGAGTCGTTGTAGGAGGCAAACTCGGCCAGCTTCTTATTCAGGTCGTCTTTTATCTGCGCGCTGATCTGGTTGGCGCGTTTGCTGATGATGGCAACGCTCTCATAGATGTTGCCTGTCTCGTCGCACAGGTCCATCACGTTGCGTGTGACGGTGTTGGTTGGTGCATTTGACTTACGATAATCCATGATTATATTTACTGTTTTGACTATGTTACGATGTTTCCTCTGTGTCTTCTGTATGTACAACGTTTATAATCGACTTTGCGTTACGTTTCAGTCGCCCGTCACTTTCTTGCAACGTGCGATGTATTTATGTGCCAGCTCTGTGTTTTTCGAGTCGGGGTATTCGTTCAGGAAGCCGTAGCACTCGTCTTCGGCATCGCGGTAGCGTTCCATCTTCTTTTCCTCGACGCTCTGCTGTGCCAGCTCGTACTTGCTCTTCATTATGAGCAGGGCAAAGTCTTCCCGCTTGTCGGTGAAGGGGTATGTCTTGAGCGCGTTTTGTGCCGTGATGATACATGCTTCGAGGTTTGAGCCTCCGTTGGTGCAGTTGCCGAAATATCCGCCGAGGTTATAGTATAGCTGTGCGTTCAGCAGCTCCTTTATTATCAGCTTGTCCTGCAACTCATAGAGTTTGGCCGTGGCCTGCGGGCGCAGGGACGACTTGGGGTATAGCTCGATAAACTGCTGGTAGGCGTTCAGTGCGCCTATGGTCGGTGTCTGGTCAAGACGCGGTTCCGGTGCACTCTCGTAGAGCGACTGTCCAACATAGAAGCAGGCTTTCTCGGCAAACATTCCCTTCGGGTATGTGGTGCCATATTTCTTGAAGGTTTCGCTGGCCAGCTCGTAGTCGTGCGAGAGATATTGTGTCATGCCCAGCATGTATAGGCTTTCCTGTCCGTTTTCGGTGCCCTTGAGGCTCAGCACCACATCGCTGAGCAACGCTCCGGCCTGGCTGTACTTGCCCTGTGAGAAGAGCTGCTTGGCGTATTCGTATTTGTAGTTGTAGTCGGTGCTCCTATATACGCGGTTATACTCCGAGGTGCAGCCCGCGAGCAGCATGGCCGTGAGCAGGGCAAGGTATGCGGTAGTGCGTTGTCTCATGTGTGTGGTGGTGTCCTTTTTTTACGAAATCGGCCGCAAAGTTATGCAAAAAAAGTGTAACCGCCAAATTTGTCGTTCCAATTTGCGCTTGTCTTTCAGCTTTTTAACCTTATGAGGGTATGATGAACTGTATCACCTCCTGTTCTATCTCCACTCTGAACGGTCCCTTCGGCGTGTTCATCAGCCGTCCGTCTATACCGACGAGAGCGTGTGTGGCCTCATCGATGTCAATGCGTCGTGTGCGGAAGGGGTGCACGTTCCTGTGGTTCAGGAAGCGTCCGCTGACGAGCAGCCAGAGTCCTTCGATGAGCTGCAGCATCTGCGGCTGATAGACCACCGAGACGTCGAGCATACCGTTGTATGGCACGGCGTTGGGCGTCTGTCCGTAGCCTGGGCCCGAGCCTATGCATACGGTCATGACGCGTCGGTCGATGGTGTCTTCGTTGATGTGCAGTCGCATCTTATAGTCCATGCGGTGGAAGAGCATGACGAAGAAGCTGGAGATGAACGACAGTGTGCGCGAGCCGAAGAGCCGTCGTGTCTGTCGTCTGAGGTTCATGATGTCTGCCGTCAGTCCGATGTTCAGACAGTTGAGAAAGTATCGGTGGCATTGTTCGTCGTGCTTGTTGGTGTATCTTATGCAGCCCAGGTCGATGGGGCGCAGGCGTCGTTGGGCCAGCTTCTTTATGCAGCCCTCCACGTCGTCGGCATCGAGCTGCCAGAAGCGTGCGAAGTCGTTCATCACGCCGTTAGGCAGCAGTCCGATAGCAATCTCGTTGCGCACGCTTGTTTCCAGGGTCATCATGCAGTTGACCACATCGTTCAGCGCCGAGTCGCCGCCGACGATGAGCAGCGTCTTGTAGCCGCCGCTGATGAGCATCTGCGCCAGTCGCTCCACGCTGCCGGCGTTTTCGCTCTGCACAAAGTCGAAGCTGATTTTGGCCGACTGTAGCGCCGCCTTTATCCGTTGGCGGTGTTTCTCGATGTTGTAGATTCCCGACTTGGGGCAGTATAGCACGCCCCAGCGTGTTGTCTCGACAGCCATTTTCCTCTATTTTTATGGTTAGCAGATTATGGATTCACTGTTTTTAGGTGCTTTTCCCGTTCTTGAGCTATCAACTCTCAGCTCTCAGCTCTTGTAGTCGCGGTACAGTCTGCGTATCTCGCTCAGCTTGTCTGCCATAGGCATGGCGGCATCTATCCAGTGTATGTGTGTGCCTCGCCGTTCCATGCCCCTGAACCACGTCATCTGTCGCTTGGCAAACTGGTGTATGGCCGTTTCCAGCCGGTCGTGCATTTCCTGGAAGGTGCTGTGTCCGAGCAGGTATTCGGTCACATATCTGTATTCCAGGCCGTAGTATATCAGGTCGTCGGACCTGATGCCCTCGTCGAGCAGCGAGCGCACCTCTTCCACCATGCCTTCGCGCAGTCGGTCGTCCAGTCGTCGGCTTATCTTGCGCCGTCGCTCGTCGCGGTCGATGCCAATGCCCACGACCAGCGAGTCTGCGGCCTGTATATGCCGCCGCTCAGTGGGTGTGTCGCGGTTGTATGTCTCTATCTCTATGGCGCGTATGGCTCGCTGTGCCGAATCGACGTCGGTGGTATTGTGCATGGCAGAGCCGTTCTGCCGCTTCAGCTCGGCCAGCATGTCTGTCAGTTGCTTCAGCGAGCGTCCTTCGAGCTGCTGTCGCAGTTGCGGGTTCTGTGGCACCGGCGAGAGGGCATAGCCTCTGAGCACGGCTTCTATATACAGTCCGCTTCCTCCGCATAGTATGGGCAGAGCTCCGCGCCGCTTTATGTCAGCTATGGCAGCCGTGGCATCGCGCTGATACTGGTAGAGGTCGTAGCGTGTTCCGGGTTCCTGTGTGTCTGTCATGTGCAGCGGCACGCAGATGTCGCCCACGCGGTAGTCGGCCAGGTCTTTTCCCGTGCCAATGTCCATTCGGCGGTACAGTTGCCTCGAGTCGGCCGAGACAATCTCCGCCGGCTGTCCCTCGCCGATGAACGAGGCTGCCAGTGCAGCCGCCACGCGAGTCTTGCCGCTGGCCGTAGGGCCGAGAATGGTAATCAAGCTGTAGGGTGTTTATAGTGTTGTGATACAGTGATATCTTCGTCCTTCATGCCAGCAGCGTCCTCACTATTCTTTCTGCCGTGTGTCCGTCCCACTGTTCGGGCAGTGAACCCTGTTTCCACTGCCGGCAGCACATCTGTTCGGCGGCCTGTCGCAGCAGTTCGGCGCTTTCGCCCACGAGCATGTTGGTGCCCACCCTGACGGTCTCTATGTGTTCGGTGTAGCTGTTCAGCGTTATGCATGGCACGCCGTTGAATGTGGTCTCTTCGGCCACGTTGCCCGAGTCGGTCACCACGCCGAGAGCGTGGGCCGTCAGCCAGCCAAACTGCAGGAAGGGTAGGGGCGGAACCACAAGTGCCACGTCTGCCAGCAGCTGTGCCGCCCTTGAGCGCAGCGGTGCCACCACCTTTATGTCGTGCCGGCTGGCTGTGTCGTGCAGCGTGGTGGCCAGTCGGAGCAGCTTCTGCTCGTCGGCCATCAGTGCGCGTCGGTTGACGGTCAGCACGATATATCGGCCCTCTGTCAGGCCCAGCGTGTCGGCGATGTCGGGTCGCGTCATGCGGTTGCGCAGATAGCGCAGGTTGTCTATCAGTATGTTGCCCACCATGAACACCCGTTCGCGTTCGGCCCCTTCGCGTGTGGCTATGCTTGAGCCTCCGTGTCCGGCGGTGAAGAGATAGTCTGACAGCCCGTCGATGACCAGGCGGTTGACCTCCTTGGGCATTGTTATGTCGAACGAGCGTGTGCCCGCCACGAGGTGTGCCAGGCGCAGTCCGCGCTTCTTTGTCACGATGGCGGCCGCCATGGTCGAGGCCAGGTCGTCCACGACGATTACCACATCGGCCGGGTGGCTGTTCAGGTGCTGGTCGAAACGCAGCATGACCTGCCCCGTCAGCTCGTTCAGGCTGGGTGCGTCGGCCCCCAGGAAGACGTCGGGCCGCGGCATGTCGAGGTCGTCGAAGAGCGATGGCTCGAGCGTCGTGTCGTCTGCCCGGCCCGCATAGACCAGCTCGTAGCTGGCACCGTCGTTTTGCTTTATGGCTCTTATCAGCGGTGCCACCTTCATGAAGTTGGGGCGCGCGCCGGTCATGATACATATTCTTTTCATCTCATGTAGGTATAGTAGACGTAAATCAGTATGGCAGCCACCACCAGCAGCACCACGCTGCGTATCAGGCAACTGGCCACGCGCTTCACTATCAGGAAGGCCACCACAATGGCAGCCAGTACGAAGAGGTAGTAGTATATGCTGTTGTCCATGCTTGTGTCTTAATTTCTCATTCGCTCTATGCGTCGCAGCAGCAGCTTGTTGAGCACCTGTATGCGGTGGCCCTGCCGCTCGATGTCTTCGCGTACATTATTAATATTATTAAAGAAGTCGCTGAAAGCGTTCAGCAGCGGGTTTGGCTGTCCGGGGTCTTCCCCCTGGTCGGGGTTGGTCAGTATGCGTATGCCCGACGGCTCCACATGGATGTCGATGTCGGTGCCGGTCACGATGGGGTCGCCGTCGTAGTGGATGGCTCCCGGCTGCGAGCGGTGGATGTGTACGGCCTTGGTGCGGAAGGTCTTTATCTTCGAGTTGTTGGCCAGTGTCTTTGCGAAGAGGTCGATGCTTATCTGCGGTGCGTCGAGGGCGTTGAACGGCTCCATGATGATCACGTCGAGCATACCGTCGGTCATGGTTGCCCCCGGGGCGATGTAGGCGTTGTTGCCATACTGCGAGGCATTGGCACAGGCTATGAGAAACGCCTTGTAGCGTCTCGTGCCTGTCTCGTCTTCCACCTCGTATGTCTGCGGCTTGTATTTCAGTCCCTGCTTCAGTACGTTCTCCACGTATGCAGCCGGTCCGCGTTTGCCTGCCTCTGCAAATTTCAGCGAGATGAACGCGTCGAAGCCCATGCCGCATGTGCAGAAGAAAGGCAGTTCGTTGATGACGCCATAGTCCATCTGAACGACGTTGCCGCGGTTGATGATGGCCAGGGCCTTTCGCATGTCCATCGGCAGACACAGGTGGCGGGCCAGCCCGTTGCCCGAGCCGCATGGCACGATGCCGAGGGCCGTGGCCGAGTGGGTCAGCGACCGTGCCACCTCGTTCACCGTGCCGTCGCCGCCCACGGCCACGCAAGCCCAGTCGCCGCGCGCCGAGCTGTCGCGTGCCAGCTCGGCGGCATGGCCGGCATACTCGGTGTGAATGACGGTCCAGTCCCATTGGCCCCTGTCCAGCATCTCGTCGATGAAGGCAGGGAGCTGCTCTTTCGAGTGAGTGCCCGAGATAGGATTCACTATGAAGGTGATATGTCGTTTTGTCATGTGCATAGTTTGTCTGCCCACGGAATACAGGGGCGATTTGTGATGTAATCGAATTGCAAAGATACAAATATTATTGTATTTGCCAGCTGAAAAGCAAAAAAAACAGAAAAAAGTGCGAATATTTACCAAAAATTATTTGGATAAAGAAAAAATGCTTACCTTTGCACCCTGTTTCAGGCCTGCTGCATGACAGCGCGTCTGCGAAGGTAACAAATCCTTTCATCACAACGATGGGACAACTACAAGAAAGATACAAGAACTATCGCGAGCCTCAGAAGTTCATGGAGGCAGGGCTCTATCCCTATTTCCGCGCCATAACGAGCAAGCAGGGCACCGAGGTTGAGATGGGTGGTCACAAGGTGCTGATGTTTGGCTCCAATGCCTACACCGGTCTCACCGGCGATCAGCGTATCATAGACAAGGCTAAGGCCGCGCTCGACCAGTATGGCTCGGGCTGTGCCGGCAGCCGTTTCCTCAACGGCACGCTCGACCTGCATGTCCAGTTGGAGAAAGAGATAGCCGAGTTTATCCACAAGGACGACTGCCTCTGCTTCTCCACCGGCTTCAGCGTCAACCAGGGTGTGCTGGCCATGGTGGTGGGCAAGGGCGACTATATCATCTGCGACGACCGCGACCATGCCAGCATTGTTGACGGACGCCGTCTCTCGTTTGCCCGCCAGCTGCACTATAAGCACAACGACATGGACGACCTGGAGCGCATACTGCAGGGGCTGCCCCATGAGGCTGTGAAGCTGATTGTGGTCGATGGTGTCTTCTCTATGGAAGGCGACCTGGCGAAGCTGCCCGAGATAGTAGCGCTGAAGAAGAAATACAACTGTTCTGTCATGGTGGACGAGGCCCACGGCCTGGGCGTGTTCGGCAAGCAGGGCCGCGGCGTGTGCGACTATTTCGGTGTGACAGACGATGTCGATCTCATCATGGGCACCTTCTCAAAGAGCCTGGCCAGCATAGGCGGCTTCATTGCCTCCGACAGCGACACCATAAACTATCTGCGTCACACCTGCCGCACATATATCTTCTCTGCCAGCAACACGCCGGCTGCCACGGCTGCCGCCATGGAGGCCCTGCACATCATACAGCAGGAGCCCGAGCGCATAGAGAAGCTGTGGAAGGTGACACGCTACGCCCTGCGTCGTTTCCGCGAGGAGGGCTTCGAGATAGGCGAGACCGAGAGCCCGATTATCCCGCTCTATGTGCGCGACGTCGATAAGACATTCCTTGTCACGGCCCTGGCTTTCAAGGCGGGCGTGTTCATCAACCCCGTCATACCGCCGGCCTGCGCCCCGCAAGACACACTGGTGCGCTTCGCACTGATGGCCACACATACCGAAGAGCAGGTAGAGCGCGGTGTGCAAGCCCTGGCAAAGATTTTTAGGGAGCAGGGCATAATAAAATGAAGTTTTTATCGTTAATATAACAGATACAAGAAAAGACTGACATACGGACATGCAGCGCTGAAACGCGCCAGCCGCAACAGACGGCGCGAGATGTCTGCCACGCGGGCAACGACACTCATCAGGGTATATCGAGACAGACAGACAGGTTTGCAGTCCGAGGATTTCAGTCAGAGCACAAGTTCGGGGTGTAGCGCAGTTGGTAGCGTTCCTGGTTTGGGACCAGGAGGTCGCCCGTTCGAGCCGGGTCGCCCCGACACATCGAACCTTGGCTGCTGAGGCAGGACAAAGGTTAAATAAACAAAAATCAGGAGCAGGAGTGGTGTCGTTGGCATCACTCTTGCTTGTTAGAATAGGGTAGGGGAACGGACAGCCCCCCCCCTGACCGCAGAGGAACAGCAAAAGACTCAAAAACCAAATAAACACTTATCCATCATGACAACACTTCTGATTATCATCGCCGTTGTAGTGGTTCTGGGCTTCATCGTGGCCGGCATCTACAACAACCTTGTCAAACTGCGCAACAACCGCGAGAACGCCTTTGCCAACATCGACGTGCAGCTGAAGCAGCGCCACGACCTGATACCGCAGCTGGTGGCTACCGTCAAGGGCTATGCCACCCACGAGCGCGAGCTGCTGGAGCGCGTGACGCAGGCCCGCGCAGCCGCCATGAACGCCACCGGCATCAACGACAAGATACAGGCCGAGAACGCTCTGAGCAGTGCACTGGCCGGACTGAAAGTGTCGCTCGAAGCCTATCCCGACCTGAAGGCCAACCAGAACTTCCTGCAGCTGCAGCAAGAGGTGAGCGACATCGAGAACAAGCTGGCTGCCACGCGCCGCTTCTTCAACAGCGCCACTAAGGAGCTGAACAACGCCGTGCAGACCTTCCCGTCGAACATACTGGCCGGAATGTTCGGCTTCCACAAGGAGCCAATGTTCGAGGTGCCCCGCGAGGAGCGTGCAGCCATCGAGAAGGCACCAGAGATAAAGTTCTAAGACGGAAGCAACTCAAAACTTTCATCCCTCATCTCTCATCCCTCAATTCTCCCATCTCAACTCTCAACTATGAAATACGTTGGTATTCAGACCCAAATCAGCCGGAACAACATGATGAGCATGTTGCTGCTCCTTATGTTTCCCGTCATCATGCTGGGCATGGTCTGGGTATTTCTCGCCTTGCTCAACTATTTTGGCGGTGGCTACTACGACCAGTATGGCAACGTTGTTCACCAGCTGAACGTGGCAGATGTCAACTACTATTTCGTGCAGGCCATGCCCTGGGTAGTGGGTGGTGTCGGACTGTGGTTTGTCATAGCCTATTTCGGCAATGCCTTCATGGTGCGTGCCGCCACGGGTGCACGACCCTTGGAGCGGCGCGAGAATCCGCGCGTGTATAACATTGTTGAGAACCTGACCATGACCTGCGGCATGGACATGCCCAAGATAAACGTCATCGACGACCCGCAGCTCAACGCCTTCGCCAGCGGCATCGACAAGGGGTCTTATACCGTGACTGTCACCACCGGACTGCTTGCCCGCCTCGACGACGACGAGCTGGCCGGAGTGCTGGGCCACGAGCTGACGCACATACGCAACCACGACACACGCCTGCTCATCACGAGCATCGTCTTCGTGGGCATAGTATCCACCATACTCTCGCTGGTTTACAACATGCTGTACAACCACCTGCTGTGGGGCGGACTGAGCGGCGGCAGCAACGACCGCAACGAGAAGGGCAACGGACTGAGCTTCATCGTCGTGCTGGTCATCGGGCTGGTGTGCGTTGGCATAGCGTATGTGTTCACCCTGCTCACGCGCTTCGCCATTTCGCGCAAGCGTGAGTTCATGGCCGACGCAGGCGGTGCCGAGCTCTGTGGCGACCCGCTGGCACTGGCCTCGGCCCTGCGCAAGATCTCTGGCGACCCGGGCCTGGGCCATGTGGGACGCGAAGACATCGCCCAGATGTACATCGTCCACCCGCAGTCGCTGAAAGGCGAGAGCGTGATGAGCATGCTCAACTCGCTGTTCAGCACCCACCCCGACACCCGCGAGCGCATACGCCTGCTGGAACAATTCTGACACATTATGTTTCAACCCACACTTACACCATGACTAAGAAAGTATTGCTGATTAACGGCAGCCCGCGCGAACACGGCAACACGCGCCTTGCACTCGACGAGGTGGCGCACACACTCGAACAGGCTGGCATCGCCACACAGACCATCGACCTGGGCAAGCATGCCGTGCAGGGCTGCATAGCCTGCGGCTGGTGCGGCCGCACAGGACGCTGCACCTTCAACGATGCCCTCTACTCCAAGGTGCAGACGGCCGTTGCCGGCGGCATCGACGGACTGGTCGTGGGCTCGCCCGTCTATTACGGCGGACCAAACGGGTCGCTGTGCGCCCTGATGGACCGTGTGTGCTATTCGCTCGGACGGCATCTGGCCTACAAGCCGGCGGCAAGCGTCGTCGTGTGCAGGCGGGGCGGAGCCTCGGCCGCCTTCGACCGACTGAACAAGTATTTCACCATACTGAACATGCCCGTCGTCTCATCGCAGTACTGGAACATGGTGTACGGACAGACGCAGGGCGAAGCCGCCAAGGACGAAGAGGGTATGCAGACCATGCGCACCCTGGGCCGCAACATGGCCTGGATGATAAGCAGGCTGGACGTGGCCGAACTGCCGCTGCCTGAGCAGGAACAGCGCGTCTGGACCAATTTCATCAGATAGACAATACACTCAACAAGCAAATAACCATCGTAACACATAACCATCGTAACACATAACCATGCAAAGCGACCCCAAGCAGTGCCTCTACTGCACCAACAACCAGACCCTCGACGAGCTGATGATCGAGATATGCCAGCTGCAGGTGTCACGCGTCTTCCTGTTCCGCGAGCAGACATACCGCGGACGCTGCCTCGTGGCATACCGTGGCCATGTGAACGACCTGAACGAGCTGAGCGACGACGAGCGCAACAAGTTCATGGCCGACGTGACGCGCGTGACAAAGGCCATGCAGCGCACATTCAATCCGGAGAAAATCAACTACGGAGCATACAGCGACAAGCTGTCGCACCTGCATTTCCACCTTGTGCCTAAGTATGTCGATGGCCCCGACTATGGCGGCACCTTCCAGATGAACCCCGGAAAGGTCTATCTCAGCAGCCAGGAATACCAGGACATGGCAGAGCGGCTGAAGGCAAACCTGTGACAGCAGGGCGCAGGCAAGGCCGACAACATATTGTAACATTAAACACCAAGTCAGAAGCGTGCATACAAGAGAGGAGAAGCTGGCGGCCTTCGGCCGTATGCTTGACGTTTTGGAGACCCTGCGGCAGCAGTGTCCGTGGGACAAGAAGCAGACTAACGAGAGTCTGCGCCCCAATACCATTGAAGAGACATTCGAGCTCTGCGATGCCCTGATGCGCGGCGACACAGAGGAGGAACAGAAAGAGCTGGGCGACGTGCTCATGCACGTCTGCTTCTATGCCTCAATAGCCCAGCAGCAGGGACAGTTTGACATTGCCGACGTGTGCAATGCGCTGGTTGATAAACTGATCTATCGCCACCCGCACGTCTATCACCCCTCGCAGGTGGGACAGGCAAAGCCGGTGCCGCTGTCGGACATGAACAGCGACGAGCGCGACGAGCTGAGCGTGACTAAGGTGCTTGAGAACTGGGAGCAGCTGAAGGTGCGCGAGAAGGGAGGCAACAAGACCGTGCTGTCGGGTGTGCCGGCCGCCCTGCCGTCGCTCATCAAGGCATACCGCATACAGGACAAGGCACGCAACGTGGGCTTCGACTGGGAGGAACGTCGCGACGTGTGGCACAAGGTGGACGAAGAGCGACACGAGCTGCAGCAGGAATTGGACCGGCTGGACCGGCTGCCCGAAACAGCAACGACGGAAGAGAAAGCCGAGGCCAGACGCATGGCCGAGGCCGAGCTGGGCGACTATCTCTTCAGCGTGATCAATGCTGCGCGGCTCTACCATCTGAATCCCGACAATGCCCTGGAACACACCAATCAGAAGTTCATCTCGCGCTTCAACTACGTCGAACAGCACAGCATACGCGCCGGAAAACCGCTTACCGAGATGTCGCTCGACGAGATGGATCGGCTGTGGGACGAAGCCAAACAACAGGAACGGCGATAGAGCCATACAAACAACACAGGGCACCAGTCTGCCACAACAGTCATTTTGTATGAGAAGCACAACATTCAGAAACGTATTCCTTGCCTTGGCTGTCATTGCTGCCACAGCCTGCGGACAGAAAAGAAACACAGTGGTGGCGGAAGCAGAACAGGCCGCCGCGCCAAGAGCCGCTGTCGTCGATAAAGACAGCACCGTCTATGGCCTCTGCGCCACCGGCACGCAGGGCGACCAGCTGCGCTTCGTGACCGACCTGGGCGTCTCTATCAAGCTCAGTGTGGCAGCTGCGCGACAGGAGAACAAGCTGCTGGGCGGGCTGCGCGTGGGCGACAGGCTGGCCGTGGTGATGAATGACGACAGCACCGTGGCGCGCAGCGTGGTCAACGTATCGACGCTGATGGGCGACTGGGTGCAGATATCGCCCTTAGACGGTGCCTCGGAGGTGGGATTCCGCGTCAAGGAGGGCGGCATTGCCGAGAGCATCGAACAGAGCGACATCATCTACCGCACATGGCGCGTGTTCAGCAACCGACTGGAACTGGTGTGGCAGCGCGAGGGCGGCGGCAGTGCCGATGAGAAAATGGAATATACGCTGCTCTACCTGGCCGACGACTCGCTCTCGATACGCGACTATGAGGATGCCTACGAATATACCCGGCCGCATGAGGTGGAGGATATGGGCATAGAGGCTTCCGACTTTGGCGACTACGACTTCTGACCGCCGTACTTCTGCAGCCTGCTACGGCATCCGGCCGCAGGACAGCTGCTGCGGCTGCTACTTCCGAACCTCAACATACTGCTTTCATGGAACCATTCGTCATACATATACTCGGCTGTGGCAGCGCCCTGCCCACCCTGCGCCACTATCCTGCCATGCAGATAGTGGAGATACGGGGCAAGCAGTTTATGATCGACTGCGGCGAGGGTGCACAGCTGCAACTGCGCCGACATCGCATACGCTTCACCAGGCTGAGCCATGTGTTCATCAGCCATCAGCACGGCGACCACTGTCTCGGACTGGTGGGCATGATCAGCAGCTTCGGCCTGCTCGACCGCACGGCACCGTTGCATGTCTATGGTGTGGCAGAGCTGGGCGACATGGTCAGGCGGCAGCTCGACTTCTTCTGCCCCCACCTCAGTTTCGAGCTGTGCTGGCACGACGTGGACCCCACGCAGCACAGCGTGGTATATGAAGACCGCTCGCTGACCGTAGAGACACTGCCCCTGTGCCACACCGTGCCGTGTTGCGGCTATCTGTTCCGCGAGAAGCCAACCCTGGCACATATCCGTCCGGAGATGTTGCGCTGCTACGACATACCAATGAGCCAGGTGAACAACATCAAGGCAGGGGCCGACGGCCTGACGCCCGATGGGCAGGTGGTCTCCTTCAGCAAGCTGACCCTGCCGCCCGACCCGCCGCGCAGCTATGCCTACTGCAGCGACACATGCTACATGCCCGAGCTGCATGGCCTGCTCCGTGGGGTGACAACACTGTATCACGAGGCCACCTACGCTGCCGACCATATCGACAATGCCCGCAAATACAAACACAGCACGGCGGCACAGGCGGCCACCGTGGCGCGCGATGCCGGCGTCGGGCAGCTGTTGCTGGGCCACTACAGTCAGCGCTACGACGACGAGAACGTGCTGTTGCGCGAAGCACAGCAAATCTTCCCCAACACCATGCTCACGCAGGAGATGCAGAGCATAGATGTCATGGCATAGACATTAGGAACTGACACTAAACAAAGTTTGCATTTGAGTTTTCAGGCATGTCATTCACCTGAATTTGTATAATTCGTGTAATGTGCCCGGCTGTGGCGCAGCACAAAAAGGCGTAGCTTGGCTGCGCTTTTTTTATGTCTGTCTGCGCAGCACAAGCATGGTCCATTCGCCGTCGTGCTGTTCGCTCACGGGGCGCAGGTGTAGCTGCCGGGCTTTTTCGAGCAGCATGGCGCTGTCGTCGCTGTAGAACCCGCTCAGCACGAGTGTGCCACCATCTGCCATCACCTCTGCCCATCGGGGCATGTCGGCCAGCAGAATGTTGCGGTTGATGTTGGCCAGCACCAGGTCGAAGCGGCGGCCGCCGGTCGCAGGGGCGAGCAGGGTGGCATCGCCCAGCATGATGCTGCAACGGTCTGCCACGCCGTTGAGCGCCGCGTTCTGCCGGGCATTGTCCACGCTCCACTGGTCGATGTCGTAAGCCATCACATGGGCGGCACCCAGCTTCAGGGCCGCAATGCCAAGGATACCGGTGCCGCAGCCGCAGTCGAGCACGCTGAGACCGCTGAGCGGCATGGCGGTCAGTGCCGCCACTATCATACGTGTCGTCTCATGGGTGCCTGTGCCAAACGCCTGGCGAGCGTTGATCTCTATGTCTATGGCAAAGCCGTCAATGGGGTGCTGCCTGTCGTGTATCGCCACACGGTCGCCTATCACAACCGGCTCATAGCCCGCTGCCTCCCATGTGGCGTTCCAGTCTTGTGGCGCTACGGCCGACGTGACATAGCTGACGCTTACCTCTGGACCAAACGGCAGCGCGGACAGCATGTCTGTCAGCTGATGTTCGTCAAGCAGCTGACGCTGGGCGTAGCCACGAACAACACAGCCATCGGACGTGAACGACTCCATGCCGCACTCGCCACCTATGGCCATCACCACGTCGCTGACGGCGGGAAGCAATGCTGCGTCGGCCCCGCTGATGGTGAAAACAATTTCTGTGTAATCCATCGTACAAATGTTAATTCGGTGCAAAATTACAAAAAAACAATCATAAAACATGCAAAACTTTTTGCTGTTTCGTGTTTTCCCGCTACCTTTGCAACTGAAACGAACCAAAAGCCACTTTATTAGCACCATTGTTAATTTAATGTATAGGAGGTAAAGTTATGAAGAAATGGATGATTGCTCTCTCCGTGGCATTGGCAATGCCGCCGGTCGCGATGGCACAGATGGACGACATGTACTTTGTGCCCAGTAAGAAGAATACCCACCAGAAAACACATGCCGAGCGCCTTTCGCAGTCGGAGTCGGACCTCGCCGCGGAAGATACACCCGTGTATTATAGCGGCAGCAGCCGCAGCGTCGATGAATATAACCGCATGACCGGCACGGACAGCCTGGCTCAGGTCAATGCCGACAGCCTGCCCGCAGCATTGCAGGGCGACTATGCGCTGACGCAGAAGATGACGCGCTTCGACGGCTATACTCCCGACGAGGCCTTCTGGAAAGGCTATTCGCAGGGCTACGACGACGCACGCGACAACTACATCGGCTGGCACTCGCCCTGGTATTTCGCCGGCTATTATCCCTGGTACGACTCGTGGGCCTATCCCTGGCACTATGGCTGGTACGACCCCTGGTACGACCCCTGGTACGACCCCTGGTATCCACGTCACTATGGCTGGAGTCTGAGCTTCGGCTACGGCTGGGGGGGCTGGTACTATAGCTATGGCTGGAACGCCTGGACATGGCATCGCCCCTGGTATTATGGCGGCTGGGGCTACCATCACCGCGACCTGGCCCACGACGGCATGTATCGCCCTGTGGCCGGTACGCGCAATCATGGTCATGTGGCGCGCAACAGTACCACACCATACGCCATACGCGACGGGCGCTCGACCAACATCGGTGGCGGTGTGTTCAGCAACGGCAGCAACATCGGCGGTCGCACCGGACATCGCAGCGCTGCACAGGTAGGCACGCGCGGCAGCGGCAACGTGTCGGCCGCAACTCCGACAGGAGCCGGCCGCGGCCACCGCGGGACTGCTGCCAGCGGAAACAACAGTGTGCGCAGCAGCCAGTCGCGCAGCAGCTACAGCAACAGCGGCAGCTATAGCAACAGCGGCAGCGTGTCGCGCAGCAGCGGCAGCTTCAGCAACGGCAGCAGTGTGTCGCGCAGCAGCGGCAGCTTCAGCAGCGGCGGCAGCTTCAGCGGCGGCGGCGGCTTCAGCGGCGGCGGCGTGTCGCGTAGCAGCGGCGGCGGCGGCGGTGGCCGCGGGCATAGATAAGCCACTGCATACAGTTGCGTTCGTGGTCCGGACTGTACCTGCGTAGTCCAGACTGTATGCGGAAAGTGAGAACAAACAGTTTACAAACAAGAAAACACAAGTTGCAATGAAAAAGTCATTCGCCATAATAGCTTCGGCCATGCTTGTCATGCCGGCCGTGGGACAAGAGACATACGAGAACGCGCGCCTGGCCAACACCGACCTGAACGGAACGGCACGCTATGTGGGCATGGGCGGAGCCATGGAAGCTCTCGGAGCCGACATATCCACCGTGAGCACCAATCCTGCCGGCATGGGACTGGCACGCCACAGCAGCGTGGGCGTGAGCGCCGGACTGCAGATACAGCATGGAGCAGAGAATTTCGGCACGGGGAAGAAGACCAACCTGTCGTTCGACCAGGCGGGCTTCGTCATCTCGCGAGTTAACGATAACAAGACGCTCAACTTCGCCTTCAACTATCACAAGAGCCGCAACTTCAATCAGATACTCCAGGCCGCCGATGTGCTGGACAATGCTTCGCAGAACAAGCTGTCGGCCACGAAGGGCTACCAAGGGTGGCTGTACGAGACCGATGGCCGCGGGGTGCCCAACTTTCGCAGCGCCTATCTGTCGTGCAACCAGATAGACGCTCTGTATGCCAGCACCGCATACCATGATTTTCTCTATGACAGCAGCTCACATTCGTGGCTCGACACGCCGGCCAACGGCTATCAGATGGACCGCTCGCAGCAGGGATATATCAGCGATTTCGACTTTAATATCAGCGGAGGCAACGGTCGTGTCTGGCTCGGACTGACAATGGGCATACACGACGTGCACTACAAGCACTATAGCCTCTACCATGAGAACCTGAACGAGACATCTACGGGCAATAGTTACCTGATGGCCGTGAGCGACGACCGACGTATCACCGGACAGGGACTGGACATCAAGGCCGGCATCATCTTCCGACCAATAGAAGAGTCGCCACTGCGCTTCGGACTGAGTGTAGCAACACCGACGTGGTACACACTGACAACAAGCAACATGACAGCCATGACCCTCAGGAACAAGACAAAGACCAACAGCGACAGCTACAAGTTTAAGGTCTATACACCCTGGAAATTCGGTCTCAGCGCCGGTTATACCATCGGAACCGAGTGGGCGCTGGGACTGAGCTACGAGTATGCAGACTACAGCTCTACCGACAGCCGCCGCATTACCGGCAGTTCATACAGCTCGTGGGACGGCAGCTATAGCGAAGAGAGCGAGAGCGACGTCGAGATGAACCGTCACACCACGTCAACCCTGAAGGGTGTGCATACGCTGAAGGCCGGTGTGGAGCTGAAGGCCACCAAGAACCTGGCCGTGCGCCTGGGCTACAACTTCGTGTCGCCCCTCTACAGCAAGACGGGCTTCAAGGACGGCACCCTGCAGAGCGAGGGTAGCTACTATAGCAGCAGCACCGACTTCACCAACTGGAAAGCCACCAACCGCATCACATGCGGACTGGGCTATCAGATGGACAAGTGGAACCTGGCGCTGGCCTACCAGTATAGCGTTCGCCATGGCGACTTCTATCCCTTCGCGTCATACACCGACGCTGAAGATGCCAGCTATGACAACATCGCCGGTGCTGTGAAAGTGGACGACAAGCGCCATCGCGTTATGGCCACGCTGACATACACCTTCTGAGACAAGCAGTCTGACAGGTTAAACGAACCAATTGTAAGCCGAGAGTTCTGATGAACGATACATACATACTGGCCATCGAGAGTTCGTGTGACGACACTTCGGCGGCTGTTTTGCGCGCTCAGACGCTGCTGAGCAACGTCACGGCCTCGCAGGCCGTACACCAGGCCTATGGCGGCGTGGTGCCTGAGCTGGCCTCGCGTGCCCACCAGCAGAACGTGGTGCCGGTGGTGAGCGAGGCCTTGAAACGTGCTGGCGTGAGCAAGGAGCAGCTGTCGGCCATAGCCTTCACGCGGGGTCCCGGACTGATGGGCTCGCTGCTCGTGGGTGTCAACTTCGCCAAGGGAATGGCCAGCTCGCTGGGCATACCGCTTATCGACGTCAACCATCTGCAGGGGCATGTCATGGCGCATTTCATACTGTCGCCCGACGAGCCTGCCACCTGTCCGCCGCTGCCGTTTATATGCCTGCTGGTCAGCGGGGGCAACTCGCAGATAGTGCTTGTCCGTGCCTACAACGACATGCAGGTGCTGGGCCAGACCATCGACGACGCGGCGGGCGAAGCCATCGACAAGTGCTCGAAGGTGATGGGGCTGGGATACCCCGGCGGACCCATCATCGACCGGCTGGCACGGCAGGGCAATCCCAAGGCCTATAGCTTCGCCGAACCTAACATACCCGGACTGGACTATAGCTTCAGCGGACTGAAGACTTCGTTCCTCTATTCGCTGCAGAAGTGGGTCAAGGACGACCCGCAGTTTGTCGAACATCACAAGGAGGACCTTGCCGCTTCACTTGAGCACACCATTGTCGATATACTGATGAAGAAGCTGCGCATGGCCGTCAGGCAGACGGGGGTGAAGCATGTGGCCGTGGCCGGTGGCGTGTCAGCTAACAACGGGCTGCGCAACGCCTTCCGCGACCATGCACGTCGATATGGCTGGACCATCTATATACCTAAGTTCAGCTACACCACTGACAATGCTGCCATGATAGGCGTGACAGCTTATTTCAAGTTCCTGGACAGAGCTTTCTGCGATATTGACGCGCCGGCCTTCTCTAAGGTGACGTTCGCCTCAGAAGAACAGAGACGATGAGTGGTCGGAGTAATCGGAGTAATCTGAGTAATCAGAGTAATCGGAGTAATCAGAGTAATCAGAGTAATCGGAGTAATCGGAGTAATCTGAGTAATCTGAGTAATAAGAAAAAACAGAACAACGACGCACTGCAATGTTTGCGCTCTCGCGGCATTGCAGTGCGTCGCTGTTCTTTGTTAGCAAGCGGGTGGTTCAGCGCTGTCGCTGCATGTCATAGACCACCTGCATCAGCTTCTGGGCTATATCGTCGGCCTGCTCTATGGTGTGTGCCTCGCTATATACACGTATGATGGGCTCTGTGTTCGACTTGCGCAGGTGTACCCAACGGTCGGGGAAATCTATCTTCACGCCGTCGATGTCGTTGACGCGTGCCGTCGGGTCGGCGGCAAACATCTCTTTCACCTTGGTCAGAATGGCATCTACGTCGGTCTCTGGTGTCAGGTCAATGCGGTTCTTGGCTATCTGGTAGTCGGGCAGGGTGGCGCGCAGCTCGCTGGCCTTCAGCCCGCTGTGGGCCAGATGGCTCAGAAAGAGCGCTATGCCCACCAGTGCGTCGCGGCCGTAGTGGCTCTCGGGGTAGATGACACCGCCGTTGCCTTCGCCGCCGATGACGGCTCCCTGCTCGCGCATCTTGGTCGTCACGTTCACCTCTCCCACGGCGGCGGCGTGGTATGTGCCACCGTGACGCTCGGTCACGTCGCGCAGGGCTCGCGTTGACGACAGGTTGCTCACCGTCACCAGCGGCCGCTGTGTCGTGCCTGCCCCGTCGCCGGCCCGTGCCGCTTTCTCCATCTCGCCCAGCACATAGTCGGCCACGCTCACCAGTGTGTATTCCTCGCCAAACATGTGGCCGTCTTCGCAGATGAAAGCCAGACGGTCCACGTCGGGGTCAACCACGATGCCGAGGTCGTAGCCTCCGCGGCCCACCTCCTGCATGATGCCCTGCAGGTTCTTCTCCAAAGGCTCAGGGTTGTGGGCAAACTGTCCGTCTGCCTGGCCGTTGAGTATGGTGAACTCCACACCCAGGGCGCGGAACAGGTCGGGCAGTATGCAGCCGCCCACGCTGTTGATGGTGTCGGCGCAGACGCGGAAGCGCCTGCCCTTTATGGCTTCTACGTCCACCAGTCGCAGCGCCAGCACACTCTCTATGTGCCGTTGGTTCATGTCGTTGCACACGGTGTAGTGGCCCAGGTGGTCCACGTCGGCATATTCAAACTGCGCCTTTTCGGCCATGCGCAATACCTCGGCGCCGTCGGCCGCTGTGAGGAACTCGCCACGGCTGTTGAGCAGTTTCAGCGCGTTCCAGTGGCGCGGGTTGTGCGAGGCCGTGATGATGATACCGCCTATGCAGCCGTTCATGGTCACGGCCAGCTCTGTTGTCGGTGTGGTGGCCAGGCCGATGTCGAGCACGTCGAGCCCCATGCCCATCAGTGTGCCGCAGACGGTCTGGCGCACCATCTCGCCCGAGAGGCGCGCATCGCGGCCCACGGCCACGGTGTTGCCCTTGCTGCCCTGCGACTTGATGAAAGCTGCGTATGCCGATGTGAATTTCACGATGTCAAGCGGATTGAGCGTATCGCCCGCCGGACCGCCTATCGTTCCGCGTATGCCGGATATTGACTTTATCAGTGACATAGTCTTATTTGTTTATAAATTGTTCCTTTTTAAGCTCCCGACCTCATAACCTTGCATCCATCCGCTCACCTTTCCCTCTCAAAGGTCAGTTCATAGTAGTATGGATAGACATACTGTGCTGCCACGGTGTGGCCTTGTGAATGAGGCACTATCAGCCTGACGCGTGCTATCTGTTCGTCGGCTGCCTGCGGTCGTCCCACGTTTATGTAGTTCAGCGGCACCAGCCAGCCGGCAGGTACCGTTGCACCGTATGTGCTGTACATGCGTCCGCTGCTGAAGGTGGCCGATAGGGTGGTGCCTGTCTTGGTGATATACATCTTATCTACATAGTAGGGATAGGTGTCGTTGTTGAAGTATGTCTGTTGCTCCAGGTTGATTTCCAGAAATCGCACCAGCAGGTTAGTGCTTTCGCCGTCCTGCAATGGTTTGCCGCAGCCCTTTCGCTCTATCTGCATATATACGCCGCTGTTGTTCATATACACAAACTGCCGTTTGCCGACATCGGTGGTTTGGCCCTGAGCTTCAAACTGCTCCTGGCTGATGACCACAAACGACGAGTCGGCAATCAGGGCGTTGATGGCGTCGCGCTCCTGGTTTTTCTTGTCAGAGTATGTTTCGTACTTGTTGCAGGCGTTGAACAGCGCCAGTGCTGCCGCGGCCAAGAATAGTGTCTTTTTCATCGCGGCCGCAAAATTACGGCTTTTTCCCGACAACACAAAACATTCTGCCAAAAACTTGCGTTTATCCCCGTATCTTCAAATCTGTCTGGTTCCTTGCGTTCTTTTTTCAAGCTGTGCTCACAGCCCTCGTGTCGTGGTCGCGGTACGAAACAGGCTCCATCGCGGTACGAAACAGGCCCCGTCGCGGTACGAAACAGGCCTCGTCACGGTTTTTGGCTACAGCCGAAAGAGCTTTCGCTTGTAGCCGAAAGACCTTTCGCCTGTAAGCGAAAAGCCTTTTGCCTGTAGCCGAAAACCTTTGGCAGTTTTTTTACGGTGCTAAGCTACGAATTACACGAAATTGCTACGCGCAGGTAATCGCCGCTTGCGGCGAAAATTTGTGAAATTAGCTGTAATTCGTGCAATTCGTGAAATTCGTCTTAATTCGTTGTTGAAAAGAAAAGGGTGGAATCATTAAAGATTAAAGATTAAACATTAAAGATTAATCATTCAAGTTTCGCAAACTCCGAAAGGCACGCCCTGAAAGGGCAACGAGCGGCCAGCCCAGGGCCGCTCGTTGCCCTTTCAGGGCGTTTGTGCACGGTACATTCATGTTTGCGAAACATGAATTAGTTAACCACTCGGCTACCAGTGAGAATCGTATTGCCTGTAGCTGAAACCCCTTGGCAGTTATTTACTGTGGTAAGCTTTAACGATAACTGAGCAGTTACTACGGCCTGGTCGATGTATTAAAAAATCTTAAAGCATTGTGAAATGTTTCAATATTGTTTTTGCAAGTCAGAAAAAAGATGTACCTTTGCACCCTGTTTGGAGTAAGTATCAACAAAAAGTAAAAACCTTAGATAGCAATGTCGAAGATTTGTCAAATCACAGGCAAGAGGGCACAGATAGGCAACAATGTGTCACACTCGAAGCACCGCACCAAGCGCAGTTTCGATGTCAACCTGTTCAACAAGAAGTTCTACTATGTAGAAAAGGACATGTGGATCAGCCTCAAGATTAGCGCCGCTGGTCTGCGCCTCATTAACAAGGTTGGGCTGGATGCCGCCGTGAAGCAGGCCATAAAGAATGGCTACATGACGGAGAAAGAGCTCTACAAGGACGAATACCTTTATTTTTAACACACCATGGCAAACAAGAAGGCAAAGGGCAACAGGGTGCAGGTCATCCTGGAGTGTACCGAGATGAAGAACAGCGGTCTGCCTGGCACCAGCCGTTATGTGACGGTGAAGAACCGCAAGAACACGGCCGAGCGTCTGGAGCTGATGAAGTATAACCCCATCCTGAAGAAGATGACTCTTCACAAGGAAATCAAATAAACAATACTGACTCATGGCAAAGAAAACCGTTGCCACCCTCCACGAAGGCTCGAAGGACGGGCGTGCATACACCAAGGTTATCAAGATGGTGAGGAGCCCGAAGACGGGTGCCTACATCTTTGACGAGCAGATGGTTCCCAATGAGGCCGTTAAGGACTTCTTCAAGAACTAAATCCCCCTCAGAGGCACATTAATATTATAAGAAGCCACTCTGACAGAGCTGACAAACAAAGGCCGCGACAAATGATGTCAGCGGCCTTTTTGGGGTTGATGTCTAAATTGTCTGTCCTTCGTTTCGCATGGTTCTTGAGTTGAATCAGGTCTATACGCAGCTGTTGTCGCAGCCGGTCTCGCTGCGTGTCATCACAGGCGACGTAGCCACCGTTGATGTCGATGAGGCTGCCGGCGACGACCTGTTGCTGTCCATACTCGGTCTGCGTCCTCTGCGTGGCGGCGTGGTAAGCTTCGACGGGGCACCGCTCACGCCGCTGTCGGCTCCTTGGTTTCGCCGTCTGACGGCCTTTGCGCCCAGCACGCTGAACGTCGTGCCTGACAGTGCCGCAGAACGTGCCATGTGCGGGCGCGGCTATCATGCCGGCACGCTGGCCGAATGGTGTGTGGAGATGCTGGGACTTCCCACGTCGCTTATGGGCAATGTGGAGAGCGAAGCAGCCCTCATCGGCATGGATATTCAGGCGGTGCGTCAGCGTCCGCTGGCGGAGCTGACCGTTGCCGAGCGTCGGCAGCTCTTGCTGGCAGTGGCCGCAGCCCGTGCTCCACAGCTGCTGTTGGTCAGCAATGCGGTGTGTCAAGAGGGCTATCTGCAGCAGTTGGCCCGGCGCCGTCAGTTGGCCGTGCTGAGCGCAGGCCGGCCCGTGACTCAGGCCGGAGAAGATGTGGCCGACGCGCCCGCAGTTGCAGCTCAGGTAGTAAACAGCAAATAGTCACATTCAGGAAAAAACGCCAATGAACATCCCTTTAGTCATATTCATTCTTGTCCTGCTGGTCATGCCCCTGACAGCGTTTTGGCTTTACGATCGCCGTATGCTGCCAGCTGTGGCGCGTCACATGGGACTGTCGTTGCTTCGTCTGTGGCTTGTCGCCGCTGTGTTATGGCTGCTGTGGCTGGCCTTGCCTGCTGGCATCGGGCGTCCGCAGGACATGTCGTTGAGTGTGACTACGACTGCCGCCCTTCTCTTGCTCGCCGTGTGGTCGGTCTCCACCTGTACACGGCGTGCCATGAAGGTGTTTCGCATCAGCATAGCCACGGGGCATAGCCATCGCGAATATCTTTTGGCCAATGGCGCTACCCGTGGCGAAGCAATGTTGCCGTTCATGCGTCGTGCCATGCGCCGCACGGCGATAGCGGCTCTGCGCGTGCCCGTCATGCCCGTCATGCTGGCGCTTGTGGCCGTGGGTCAGTCGCCGCTGCAGGCCGTGCTGATGGCCACGCTGGCCCATGCATGTATCATTACCTCAAGCATGGCCTATGTGCTGCTACGCACGTGCATGGCAGGCAGGTCTAATCTGAGTATATAGAAACAGCTACTTTCAGGCAGAAGGTATGTGCAGCGTCTGTTGACAATAGTCGAGCACGGCTGGCCTGTGGGTGACGCAGATGACGGTGCGGCCTTGGGCCGTGCCGTCATCGCGTTTCAGCAGTCGGTCAAGCAGTTCGCGCTCTGTGTCGGGGTCGAGGGCCGACGTGGCCTCGTCGAGTATGACGATGGGGGCCGGCCTGAGCAGTGCGCGCGCTATGGCTATTCGCTGTGCCTGCCCCTCGGAGAGTCCGCCGCCCTGTTCGGCACACACGGTGTCGAGGCCTTCGGGCAGCTGCATGACGAAATCGGCGCAGGCGGTGTGCAGTGCGGCGCGGAGCTGGCTGTCGGTGGCGCTGGCGTTGCCAAGCAACAGGTTGTCGCGTATGGTTCCGCTGAAGAGGGTGTTGCCCTGGGGGACGTAGCAGATGTTGCAGCGGTGGCCGGCGGTCATGGGGGAGGAATTTTCTGAGTTCTCGGAGTTTTCGGAGTAATCTGAGTAATCTGAGTTCTCGGAGTTTTCGGAGTTTTCGGAGTTCTCGGAGTAATCGGAGTTCTCGGAGTTCTCGGAGTAATCAGAGTTCTCGGAGAGACTGGAGGCGGTATTTTGGCTGTAGATGAGGACGTGTCCCGACGTTGGATGCACCAGGGCAAGCAGCAGACGTATCAGCGTGGTCTTGCCGGCACCGGTCTCGCCCATTACGGCCGTGGCCGTGCCCGGACGGAAGTCGAAGCTCAGATGGCTCACTATGTCGCGCCGGCCGTTGGGGTAGCGGTAAGTCACGTCGTCCAGCCTCAGTCCGCACGGTTCCGTCATGGGTTGCGGTTCGGCATCGGGTTCCGGCGGTATGGTCTCGAGCTCCATCAGCCTCTCGGCAGCGGTGAACACACCGACGAAGGCCGGTGCCAGACGCGTCAGCTCGCGTGCCGGTCCCTGTATGCGATAGACGAGCTGCAGCAGCGCCGTCATCTGACCGTAGGTGATGGTGTTGGCAAAGAGCCGGAAGGCTCCCCAGCAGAAGGCCACGAGATATCCGATGGCGAAGCCTCCGTTGAGCATCAGGTTTGATAAGACAGAGAAGACGGTTCGCCGTCTGACCCGCTGTCTGAGGGTGGCCTGTTCTCTGTCCAGATGGCGGCTGATGTTTGGTGCCGCCAGCATGGTCTTGATGAGTGTCAGGTGCTGCACGGCTTCGGTGAGTACTCCCTGCACGCGGCTGTCGCTGTGGCGCACGTCGCGTGTCAGCTGTCGCATACGGTTGATGTAGAGTCGGCTCAGGAGAATGAAGACGGGCATTATGCCCACCGTGACCACTGCCAGCCAGCCGTCGATGAGGAACAGGTAGCCGAAGGCGCCGACGAACATCGTCAGGACAGACAGTGTGCCGGGCAGCGTTTCTGTGAGGAATGTCACCACCGTGCGCACGTCTTGTTCCAGCCGGTTGATGATGTCGCCGCTGTGTCGTGCCTCGCGCCCCTGCCATTGCTGCCTCATCAGCATGTCAAGCAGTTGTTGTTGCATCAGGTTCTGTGCCTTCACGCCGAGTATGTTTTTTATCCACACTCGCGAGATGCTGATGCCGAAGTCGCACAGTATCAGTCCGCCCATCACGCCCACCCATGCCGTCAGCGAGCCTTGTCGCAGATGTGTGGCCACGTCGATGGTCTGCTGCATGGCCCACACCATGGCCAGGCTGACGGCCACGGCTGCCAGTCCGAGCATGGCGTTGAGTATGGCCTGTAGTCGGTTGCCACGCCATGCGTGCCACAGCCATTTGACTATCGCCATCTGCGAAGAGTGTGTCTGCCCGTTGTTCATTGCTGTCTTGCGCTTCGGTTGTCGGCTCCCCACATCATCTTTTCCTTCAGTGTGGCGAAATAGCTGCTGCCGGGCCTCTTGACGACATAGCAGCTGAAGTCGGCCCGGCGCAATGTTATGCTTGTGCCCACCTGCAGCTTCTCAGCCCGTCCGTCGATGGCCACGAGGAAGCCGTGTGAGCGGCTTTCCACGTCGAGTGTCAGTGTGCGTGTCTCGGGCATCACTATTGGCCGCATGTTGAGGCTGTGCGGTGCGACGGCCGTTATGCACAGCACGCCTGAGCCCGGCACGATGATAGGTCCGCCGTTGCTGAGCGAGTAGGCTGTCGAGCCCGTACTGGTGCTCACGATGACGCCGTCGGCCTGATAGCTGACCAGGTGTTCGCCGTCGGCGCGGGTGTGTATGGTTATCATCGATGCCGAGTCGCGTTTCAGCACGGCCACGTCGTTGATGGCCGTGGGGTATGCCGAGAGAGGCTGTCCGTCGGCTTCGACGCTGATGATGGCTCGTCGCTCTTTGACATACTGTCCGCTGTAGAGCGTTGTGACAGCCTCGGCCAGCTCGTCGGGTCTGACATCGGCCAGGAAGCCCAGCCGCCCCATGTTGACGCCCACGATGGGTGTCTCCTTTCGCCCCACGCGTGCGGCCGTTCGCAACATGGTTCCGTCGCCGCCCATCGAGAAGGCGAAGTCGGCCTGGAAGTCGTTGCCCACGAAGACGGGGTACCGGCTGGCCTCGCTGATGCCGATGCTCTGCAGAAACAGGCTGTAGTCTCTGTCTATCGTTATGCCGGCACCGTGCTGTTGCAACAGCCTGAGCAGCTGCCCGGTCGAGACGGCCTTGTGTTGCTGATAGCTATTTCCGAAAATGGCGAATGTCACGTTTGGCTTGCTGTCTTGTTTTTGTGGCGCAGTGTGGTCAGCGGCGGTCCTCGGTCCTGTAGTCGCTGTATTTCTCTTTGGGGAAGTCGAAGGTGGTGTCGGCTATGTTGCCCGCCTGGAAGTTGGTGAATGTGACCTTCAGCCAGAACAGGCTCAGCACCTTTACGCGCAGCTGCTGCGGGTGGTATGTCACGGGGTCAACCAGTATGCGCACCTCCTTCATCTTGGTGTTCTTGGCACCTTTCTTGGCCTTGAGTGTCAGCAGCAGTTTGTCGCCTTCGCGCTTCACGCTGTAGTTGAACTCGTCGGGATAGAACTTGAATTTCTGTAGCAGTTGGTCTTCCTTGTTCACCTTCGGGTCGTGTATCTCGACCAGTTTTTTCTTCAGCCTGACCTTGTAGAGCAGTTCGCCGTCGTTCCACATCACGGTGTCATCGTGTGCCGACTTGCTTTTGTTGCCCTTGTAGCAGGCCCAGCCCTTTTCATGGTATATGCCGAGTGCGCTTATCTTGTAGTTGAAGCGCACTCCTCCCTGTCCGTAGAAGCTGTTGTATGTCTTGTCGAAAATCTGTCGTGCGTTGCCCATGTCGCCGGCCCGCGTCGTCAGGGTGGCTACAAGGCAAAGTAATAGTGTGATGAGTCTGTTCATTTTGCTCCTGCTTTTAGTCCGCGTATCACGGCCGATGTGAATCCGGCATGTTCCATCTCGTTCAGTCCGCGTATAGTCACCCCGCCGGGCGTTGTCACCATGTCGATGGCCTGTTCGGGGTGCATGCCCGTGGCCTGCAGCAGACGGACAGCGCCCTCTACGGTCTGCATCACTATGCGTTTGGCTTCGTCGGCGCGGAAGCCCAGCTCCACGCCTCCTTCAGCCGCGGCGCGTATGTAGCGCATGGCGTATGCTATGCCGCACGAGGCCAGTGTCGTTCCGGCCGCCAGGTGTGCCTCGTCGGTGAGCAGCGTGGTGCCCACGGTGTCGAACAGCGCCTTTACGCAGGCCGTGTCGGCCTGGGTGGCTGTCACCGGCACGAGGAATGTCATCGAGGCCAGCTGAGCAATAGCGATGTTGGGTATGGCGAGGAAAAACGACGGGATGGGGGCTGCGTGGGGTGTGGGTGTTGTGGGTGTTGTGGGTGCTGTTAGCCATTCCTTGATCTTTGCTGAGGGCACTCCTGCGGCTATCACTATCAGCTTCTGGTCTGCCGTCAGTGTGCTGGCTATGCCCTTGAGCACTGTCTCTACCAGCCAGGGCTTCACCACCACCATCACCACGTCGGCTCCGCGTGCTGCTTCGGCGTTGTCGTCCGTCACGCCTGCGCCGATTGCTGCCATTTGCTCTCTGACCTGTTCAGAGGGGTCGCTCACGGTCAGTTTCACGTCGGTCGTCTTCTGTCTGAGCAGTCCGCGGGCTGTCTGGCCGCCCATGGCACCTGCGCCTATGATAGCTATGTTCATAACACTTTGGTCAGTCGTTCCACAAAGTCGTCGGCCTCGTCCTTGGTGAGGCACAGCGGCGGTAGCAGTCTCAGACAGTTGGTGCCCGCACAGCCGGTGAAGCAGTGCTGCTGATAGATGAGCGGCTGTCGCACCTCCTTGTGCGGGCGGTCCAGGTCGATGCCTATCATCAGTCCGCGTCCGCGCACCTCTTTGATGGCGCTACTGCCCAGGTGCTTCAGGCTGTCTATCAGGTATTCGCCCACGAGGTGTGCGTTCTCTACGAGTCCCTCCTGCTCGAACACGTCGAGCACGGCCAGTGCTGCTGCACATGCCAGGTGGTTGCCTCCGAAGGTTGTCCCGAGCTGTCCATAGACGGGTTCAAACTCAGGCGCGATGAACACTGCACCCATCGGGAATCCGTTGGCAATGCCTTTTGCCACTGTGATGATGTCAGGCCTTATGTCGAGCCACTGGTGGGCGAAGAAGCGTCCGCTGCGTCCGTATCCGCATTGTATCTCGTCGCAGATGAGCACCGCTCCGTGCTGTCGGCAGGCTTGTGCCAGCCCCTGTGCAAACTCTGCTGTGGCCATCTGTATGCCGCCCACCCCCTGTATGCACTCCAGTATGACGGCGCAGACATCGCCCCGTCTGAGCTCTGTCTGCCATGCCGCCAGGTCGTTCAGCGGCAGCCGCGTCACATGTCCGCCGTCGTTGATGGGTGCAATGATTTTCGGGTTGTCTGTTGTCTCCACGGCCAGGCTGGTGCGTCCGTGGAAGGCCCGTTGTGCCGCCAGCACGCGTGCGCGTCCGGTGTGAAACGAGGCCAGCTTCAGTGCGTTCTCGTTGGCCTCGGCACCGCTGTTGATCAGGAAGAGCTGATAGTCGTCGTAGCCGCTCAGCCGTCCTAAGCGCTCGGCCAGTTGTGTCTGCAGGCGGTTGACCACCGAGTTGCTATAGAAGCCGAGGCGTTGCAGCTGTTCTGTCACTTGCTTGACGTAGTGCGGCTGGCTGTGGCCTATGCTGATTACGGCGTGGCCGCCGTAAAGGTCGAGGTATTCCTGACCTTGGTCGTCCCATACATGGCAACCCAGACCCTTGACAATGTTGATGTCGAATAGTGGATAAACGTCGAATAGTTTCATTGTTGTTGTGGAGATGTGGAGTTGTGGAGATGTGGAGATGTGGAGATGTGGAGTGGTGTAATAAACAGACAAATATCTTCACTTCAGGTATTTTGCCAGTGGCGAATGGTTGGCTTTCAGTCCCTTTGCCACGTTCTGTGCGTTGAGCATAGCTCCGCGTTTCGACGTGTGTGTGTGGTCGCGCTTGTAGTATGGTGCGGCCTCTTCCTTAGAGTGGCATGTCTGCTCCAGGGCGTCGGCGGTCAGGTTGTGCAGATCGACCAGTTCGGTCTGTGTCTCCTGGCAGACCTGCCGGTACCACCGGCCGTATGTGTCGTTGCGGCGCTCTATGCGTCCGTCTTTCCATTCGTTGCGCGGTGTGAGCGAGACGATGATGGGTGTGGCCCCTTTCTCGCGCACGTCCATGATGAATTTTTTCAGATAGAAGCCGAAGCAATACACCAGTTCGTAGTCGCCCGTCTTTTCCATCTTATAGACCTTGGGCTCTTCCTGCACGCCGGGTATCACGCCGCGCATACGGTCTTTTTCTATCGGGCCTATGTCGTTGTGCCCAAACTGTATGAGCACGAAGTCGCCCGGCTGCAGCGAGTTATAGACCTGATCCCATCTTCCTTCGTTCAGGTATGTGCGTGTGCTGCGTCCGGCCTTTGCACAGTTGGCTACGGTTATCTTCTTTGTGTTGAACACCTGTTCGGCCACGGCCCCCCAGCCCCACATCGAGTCGTCGTCGCGGTCTTCGTTCTTCACGGTCGAGTCGCCTGTGATGAAGACGACGGGCTTGCCCTTGCGCCTTTCTACAGGCACTTGCTGCGGCTCTACGTTCGTCAGCATCTGCTGTAGCTCGAGTATGCCCTCGTGCTTGCAGGCGGCGATGCCCTCGGCAGCCGAGCGCGCGTTCAGCTCGGCTCCGAATTTCGATGTGTGGATGTTGTCTTTGTAGAAGTGGTATGCTTCTTTCCACGGTCCGAAGCGGTCCAGCTTGGCTCCGCTTATCTCGTTCAGGTCGATGTATGGCACGTTCTGCTCGTCGGCTATCGTCTGCAGCCATGCTCCCTGTGGCTTTCGCACGATGCGGCATGTCTGCGGGTCGTAGGCGTTGCGCGGCGTGAGCGACATGAGCACGGGGTGTGCGCCCCGGGCCCTGATGTCGGCAATGTAGCGTCGCATGTATCCGCCGTAGGTATATACGGTCTCGCGCACGCCGGTCTCCTTGATGGTCACAACCACCGAGTCCTGTCCCGTGCCGCTCAGCACGGAGCGTGCCCGTCCCTCGTCGATGGGTCCGCCGTCGTTGTGTCCTATGCTGACGATGACCCAGTCGCCGGGCTGTATTGCCTGCCTGATGTCTGGCCACAGCTTGGTGTAGAACGTTCGTGTTGACATGCCGCCCAGGGCCTGGTTCTCCACCGAGATCTGGCTATAGTCGAAATACTTAGGTGCATAGTAGCCCCAGCCCCACTGTCCGTTGCTGCCGTCGCCGCGGGTGCCGTTGCGCATGGTGCTGTTGCCTATCAGGAACAGTACGGGCTTGCCCTCGCGTCGGGTGCTGCCGGGTGTCGGCCTCGACATGAGCGCCTTGGCAATGGAGTCGGGGGTGTTATCTACTACGTGGTTCACGTCTTCCATCACAGTGGCCTTGCCCTGGGCCAGGGCCAGCGTGGCGGTGCCCATCAGGGCCAGTGTTGTCAGTATGGCTTTCATCTTTACTTGTCTTTAAGCTTTCTGCTATAGGTTGTTGTCGTGCTCAGATGTCTGTCTGCTACATGCTGCCGACTTGCTTTTTGCGTGCAAATGTACAAAAAGCAATTGAATGTGGAAAGAAAAAGACAAAAAAAATGCGTTTGCCGTGGTTGCGCAATGTGTCGTTTATTCCTTTGCGGCGACCTGCTGCATGCGCAGCCTGAGGTTGCGGTTGTCTGTCAGCAGGTTCCATACGGCGTCCTCCGACAGCACGCCGCGCTTCAGCTTCTGTGGCAGCCGTCCGGCCTCGTCGTCGGCCAGGTCGTGCCGCCACAGCTCGCTGCCGTAGTAGCTTTTCAGCTGGTCGAGGCCATCGAGTGCCGCCTCATAGCTGTCGAGCGCCGCCGAGAGTTCCATCACTGCTGCCGAGGCACGGTCGAGCCGCTGCTCCATCTCGCGTATTCTTTCTGTCTGTTCCATTGGTTGTTGAGTGTGTCTATTTTTTCAGGGTGAAGTTAAAACACAGCCCGCCGCCGGCAGCGTTGCCCGCGGCAATGCTGCCGCCATGCAGCTGCACGGCGTTCTTGACTATTGCCAGTCCGAGACCGGTGCCTCCCAGGGCGCGGCTGCGCCCTTTGTCAAGGCGGTAGAAGCGTTCGAAGAGCCGTGGCAGGTGTTCGTCGGGCACGCCGCTGCCGTTGTCGCTGAAGCAGAAGGCCCAGTGGTCTTGCTGTTCGCGGGCCGATATGCTGACGGTCGTGTCTGGGCCGGCATAGTTGATGGCATTGTCCATTAGGTTGCGGAAGATGCTGTAGATCAGTCCCCAGTTGCCGTTGATGTGGATGTGTTTGGGCAGATAGTTGTTCACCGTCATCTGCTTTGTCTCGGCGGCCAGCCTTGTCTCTTCGATGATGTCGGCCACGAGTGCCGACAGCTCCACGCGCTCCATGTTCAGCATGTGTGGCGCATAGTCCATTCGGTTCAGCGTCGAGATGTCGTGCAGCAATGATGTCAGCCTGCGTGCCTGGTCGTGTGTGCGCCGTATGAACTGCAGCTGTGTCGCCTGGCCGATGTCGGGGTTGTCGAGTATGGTTTCCGTATATCCGAGTATGCTGGCCACGGGTGTTTTCAGCTCGTGTGCGATGTTCTGTGTCAGTTGTCGGCGCATCTCGTTCTGCCGTGCCATCTGCTCGCGGCTGATGCGCTGGTCCATGCGCCGCGCATAGCGGTGCAGCAGCAGTGCGAGCCCGGCCATGACCACGAGCGAGAAGAGCAGCAGATGCCAGTCGCTCACCTCGTCGAAGGGCTGCAGTCGCTTGCGGTCGTAGTCTTCAAAGAGGATGAAGATGACGGCATAGACGGCGAACACCACCATCACACTGGCAAACATCTTCCGGCCTTCAGACAGCTTACGCAGTGGTGTCTTGTGTTTCATTATGCTGCGGTGTCTTTACTCTTCATTGATCTTCGTTTCTGAAGAAATATCCGAATCCCTGTCTTGTGACTATGCATGCCGCGTGCCGTCCCAGCTTCTTGCGCAGTCGGGTGATGTTGACGTCAACGGTGCGTTCTGTCACGATCACGTCGTCAGGCCAGACGGCGTCTAACAGTTGCCTGCGGGAGAACACCCGTCCGCGGTGGCTCAGCAGCAGGGCCAGCAGGTCAAACTCCGTTCGTGTCAGCTCAATGCTGTCGCCGTCGGCATGCACGGTCTTTGCCGTGGTGTCTATCTCCAGCCCGTCGTGGCGCAGCAGTCGTCCCTGCGGCATGTTTCGCTTCAGCACGGCTCCGACCCTGGCCACCACCTCGCGCACGGAGAAGGGCTTGCTCACATAGTCGTCGGCCCCGAGGCCGAAGCCCCTCAGGGTGTCGTCTTCGGTGTCCTTTGCCGTGATGAAGATGATGGGCAGTCGGGCCGTCCGTCTGTCTGCTTTCAGCCGCGCCGCCATGTCGAAGCCCGACATTCCTGGCATCATCACGTCGAGTAGCAGCAGGTCGAACGTCGCGCCGCCGGCCATCAGCGCCAGCGCCTCTTCGGCCGAGTGGGCTGTCAGGACTTCGTAGCCTGCCACCGACAGGTTAAACTGCAGTATGTCGCACAGGTCGTGCTCGTCGTCAACAATCAGTATCCTCTTCTTTTCCATACCTGCGGGCAAAGGTAGGGATAATATTTCTATTTGCCAAATCTGGCCTGCACAACATTCACCACATAGTCGCCCAGCTTCTCACACTCGTTGATGAGGTCGATGTATGTCGTGCCGATGGCGTAGTCGTATTCGCGTTCGTTCACGGCGCGTATGTTGTCGGCTTTCAGCCGCTGGCGCAACAGGTTGATTTCGTTTTCCAGCCGGAATGTCTCGCGTATGTCGTGCTGGTGGCGGTGGCCCGTTATGACGATGTTCATCTGCCTGAGTGCCTTGTCGCACAGGCCCATCATCTCGTGCAGCTGCTCGTCCAGGCGTGGCGGGAAGCTCTTGCCCGAGTCGTTGCGCCGGCTCAGTGTGCGTGCCAGGTTGTAGCAGGCGTCGCCTATCGACTCCAGTTCGCCCACCTCGCGCAGCATCTGCCGCACCTTGGCCTTTGTCTCGTCGCTCAGGTGGTTCTCGCTGACCTGTTCCAGAAAGCTGGCTATCTCTATCTCCATGCGGTCGGTGTAGTCTTCCTGCTGCTCTATCTGGGAGAACAGGCGGGCAAACTGCTGTCCGTCGTGCTCGTCGGCCAGTCTGCTGACAAGGCCGAACATCTGCTGTACGCGCTGGCCGAAGTGGGCCGTCTCCTTCTGCGCCTGCAGCACGGATATTTCCGGTGTCTGCATGAGGTTGGCCTGTATGTGTCTGAGGCGGAACTCTTCATCTTGCTGCTCTGTCTTCTCCGGCAGCAGCCAGCACACGGCCCGTTCCATCCAGGGTATGAAGCCAATGAGCAGGGCGGTGTTGGTCACGTTGAAGCATGTGTGGAACATGGCCAGCACGACCGGCAGCCGTGCGGCCTGTCCGCCGGCTGCGGGGTCGTAGCCCACGAGCTGGCACACCAGATTGACAAAGGGGTAGAACACGCACAGCACCCACACCACGCCGAACACGTTGAACAGCAGATGGGCCAGGGCTGCGCGCCGGGCCTGCGTGTTGGCACCCAGCGCCGCCAGGTTGGCCGTGGCCGTGGTGCCGATGTTCTCGCCCATGACGAGGGCTATGCCGAGGTAGATGGGCAGCACGCCGGTCGAACAGAGCAGTATGGTTATGGCCATGACCGCTGCCGACGACTGCACTATGCATGTGATAAGCGTTCCGATGCCGAGGAAGGCCAGTATGGTCCAGTAGCTGTCGGTGTCGAACGAGGCGAAGAAGGCCACCACATCGGCGTTGTGCTCCAGGTCGAGCTCCTTGCCGGCGCTGCTCAGCATAACAAGAGAGAGAAACATGAAAGCTATGCCGAACAGGAAGTCGCCTACGATGCGGTGGCGCTTCATATATATCAGTATGATACCTATGGTGAACGCGGGGAACACGACGTTGGTCAGATCGACGTTGTATCCCAGCGTCATTATCCAGGCTGTGAGCGTGGTGCCGATGTTTGCGCCCATGATGACGGAGATGGCCTGCGAGAGCGTCAGCAGTCCGGCCGACACAAACGACACGGTCATCACCGTCGTGGCCGACGACGACTGCACGGCGCATGTGACGAACGTGCCGGTCAGCATACCGGTCAAGCGGTTCGTGGTCATGCGGGCCAGGATATGGCGCAGCTGTGGGCCGGCCATCTTCTGCAGGGCGTCGCTCATCATGCGCATGCCGTAGATGAGCAGCCCCAGCGCTCCCAGCAGCTTCATTGACACCATCAGGTAGTCTTGACTTGTTTCCATTGTCTTGCTTATGTTTTGATTACGGCGGCAAAAATACCCACTTCGGCCGTAATCATGCAACGAAAGGCGTTACAATGCTGTTACACCCAAGCGTTGTAACAGCATTGTAACGGCAAGTGGCGGGTTAATGGCGTTGCGAGCCCACAAGGTGCAGGAAAGCGTAGGGACGGCGCCGAGCCAGGTAGTCGGGCTCGGCCTCATGAGCGTAGGCCTCCTGTTCAAAGCTGATGTTGAGGTATGCGCGCCATGAGCTGCGCAGGCGCAGCAGCCAGAAGAGCCATTCGGCCACATACCACACGAAGAAGCCCACATACAACAGCTCGCGCTGCTGGCGCGAGTGTATCAGCTCGTGGCGCAGCTCGACAGCTGTCAGCGGGCGCCGCGACAGTATCAGCCCCAGCAGGTTGATGGCATAATAGTCGGTGGGCAGGGGCAGCCGGCGCCATACGATGGGCTTCATGTGTGTGGGCGGTGGGGTAGGGCGGACAGGTTGACAGGCCGAGGGTCAGCCCTCGCGGTAGAAATCGAGAGCCTCGCAGATTTCGCTCTCCGTGGCCGTCTGGTTGATAAGCAAGCGGCCCACATCGGTAAGCAGTGTGAAATTGATGTCGGCCCCAACGTTCTTCTTGTCGTGGTGCATCAGACTGAGCAGCTGCGGATAGTCGCGACAGGTGATGGCTGCCTGTCCGTAGTGTCGGCGCACGAAGGCGGTCAGCTGTCGCAGACGCTCGGTGGGGAAGCCTGCCTTCGTGGTGCTCAGGTAGAGCTCGACCACCAGCCCGTAGGCCACAGCATAGCCGTGGAGCATCGGTGTGCCGCTGCCTGTGCCGCTGCGTGCCAGGCTCCAGCTCTCGAAGGCATGTCCGGCGGTGTGGCCCAGGTTGAGCGCCTTGCGCAGTCCCTGTTCCAGCGGGTCTTCGGTCACGATGCGCTGTTTCACGGCCACGCTCTGCCTGACCATCTGCTGCAGCCGGCCCAGGTCCGGCTGCTCGATGTCGAAGGTGAGCAGCTCGGCCAGCATGGACGTGTCGGTGCTGATCAGGGCGTGCTTCAGCATCTCGGCGTAGCCCGAGAGCATGTTGCTGCGGTCCATCGTGGCGAGAAAACGCGTGTCGATGATGACGCGGTCGGCATTGCGGAACACGCCTATCTCGTTTTTCAGTTGTCCGAAGTTTATGCCTGTCTTGCCGCCCACCGAGGCATCGACCATAGCCAGCAGCGTGGTGGGGATGTTTACAAAGTGCAGTCCGCGCTTGAAGGTGCTGGCAGCGAAGCCTCCCAGGTCGGTCACCATGCCGCCTCCGAGGTTGACCATCAGCGAGTGGCGTGTGGCGCCGAGACGCTGCAGCTCCTGCCAGACGTGGGTCAGGCTGTCGAGGTTCTTGTGGCTGTCGGTGCTGGCTATGCAGACGACGGGCAGGCCGCCGACGGCCTGCTCCGTCAGGGGCAGGCAGAGGCGGCAAGTGACGTCGTCGCACAGAACGACGCAGCGGTCGGGCTGTATGTCGGCGATGGCCTGCTGCAGGGCAACGGCAGCATCGGCAGCGAAGATTACGGGTTGGGCGGGCATGAGGGAAGGGTTGAGGGATTGGGTAGTCGGATTATTCGGAGTAATCAGAGTAATCGGAGTAATCAGAGTAATCGGATTATTCAGAGTAATCAGATTATTCAGAGTAATCGGATTATTCAGAGTTGCTGCTACAGCCTTATCAGCCGGCTGCCGTCGGGCTGCTGGGTTATGCTGACGCGCAGGGCATCTTCGGGTAGCAGCTCTTCGATCAGCTCTGGCCACTCTATCAGGCACAGCCTGCCGCTGTAGAAATAGTCTTCGTAGCCCATGTCATACACCTCGTCGATGCGCTTGATGCGGTAGAAATCGAAATGATATATGCTGCTGCCGTCGTTGACACCATATTCGTTGACAATGGCAAACGTGGGCGATGTGATGACGTCGTTGACGCCCATCTCCTGACACAGGGCCTTGATGAAGGTGGTCTTTCCGGCCCCCATGGCCCCATAGAACGCAATGACGCGCCGCTGCCCGACAGCCTCGATAAACTGTCTGGCCACGGCGCGTATGTCGCTCAGTGTAGTGATGCGAAAGTCCATCTTGGTTACTCGGCACTCTTCACCATGCGGCGCTTCTCGGCGATGCGGGCTGCCTTGCCGGTGAGCTTGCGCAGATAGTAGAGCTTGGCGCGGCGCACCTTGCCTATCTTGTTCACCTCGATGCTCTCAATGTTGGGACTCTCGATGGGGAAAATACGCTCTACACCCACCGTGCCGCTCATCTTGCGCACGGTGAAACGCTTCTTCTCGCCGTGGCCGCAAATCTTGATAACCACGCCACGATACTGCTGGATACGCTCCTTCGAGCCCTCGACAATCTTGTAGGCCACGGTCACGGTGTCGCCCGCCTTGAACTGCGGGTGCTGCTTGCCGGTGGCAAAAGCCTCTTCAGCAATCTTAATCAGATCCATTTTGCTGTAAAGTAATTTATATGTGTTTCTTCTTGGCCCTCGACGCAACATAGCGGGCCACTCGTTACTTCCCGTCATCGGTTACGCCGAAAAAGCGGTGCAAAGGTACGGCTTTTCCCTGAAACGGCCAAACATTTGTGTAAAAAAAGTGTAAATCTGCCGCTATGGGCCTAAAAAATAACAGGCAACCTTACGCAGTGATAAAAAATAGTAGTACCTTTGCGGCCGTGAAACGAAGGTGGGTCTTTCTCACAGCGCTGTTGGCGGTCGTCGCCCATGTAATGATGTCGGCCGGTGGGGCTGCGCCGCGCGCAACGGGCGGTGCTGCCGTTGTGACGTGGCAGACCGACTCGTTGCGACAGCTGCGCCCCAGCGCCATCGTGCGCAGCGTGCTCGACCAGGCGGGGACCGACGTGCCGCTGCTCACCCTGCCGCGCAAGCTCGATGCCGTGGCCCTGGCTCAGACAGACACAGCCCTGATGGACTCGCTGGAGAAAGCCATCTGGCAGCGCAACAAGCACATCGACGACTCGCTCTATGCCGACTCGCTTAACAGACAGAAGAAGAGCGGCATCGACTCGCCCGTCAAGTATTCGGCCGAAGACTCTATAGTATATGTGGCCGGAACGGGCATGGCTCACCTCTATGGCGACGCACATGTGGAATACCAGAACATGGACCTCAAGAGCGAGAAGATATACATGTGCCTCGACTCGTCGCTCGTGCACGCCACAGGCGGACGCGACACCGCCACCAACGCCCTCATAGGCACGCCGGTCTTTAAGATGGGCAGCGACACATACGAGAGCGACACGATGGCTTTCAACTTCAAGACTAAGAAAGGACTCATTCAGCAGGTCTATACACAGCAGGACGACGGCTTTCTGACCTCTGAGCTGTCGAAACGCAACGGCGAGGGCGAACTCTTCCTGCGCCACGGCCGCTACACCACCTGCGACGACCCGCACCCCGACTTCTACATAGCTCTCTCGCGCGCAAAGGTGCGACCGGGCAAGGACGTGGTGTTCGGACCGGCATATCTCGTCGTGGCCGACGTGCCGCTGCCGCTGGCTGTGCCCTACGGCTTCTTCCCCTTCACCAAGAGCTACAGCAGCGGCTTCATCATGCCGACATACGGCGACGAGACCTCGCGCGGCTTCTACCTGCGCGACGGCGGATACTATTTCGCCATATCGGACAAGATGGACCTAAAGCTGACGGGAGAGATATACACCAAGGGCTCGTGGGGAGTGTCGGCTGCATCAAACTACCGCAAGCGCTACCGCTACAGCGGCTCGCTGCTGGCCAGCTATCAGAACAGCATCACGGGCGAGAAGAACATGCCCGACTACTCGAAGACCACTTCCTTCAAGCTGCAGTGGAGCCACCGCCAGGACCAGAAAGCAAACCCCTACAGCACGCTCTCGGCCAGCGTCAACTATGCCTCGACCAGCTACGAGCGCAACAACCTGACGTCGATGTACAACCCGCAGTCGATGACGCAGTCGACGCGCACGTCGAGCGTGTCATACAGCACCACCTTCTCCAGCATAGGCATGACGCTGTCAACGTCGATGAACGTGTCGCAGAACATGCGCGACTCGTCGGTGTCGTTGACTCTGCCAGACCTGAACATCAGCATCGCACGCTTCTATCCCTTCAGACGAAAACACATGGTGGGCAAGGAACGCTGGTATGAGAAAATCTCGATGAGCTACACCGGACAGATGAGCAACAGCATCACTACCAAAGAAGACCAGCTGCTGAAGAAGAACCTGATAAGGGACTGGAAGAACGGCATGCAGCACAAGATACCCATCAATGCCAATTTCACGCTCTTCGGATATATCAACATCAACCCGTCGTTCAACCTGACCGACCGGACATATAAGAGCCGCTTCAACAAGTGGTGGGACACCGAGCGGCAGGTGGAGCGCACCGACACCACCTACGGCTTCTACAACGTTTACAACTGGTCGCTGGCTGTCTCGGCTTCAACAAAGCTCTATGGCTTCTTCATACCCAGCCGAAAGCTCTTCGGCGACAAGATACAGGCCATACGCCACGTCGTCACGCCGTCGGTCAGCTTCAGCTATGCGCCCGACTTCTCTGCCGCACGCTATGGCTACTACAAAACCTACCAGAAAACCGACGCACAGGGCAACGTTTCGCTGGTCGAATACTCACCCTACCAGGGACAGCTCTACTCGCCGCCAGGCAAGGGAAAGACTGGCACCGTCAACATGACCCTGGGCAACAACGTGGAGATGAAGGTCAAGACCGACAACGACTCGGTGGCGATGAAGAAGATAAGTATCATCGACGAGCTGTCGGCCACGATGGGCTACAACTTTGCCGCAACGGTGCGACCATGGAGCGACCTCTCAACCACGCTCAGGCTGAAGCTGTCAAAGAGCTACACTTTCAACATGAACGCCACCTTTGCCACATACGCCTACGAATGTGACTCGGTGGGCGGACCCGTCCGGCTGAGCGAGCACACCACCGAGTACGACCGCGGACGCTTCGGACGCTTCCAGGGTATGTCGCAGAACCTGTCGTACACACTCGACAACAACAAGGTGAGCAACTTCTTCAAGTGGCTCAGGGGCGAGAAGGTGGACAAGAAGAAAGACGACGACCGACGGAAGAATAAAGACGACGAGGACGACGCACTGGGCGAGGTCGATACCAACATCGACCGCGACCTGGAGGAGGGCAAGCACGGTGCCAGACGAGAAAACGCCGGAAAGGCGGAGACCGATGAAGATGGATACATGCCATTCTCGCTGCCCTGGAGCATCAGCTTCGGATATGGCATCACCATGCGGGAGAACACGGCGGGCAAGTTCAACTACAACTCGATGCGCTACCCCTATAAGTTCACGCAGAACCTCAACATAAGCGGCAACCTGCGTATATCCGACGGCTGGAACATCTCGTTCTCGTCGGGCTACGACTTCGAGAACAAGAAAATCTCCATGACCACAGCCTCGCTCTCGCGCGACCTGCACTGCTTCAATATGTCGTGCTCTGTCGTGCTGGCACCATACACCAGCTACAACTTCTCATTCCGCTGCAACGCGGCCACACTGACCGACGCCCTGAAATATGACAAGCGCTCCAGCTACAGCAACTCCGTGCAGTGGTATTGAGAAGAACGGAAGTCAGCTTAGCCATAGAATCACATGTCGTGGCCGACACTGGAAAAAAAGATGGCGACATACCGGCAAACCGATACATCGCCACTGCGGGGCAAACGCCTGGTCATATATATAATATTAATGTGGAGGCCGACAGTTGCCACCACAGCTCTAAGAGACAAACATAAAGAAAAAACTATATTACAGCCTCCTACTGCAAAGCAGTGAGATAACCACAAGTTATATAGAAGTCTGATACTATACATGAAACGCATTTCTTTCCCCTATGCCTGTGTGCTGCTCGTCGGCAGTACCGTGGCTTTACTGGCCGCCTGTGACAGTGATAAGAAGCCCAAGAGCGACGTCATCATTGCCGAGAAATATGTGCCCCGCAAGCCGCAGCCGCCCATACGCCGCCAGCCGTCGCACCGCACCGAACAGGTGCAGTGGGGCGGAGCCATGTATGACATCGTGATAGACCAGCGCCCCGACGACTCGCTGGCCCTGGTCAAGGGCGACCACGGACAGCCGTATGTCGACAACCGCATCACACTGACCATACGCCGCACCGACGGCTCGACCTTCTTCCACCACGACGTGACGAAGAAAACACTCGACGCCTGCCTCGACAACATTTTCCGCCGTCAGGGCATACTCGACGGCATGGTCTATGACACCATCAGCGACGGACACCTGCGCTTCGGACTGCAGGTGGCCTTCCCCGACGCCGACGATATGTTTCTGCCCATCAGGATGCTCATCGACCGTCAGGGCAACTTCAGCGTGGCACGAGACACCGACTTGTATTGAGGAGTATCGTGGAGTTGTGGAGTAAGTAGTTGTGGAGTTGTGGAGTGTGTAGTTGTGTAATGTAGTGTTAGGGGTAATCTACTTACTATACATCTCCTTACTCCACAACTCCTTACTCCACAACTCCTTACTCCACAACTCCCCAACATCAACTCCTTACTTAATCCCGTTTCGGCGCAGCAGTGCGTCGATGGTGGGTTCGCCGCCGCGGAAGCGCTTGTAGAGCGTCATAGGGTGTTCGGTGCCGCCGCGCGAGAGCACGTTGTCGCGGAAGCTCTGCGCCACCCGCTCAGAGAACACGCCGTGGCGCTTGAACACGCTGAAGGCATCGGCATCGAGCACCTCGGCCCATTTATACGAGTAGTAGCCGGCTGCATATCCGCCAGCCATGATGTGCGAGAACTGTGTGGTCATGCAGGTGTCCGTGCGCTGCTCGCCCAGAGCGGCTCGCTCCCATGCTTTCTTCTCAAAGGCAATGATGTCCTGATCGAAGGGCTGACTCTGAGTGTAGTAGGCCATGTCGAGCAGTCCGAGACTGACCTGCCGCATGCAGGCTGTTGCAACCATGAAATTGCGGCTGCGGCGTATGCGATCTATCAGTTCCTGCGGCAGAGGCTCGCCCGTCTGGTAGTGGAAGGCGAAGGTGCGCAGGAAAGCGGGCTCGACAGCGAAGTTCTCCATCAGCTGCGACGGCAGCTCGACAAAGTCCCACCACACGTTGGTGCCCGAGAGCGAGGCGAAGCGCGTGTTGGCAAACATGCCATGCAGGGCGTGGCCAAACTCGTGCAGGAAGGTCTCTACCTCGCCCAGCGTCAGCAGCGACGGCTTGTCGGGCGTGGGCTTGGTCAGGTTCATCACTACTGATACATGTGGCCGGACGTTCTCAAACTGCGAGCCACAGGTTGCGAGCTGAGAGCTTGGGGCCGAGTCGTGCGTTGTCTCGTGTCCCGTGTCCTTACGGCGCCAGTATTGGCTCTGGTATTCCGTCATCCATGCTCCGCCCTGCTTGCCCTTGCGCGGGTGGAAGTCGGCATAGAGCACGGCCAGGAACGTACCGTCGCGGTCAGACACCTCGTATGCCTTGACGTCGGGGTGATAGACGGGTATGTCGCTGCGTTCGCTGAAGGTGATGCCATACAGACGCGTGGCCAGTCCGAACACGCCCTTGATGACCTTCGACAGCTCGAAATATGGCCGTAACATCTCTGCGTCGAGCTGATAGCGTTGCAGCTTCAGTTTGTGTGCATAGAAGCTCGTGTCCCATGGCTCCAGCTTGAAGCTGCGTCCCTCCATGCTGCGCGCCATCTGCGCCAGCCGTTTCTGCTCGCGCTCGGCCGTAGGCCGGTAGGCATCTATCAGGTCGTTCAGCAGACGGTAAACACCCTTCACGCTGCCTGCCATGCGGCGCTGCAACACATAGTCGGCGTATGTCTTGTAGCCCAGCAACTGGGCCACCTCGCGACGCAGGTTGACCAGTCGCGCGCATACATTAATATTATTGGTGTCGCCGGGGTGTATGCCTTCCTGATTCTTTGCCATGTACATCTGCCGCCGCAGCTCGCGGCGGGTGCTGTAGGTCATAAAGGGGCCGTAGCTGGGCTGGTCCAGCGTGAACACCCAGCCGTCGAGCCCTGCCTCCTGTGCAGCGTGGCGCGCCCCGTCGATGGCTGTCTGTGGCAGCCCGTCAAGGTCTTGCGCGTCGGTCAGGTGCAGACGGAAAGCCTTTGTCTCCTTCAGCAGGTTCTGCGAGAATTTCAGTCCGAGCAGCGATGCCTCCTCTGTCAGCTGGCGCAGTCGCTCCTTGCCCTCGGGTGGCAGCAGGGCTCCAGACCGCACGAAGCCGTCGTAGCAGTTGTCCAGCAACATCTTCTCTTCAGCTGTCAGCCGACGGTGGTGGCGGTGCACATAGCGCACGCGCTCGAAGAGCCGCTCGTTCAGGCGCAGGTCGTTGGCGTGCTTGGTCAGCAGCGGCTGCATGCGCTCGGCCAGGGCATCCATCGCGTCGTTGGTCTCGGCCGAGAGCAGGTTGAAGAAGATGGTCGTCGCGCGGTCAAGCAGGTCGTAGTAGCCGCTCTCGTCCTTTTCGTCGTCAACGCACACTATGGTGTTGTCGAACGTGGGCCGCGCGGGGTTGTTCACTATGCGGTCTATCTGCTCGTCGTCGCGACGTATGCCCTCGAGCATGGCTTCCTCAAAGTCGGCCAGGCTTATCTGCCCGAAAGGGGCTGTGTTGTGCGGGGTGCCGTATGGCTGGTGGAGTAGGGGATTCATTGCTTGTAGTTAGGAGTTGAAAGTTGAAAGCTTTGAAAGTTTGTAGCTGAGACTTCGTAGTCTGTGGCTATGGATAGGGCAAGTGTATTAAAAAGCTGAGAGTTGAGAGTCAACTGCTTGCAGCTTTTAACTCTCAACTCTCAGTTCTTAATTCTTTTGAGCCTCATGTCGGATTCGAACCAACGACCCCGAGATTACAAATCACGTGCTCTGGCCAACTGAGCTAATGAGGCGGGTGGGCAAGCTACTTACATCGCGCCGCTACAACCTGCTGCCTTTGCTACGTTCCCGTCCTGGAGGATTCACAAGGAGCTGGCCGTGCAAGACTTGCCCGTCTTGCTTTGGCCTTCAGGCTTTTTGCGGCCCTTTCGGCTTTTTGCGGGTGCAAAGGTATGGCTTTTTCCTGATATGGCAAAAGAAAATCGCAGTTTTTTTTCTGTTTTAACCTTTTTTTTATGTCATACTGCTGCTAAACAAGCGAAAAAGCGTATCTTTGCGCCTAAAATTTAAAGGCGTGACGTGTCGCGTCGGGCTGTCAGTGGCAAACATGGCGTGTTGCCGGTGCTCAGCAAGCATATCAACAAAGCAGATATGACACCTACAGAATATAACCAGCTTCGGGCCTTTGCCCGTATTGACGGTATCCGTCTGGCAGTGGTGTGGACGACCAGTTTTGCCTGCTACATAGTCTCACTCTCTACACCCGTGCTGAGCATGGCGGCCGTGGTGATAGCGTTGGCCACGCCTTTCGTCTTGAGTCGCAGCACCACGCGCTATGCTGTGGCTGTGTGTGGCGGCAGCATGTCGTTTCGGCGGGCTTATCTCTACTGTCTGCTGGCGTTCTTCTATGCGTCGGTGCTGTTTGCCTTCGTGCAGTGGATCTATTTTGCATATCTTGACCACGGCACCATGATAGACGCGCTGGAGCGGGTGGCAGCCTCGCCCGAGGGCCGCCAGGCCGTAGAGGCATACGGTCTGGCCGACCAGCTGGCCCTGTCCATGCAGCAGCTGCGCGCCATGCGGCCCATCGACATCGCGCTCAACCTTCTGACCAGTAACCTGCTCGTTGGGCTTGTGGTGTCGCTGCTGTCGGCGCTGATGGCACGCCTGAGCAGCAGAGGGTAGCGTCAGTAGGGCGGACAGCGGTGACTAAGCCGGCCGGTGACTGGCTGTCGTCTGTTGTCAGCACGGCTTTCTCGGCGTTGTCATTCAGCGTTGTCAATCTGGAAGTTTGACTTTACTATCGACTGCACCAGCTGTGGGTTCTCGCCGTGGTTGTTGTAGTAGTCCAGGAAGACCATGCCCAGCTCGCTGTAGTCTTTCATCTCGATCAGCATGTTCAGGTTGATGTTGATGGGCTTGCGTATGTTGCGTGCTCCCCAGGCATAGCTGTAGGGCGTGTGGCGCCGGGGCGACCACGCTATGCTGCAGAAGGTGACATACCATGTGCCGGGGTCGTCAGCCTCGAACGACTCGCGCAGGTGCTGCTCCACCAGGCGCAGCTTCTTCCACGACTTGAACTCCTTATAGACATCCTCCACATGGAAGCCGTCGTAGCTGAAAACGGCGTTGTCCTGGAACTTCAGCAACCGGCCGAAGGGACACTGTTCCTGCCGCTTCAGCACCAGTATCTTGCCGCGCACCTGGCCTAATGGTGTTGCGGGGGCAAAGTTCTCAACGAAGCGGTGGGGATACTTGTCGATGATGGTCTGGAAATTCTGCCTCATCTCGTCGCTCCACTTACCTCCCTCGTCGCTACCCACCATTGCTACAATACATTCCGAGGGGTTGTCGGCAAGGAAGCGGTCCCACTCCACCATTGTGCTGTCGAAGCGCTCGCGGCATTTCAGCGTGTGGCCGAAGTGCATGTCGCTCTTCAGGCGGATGTCGAAGGCGCGTATGCCGTCGCGCAGCTGTTCGCCCACGGCGAAGTTTTGCGTGTGGCCGGCCGAGCCGATGGCGTTGCTGGCTATGCTGCTGCTGCCCGAGTCGTGGGTGCCGGGCATGGATATGCGGCTGAGGGGCTTGTTGTCGCTCAGGTGTTTCATCCAGCTGCTCATGGCCGGATAGAAGCGCGAGATGTAGAGCTGAGTGCTCTTGCCGCGCTTGCGCTGCTCTATATAGACACGGCACTGGCGGCCGTTGACCAGGGCCTGACCCTCTATGCTGTGGGCCGAACGGCTGCGGAACGTCTTGACACCCATCTGCTTGAAGGTGCGCGCCTCCTTGCCGCGGTTGATGCACACGTCATCAAGCACCAGCTGGACGGGTTGCTTCGTGCCGAAGATACGTCCGCGAACGTTCAGCGTCAGCTTGCCGCGAAGGGCGTAGAACAGCAGCTCGGGATACCACTGGTTCACTATCTGGTCCTTGCGGAGCTGCGATTTCCACCAGTTGCCGGCGCGTATGCTGCTGTTGTGCCCCATCTTGAAGCTCATTACGCCGTCTTTGTCGATGTCGAGCACGGTGCCGGCCACGGTGCGCTGCTCGCTGTCCTGGCCAGGGGTGACATAGCCGTCGGTTATCTCGAATGTGCCGTAGCGACCGTCCGGCCCCGCCACCAGGTCGCAGCCCTGTATGTCGAGGTCGATGTGGTCCAGGTGATAGCGTCGTGTGCCGCCAGGTGCGTAGGGCGACCGGCGCAGCGAGTCGGCCGGTAGGGCGGCTATCGCGGCCCGTGTCGAAACGTTGCTGCGGGGCAGCGTGTCGCTTATCTCGGCTATCTGACTCTTTGTCAGGGCCGCCATGATGTAGTCGCGGCGCTTGGCACCGTCGTGGCGGTATTCCTTCTTCCGACCGAAGCAGTAGCCAACGTAGGCCGTCAGATTGGCAAAGCTGTTGTCGATGTCCATGCCGTGGTGGTTGTAATAGTACTTGCTGAACGTGCCCGTCACACCGGCGCGCCAGCGGTTGTGGTTCCATACCAGGGAGGCACGGCCGAAGATGTTCAGGTTGACGTGACGGTCGTCGAAGTCAAGTATGAAGTCGTTGCTCGTCAGATTCGTACCCTCGTGGCTGTTGACCAGTTCGGCAAACACATCGGCCATCTCGTTGGTGAAGCTACCCTCGTTGGTTGACCTGACGTGCTTTATGCCGGGCGAAGCTACGAGCGAGAGCCCGAGCAGCAGGCGGCGCGAGAACACCAGGTTGTAGGCATAGCCCAGCTGCAGGTGCCAGTCGTCTATCTTTGTCAGCGTGGGAAACTTGTTGGTCAGCAGGCTGCGAGCCACGTTTGCCTTCTCTGGGGTGCTGGTCATGTAGGGCCATGCATTGTCCAGCATGTCATACAGGGCGAAGAAGGCGCCTATGTCGCCCATGTCTGAGTATTTCTCCAGGTTGCTCTCCCATATCTGGTCAGAGAAGAGCGCGTTGCCGTGTTCGTCCACCGACAGGTCGGCGGCCGCGTCGGAGAAGATCCACGCTATGTCGCTCTCCACCTTCTGTTGTGTGTAGCCGAAGCCCACGATGGGCGTGCCGGCCGAGCGCAGCTGTATGGCGCCGTTGCTGAAGGCTGCCGGGTTGGAGTATTTGCGGTGGTTGGTGAAAATGTTGAGGTTGAAGCCCGTCAGACTGTTCTTGATATAGTCGCCGGCATTGTACTGCCGCACCCAGTCGGTCAGGTCGGTGGTGTGGCCGGTGAAGTCGGTGAAGCGCATGCGCTTGATGTCGAAGTCGCCGCCGGTGCGCCGCCTGATGAGGTCAAGGTTCAGCAGGTTGCTGTTGATGCTCAGCGTGAACTCGTTCTTGCCCTTCGTCTTGGGCTTGCCTATGGTGCTCAGGTCGATGGTGGCGCCATAGAACAGGAAGTTCCAGCCGAAGTATGGCCCTATCTTGTGGCTGGGGCGCGACCGCATCATCACGTCCATGCCTTCCTGACTCTTTGTCTCAAGCGACTCCCACGACGACGTGTTCTGCAGCTGGACAGCCCAGTCGTAGAACGACGGCACGCTGTAGGCAGGGTCGTAGCCGCTCCAGGCATCGCCAAACCAGCTGACGGCCCGCTTCAGCCAGCTGCCTTTCTTCTGGGTGGAGACGGTCGCTGTGCTTGCCTGCTGGTCGGCGTCTGTCGTCTGCTCGGCCTTGGCCGGCCATGCCATGAGTAGCACTGCCGCAAGCAGCCACTTGCGCTGTATGCATTTGCGGGTATTCATACGGTGTTTCATAGTTGTATGTCAGAGTATGTGTGGCGACAAAATTACGAATAATTTTGATAAGTGAGAACAAAAAACGTCTTTATTTTGGCAGTTTCAAGAAATGATGTTATCTTTGCGCGCCGTAATACGACTATTGCGTTATGAGACAACTACATATCTGTGGCATTGTCGTCGCTTGCCTGCTGTGCGCCTCGTGCATCAAGGACGAGCCGCTGGGCGAGGAGTGTGACATCGAGGCGGCATACGTCCATGCCGACGACCCGACGGCGCTGTTCTTCAGCCCCGGCGACACGCTGGTCAGCGTGCTCTACGACAGTCCGCGCGTCATCTTCACCGTCCGCCGCAGTGCCGACGTGACCGCCTTAGCCCCACGCTTCCGCCTCACGCCGGGGGCCACCATCGTGCCGGCCAGCGGTTCGGTGCACGATTTCAGTCAGCCTGTCAGCTATACAGTGACATCGGAAGATGGCAACTGGCACCGCACATACAGCGTCGAGTTTCAGCGCGAGACGCGTGTCGTGGGCGATACGCTGAACCTTGACTTCGAACACTACAGGCTGAACGATCAGTCGCAGTTTTACACATGGTTTGAGACCGACGAGCAGGGAGCGGAACGTCCCGCATGGGCCACGGGTAACTCTGGCTTCCGTCTGAGCATGTCAAACGCTCGGCCAGACGACTACCCCACGGTGCCCTTATCCGACGGGCTCGACGGCGCTGCCGTCAGGCTGACCACCCGCAGCACGGGGGCCTTCGGACGCATGGTGGGCAAGCGTATTGCCGCCGGAAACCTCTTTATAGGCGAGTTTGAACTGTCGTTGGCTCTGTCGCAGCCCCTGCAGGCCACGCGCTTCGGCCAGAGCTTCCAGCGACGTCCGCTGCGAATGACGGGCTACTACCAGTATGCCCCTGGCCCCACCTATACCGACGCACAGGGCAATAGCGTAGAGGGACGCACCGACCAAGGGGCTATCTACGCCGTGTTCTACCGCAACAAGGATGCCGACGGCAATGCCCTGGTGCTGTTTGGCGACAACGTGCAGACCAGTCCGCAGATAGTGGCGCTGGCCAAGATGGACCATGTGACGCCCGTGGCCGGCTGGACACCGTTTGACATCGAGTTTAACTATACCGACACCGTCGATATGCAGCGGCTCAGCCAGAGAGACTACAGCCTGACCGTGGTGTTCTCGTCGAGCGCCGGGGGCGACACGTTCGAGGGCGCCGTAGGCAGCCAGCTACTCATAGACAAAGTGAAGGTGATATGCGAAAAAGAAGAGGACTGACCACATGAAACAATTTCTTCTGTTACTGTTCATCTTTTTGCAAGGCATGTCCATGCGGGCTCACGAGAGCCTGAATGACAGTCCGTGGCAGTTCTCCCTGCGGCTGGGCTACAGCGTGGGCGGCACGGCGCCCATAGGCTTGCCCGCCAGCATACGCAGCCTGGACAGCTTCACCCTGCAGCCCAACGTGCAGGTGGGGGCCGACGTACAGCGCGATTTGTGGGGACGCTGGGGACTGACCGCCGGACTGCGCTTTGAGGGCAAGCACATGCAGACCGACGCCACCGTGCGTGGCTACTACACCGAGATGGTGCGCGGCGGGCAGCGACTTGACGGCCATTTCACCGGACATGTAAACACCAGCGTCCGACAGTGGATGCTGACTGTGCCGCTGGCCGTCACGCTGCGCGCCGGCAGCCGCGTCACGCTACACGCCGGACCATACCTGTCGTGGCTCTTGTCGCGACAGTTTAGCGGCTATGCCTACGATGGCTACCTACGCGTGGGTGATCCCACCGGCGCCAAGGTCGTGATGGGCAGCCAGCCCGACTCGCGCGGCGAATACGACTTCGGCGACGACATGCGACGCCTGCAGACCGGTATCGATGCCGGACTGGACATCAGCCTGACACCAGCCTGGGGAGCCTACGCCAGTCTGTCATGGGGGCTGACGGGCATACACCGCAGCGGATTCACATCAGTCAGACAGACCATGTACCCCATCTACGGCACCCTGGGACTGACATATCATCTGTGACACATCTGAGGCTACCATCACGGCAAATACACAATAAATATATATAACAACAGTCACGAGCATGAAACACATCTACACCTTACTGGCTGCTGCGCTGCTGCCCCTCACGGCGGCCGCTGGCAGCTACACCGACCGTCTGAACCTGCTTATCAACGGCGACGAAGCCAACACCACCTCAAACATCAATATCGAGCAGAACGACGACCAGACCTTCCGACTGACCCTGGTCGATTTCAAGCTGGTGGCGGACGACAGCGAGTTGGTGCTGGGCGATATCACAGCCGACAATATGGCCGGAACAGTCAGCGGCGACACCGTGTATTTAGACGTAGAACGGCAGACCGTAGCCATCAGCGACCCCGTCTGGTCAATGCTTCTCGTCGGACTCACCGTGGATATCAAGGCCCGCTTCACCGCCGACAAGCTGTATGCCGTCATCAACATTGACCTGACACAGCAGCTGGGTCAGGTGGTGGTGGCCACCTTTGGCAAGGAATACTATTTCACCCACACACAGCTGCAGAACTCGGGCTTCGAGGACTGGGGCGATGTCAGCAGTCCGACCGCCGTGGCCGAGCCGCGACACTGGCATTCGTTCAGCAGCGCCACAGGGTCGCTGGCTGCCCTGGCCGGCAACCACTGCTACCTGAGCAGCGATGCCCACAGCGGCCAGTACAGCGCAAGGCTGGTGGCAACGTCCATCTTCGGTATCGTGGCCAACGGCACCATGACCACCGGCAGACTCAACGCCGGCAGCATGGTGGCTACAGACGTGGCCAACCACTCGTATATGAACATCGCCGACACCGACACCGACAGCTATGGCGACACCTTCTGTCAGACGCTCACCGAGCGGCCTGACTCCATAGCCTTCTGGGTGAAATTCACTCAGGGCACGCCCAATGCCTCCTACCCATACGCCACGATGAGCGCCGTCATCACCGACGGCAGCAGCTATCAGGACCCAGAGGACAAGGTATATACCAACAAGGTGGCCACCGCCACGGACAACACCATAGCCACCACCGGCGGACAGTGGGTGCGATGCGTCGTGCCGTTCAACTATCTTGACACCGACCTGCAACCGAAGGCGCTGCTCGTCACGTTCTCAACCAATGCCACGCCGGGAAAGGGCAGTGGCGACGATGAGATGCTCATTGACGACGTGGAACTGATATACAATGGCACCGGCTCGTCGGCCGATATACGCGAACTGCATGAACAGGAAAGCGGCCCTACTGCCGCCTACAGCCTGAGCGGACAGCGCGTGGGCAGCGGCTACCGCGGCATCGTGGTGGCCGGTGGAAAGAAGATTATGAGACGATGAAATACTACAGCACTAATAAGACGGCACCCTTGGCCTCGCTGGCCAAGGCCGTCACACAGGGACTGGCCGAGGACCGCGGCCTCTATATGCCGCAGCAGATAAAACAGCTGCCGCAACGGTTCATCGATGGCTTGCAGGAGATGTCCTTCCAGGATATTGCCTTCGGCGTGGCCGAAGCCTTCTTCGGCGAAGATGTCGAAGCAGAAGATCTGCGCCGCATAGTGGACGACACGCTCAGCTTCCCTTGCCCCTTAGTGGAGGTAGAAGCGGGGATATACGCCTTGGAGCTGTTCCACGGGCCCACGCTGGCCTTCAAAGACGTGGGGGCGCGCTTCATGGCACGTCTGCTGCAATATGTCAACCGCAGCTCCGGACAGACCGGCACCGTCAACGTGCTGGTGGCCACCAGCGGCGATACGGGCTCGGCCGTGGCCAACGGCTTCCTCGGCGTGGAGGGAATACACGTCTTCGTGCTCTATCCCAAAGGAAAGGTCAGCCCCATACAGGAGTGTCAGTTCACCACGCTCGGACGCAACATCACTGCCATTGAGGTCGATGGCGTGTTCGACGACTGTCAGCGCTTGGTCAAGCAGGCTTTCATGGACAACGACCTGCGACGGCAGCTGACGCTGACCTCGGCCAACAGTATCAACGTGGCACGCTTCCTGCCTCAGGCCTTCTACTATTTCAATGCCTGCGCACAGCTGCCGCGACAGCTCCTCTCGCAGCTTGTGATATGCGTGCCCAGCGGCAATTTCGGCAACCTCACTGCCGCCCTCTTCGGCCAACGCATGGGGATGCCGGTGAAGCGCTTCATCGCTGCCAACAACGCCAACGACATCGTGTTCCAGTATCTCAAGACCGGACACTACCAGCCGCGCCCGTCGGTGCAGACGCTGGCCAACGCCATGGACGTGGGCGACCCCAGCAACTTCGCACGCATAGCCGAGATGTATGGCTCGTGGGACGAGGTGAGGCAACACATCAGCGGAGCCACATACTCCGACGAGCAGATACGCCACACCATGCGGCAGTGTTATGAGCAGACGGGCTACATACTCGATCCGCACGGTGCCTGCGGCTATCAGGCCCTGAAAGACACGTTGCAGCCCGGCGAAGTGGGCATATTCTGCGAGACGGCACACCCCGCTAAGTTTAAGCAGGTGGTGGACGAGGCTGTTGGCATCTGCATCGATATACCCGACCGGCTGGCAGCCTTCATGAAGGGCCGGAAACAGAGCGTGTCGATGAAGAACAACTACGACGACTTCCGGCAACTGCTCGTTGACAGCGGAAAATAAAAAACAATTCTAAGGAACCAGCGAAACTCGGCGACTGAGCCGACCGAATGGTTCCTTAGAATTGTTTTCGTGTGCGCCTGACAGGACTCGAACCTGCACATCCGAAGACATTAGATCCTAAGTCTAACGCGTCTGCCAATTCCGCCACAAGCGCAAAACACATTGTTCCCTTTAGAGGCCAAAGGGCTTACGGGGTGCAAAGGTAATAAGAAACGATGAAACTGCAAAATTTTTCTGCCTCAATCTTCTGTCTGTCGTTGTTATTGCTCATGTCAGCCTGCGGCCGCAGCGGTCGCCCCGTTGCAGACAGGGCGGGAGCGGTGCACGGCGACACGCTGCAGCTGCGATATGCCCGCCTGCTGACTATCGTCGAGTTTGACGACCATACTGACATTGACGTGGCCGACCCCTGGCACGAGGGACGAGTGTTGCACAGCTATAGGATAGAAAACAGCCGTCCGGTGCGGCGCGCCCTGGTGACCACCAGCGTCCATTGTGCTTTGCTCGACGAGCTGGGCTGCCGGCAGGCTGTTGCCGGGGTGTGTGACAGGCAGTACATCCATCTCGAATGGGTGCAACGTGGCTGCGACAAGGGCGACATAGCCGACTGCGGCAACTCGCTCGAACCAACCATTGAGGCCATAGCCCAACTACAGCCTGACGCCATCTTCCTGTCGCCGTTCCAGAACAGTGGCGGCTACGGACGGGTGGAGCAGACTGGCATCGATATTGTCGAGATGGCCGACTATATGGAGCCGTCAGCATTGGGACGAGCAGAGTGGGTGCGCTTCTACGGACGACTGCTCGGACAGCCGCAACGTGCTGACAGCCTCTTTGCTGCCGTCGAGAAAGCCTACTGGCAGACAGCGGCCGAGAGCTCGGCCACGGGCCGCAGGCTGACGCTGCTGATGGACAAGACGGTGGGTCAGGTGTGGTATGTGCCGGGCGGACAGAGCACCACCGGACGTATGCTTGCCGACGCAGGGGCACGCTACCCCTGGGCCGACGACACACACAGCGGCAGCCTCGCGCTGTCGCCAGAGCAGGTGCTCGAGAAAGCGGCCGATGCCGACGTGTGGCTGTTGCGTTACAGCGGCCGAAAGCCTATCACACTGAACGACCTGCTGAAAGAGAACGCGGCCTATGGGCTGCTGCGTGCCTTCAAGCAGAAGCGAGTCTATGGCTGCAACACTGATACGAGCACTTTTTTCGAGGACACACCCTTTCATCCCGAACGACTGCTGCGTGACATTGTGTGCATGATGTGTCCCGAGCGGGGCGAGCCGCGTTACTACCATCGGGTGGAGTAGGGCATTGATATGCGGAAGTCTCTGATGTGGTTCACCTGCGGCGTGCCCGTGCCCGGACTGCCCACCACCGTGACGACATCGATACGATAGCGCGAGATGTTGTGCCATTTCACATAGTGGTTGACAGAAAGCTGCAGACTGCGCCGCTTGCGCCAGTCAACGGCCTGCTCCGGAGAGATGAAGGAGGCGCTCTGTCGGGTCTTGACCTCAACGAACACCACCTCGGTGCCGTCCCATGCCACAATGTCTATGTCGCGATGTCCGCTGTGCCAGTTGCGCTCCATCAGGGCATAGCCCTGCCGTTGCAGGTATTCTGCCGCCACCTCCTCACCCCACAGTCCCAGCTCGTTGTGTGCTGCCATAAAGGATACGTTATTTGTTCTTATCTTTCTGCGGCAAAGTTACGGCTTTTTTACAAACAAGCGTGCTACTTTTATTTTTTTCTTTCTTTTTTTCAGAAAAATCTCGCAGAACCTCAATAATAAAATAAAGGCGCTCAAAAGAAAAGCCTATGGGATATAGGGATGACGAGTACTTCAACCTCCTGCTTCTATATCTTGCTCACAAAAAACTCGCAAAGGATAATTATTCTTTGCGAGTTTTTTTGTGAGCTTTTTATGATACAATTCCTATGGTCTGACGCTTCCTTTAATTTATGCCGCTGCAAACAGGATGTCATCAACCAGCATGTAGAAACGATTTTGGCATCGCATACAATAAAATGTCAACAGCAAGAGTTAAATGAAAAAGCAAAGCAGAAGTTTTCTTTTTTTCAGAAAAAAGCTTTACCTTTGCGAGTTGTTATAGCGACGACTGTGGATGCGTCAAGCCACATCGTAAGCCTCACAGCATCGCAAGTCATGGAAAGCAACAATGAAGGAAACTCCGATGCAGAAAATATCGATAAAGTCATGTCTGGGCTGTCTGGCCGGTTTCTTTGCTGTCAGCCTGCTGCTTGTCTTGGCGGCCTGCACCACGCGTGAGGACACGCAGCGCCTGGAGCGCCTGCTGGCCGAGGCCGACTCGATGAACCGCCACTACGTGCCGTTCACCACCGACAGCGCCATGCTGCAGGCCGTCGCCCTGGCCGACCGCCACGGCACCAACACCGACCGCGTGCGCGCCCGTTATCTCTTAGGCTGCGCCTACCGCGACATGGGCGAGGCCCCGCAGGCCCTCGACCTGTTCCACCAGGCCACAGACCTGGCCGACACCACACGCGCCGACTGCGACTTCCTGCTGCTGTCAAAGATACACGGGCAGGCGGGGGATTTGTTCTTGCGGCAGGGGCTTGCCCGTAATGCCTTGAAAGAGTATAAGACAGGCGAGCGCCTGGCGTGGCTGGCTAAGGACACGCTTACGGCAATACTTGCATACGGTCAGATGTCAAATTGTTATTTTGAGATATTTGATTTCGACAGTACTTTGATAGTAAGCAACAGCACTCGCAGGCTTTTGCTTGAGCATGGTGACACGATGATTGCAAACACCTTCCTTGCCCAGTCTTTGAGTGTACTGCTATCTGAAGGAAAGTACGAGGAGGCGGCTCCTCTGTTACGTATGTATGAGTTTCACTCAGAAGTAGCGACCAAACAAGGTCTCTATCCTCAGTTTTCTCTTCTCTACTATTATAAAGCTTTGTATGCTTTAGGGGTAAAATCACAAGACTCGGCACGATATTACATAAACCGTCTGTTGGAGTCTGGGAGCGATTTGACTTATCTCAATCTAGCTTATTCGTCCCTCTTGGACATATATATATCAGCTAACAAAATAGATTCTATCAAGAAGTATGCAGATTTGTACACACTGATTACGGATTCCATAGCAAGATGCAGAGAACAAAACCGCCTTCAGGAAATGCAGTCATTATATAATTATCAGCGTCATCAGGAACTTGCGGAAAAGCGGAGGCAAATGATCTTGAAAAGAAACCTATTGATATTGGGGCTTGTGCTTTTTACTATTTTTGTGTGTACTTTAGCTTACGCACTATTTCAACGAAGTCGAAATAGGAAAAATGTCATTGACCAGCTAGCGTTTCAATACGAATCTCTCAAGCGTAACTTTATAGAGATTCAGCGTCTAAAAGATATTAATAATGTCCAACTCAATGATATTATAGAGGACAAACAAAGGGCTATTAATGAATTGAGGTTGCGTCTTGCAGCAACAGGAAAATTGAGAGATCTTACCGAAATTGAGACAATTAACAGAAAAATACGGACTTCAGAAATAAATAGATTACTTCATATAAAGTTACAACAACCAGGAATTACTATCACAACCAGTGACCATAACGATCTAATAAAGTTGTTTGAAGATTTATTACCAACCTTTGTTCCTAGACTGTATGAGTTATGTGGCACCATTCGCCGTGAAGAACTTGATATTTGTCTGTTAGAACGGCTTGGATTCACACCTAAAGAGATGGAGTGTTTATTAGGGCTAAAGAAGACCACTCTTTCTTCGGAACGAGCTCGTCTGGCTGTCAAATTATTTATGGAGGATACACCTAGTACCAAAAGTTTTCACAGTCATATTATGAACCTTTTATAGAGTTTGCGAACTATTTGCGGACAAGCGTAACGGAGTAGAAATCAAATAATTTCTACTCCGCTTGTTATTTTGCGTACTTTTTGCGTACTTTTTTTCATATTCTCCCAAAAATAACAATCTACCTTTGCCGCGTCGGATTTTCGACATAACAAATCTATTATCAAATGAGAAAAACACTATTATTGCTGTTTGGCCTCCTTTTGGCCACAGAGAAAATGAATGCTCAGACAGAGCAACAAGTGGGGGAGATTGTTCCCCTCGTAACACGAATCGCACACACTGAGAGCGGATCTTCTGCCGGTAGTATGCCTTTTCCTCGTACACCTATTCTTGCTCCTACTGTCTATCTCAATGACCACACATTATTATTATGTACGGAGTTTGAGGAGGATATCGAGGTGCAACTGCTCGACCCGGACACAATGGACGACGACGAGCCGACAGTGGTCTATAGCGTCAACGTGCCGGCCGGCACGCAGCAGGTGGCACTGCCCGACACATACACAGGCGAATACGGCATCCGCCTCGTATTTGGTCAGTGGTACTTCATCGGAGTTATTAACCTTTAACCTTATTCACATATGAGAAACCATTATATACTTGCCCTTTTGGCACTCAGTGTTTCCGCGCCTTCATTCTGCGACAACGAATCGGCTGAGGTGCTGATGTCAAATCAAGTGGTCAACACTTTCCACGGCCTGCCCGTACAGCGAATGCTCCGTGGCGGAACCAGGATTATCCCCGAGTACGTAGGCAACTGGGACAATGACATGATAGGTGCCTTCAACTACGCCTGCCGCATCTGGGAAGAGGTGATTCCCACCACCTATCCAGTCAGGATAAAGGCCGTTTTGCGTGACTACAGCAGCAACGCAACGACAAACTCTGTG
>JAILBT010000070.1 GCA_024680755.1 Prevotella sp. | reverse complement strand
AACTCAAAAACTCAAAAACTCAAAAAAGAATGAGTTACCTTGGCGAATGGATCTCCATTGGCGTGGCTTTCTCGTGGACGGCGACGGCCCTGCTCAGCGAGTATGGCAGCAAGCGCATGGGCAACCTCGTGCTCAACGTGTTGCGCATGGCGCTGTCGCTGCTGTTCTCGCTGCCGCTGCTGGCGGTCTTCGGCGGCGGTCTGCTGCCCCAGGGCATGGGGGCCGAGGCCTGCGGGTGGATGCTCTTGTCGGGGCTGGTGGGCTATGTCGTGGGCGACTACTGCCTCTTCCAGTGCTACATCGTCATAGGCTCGCGCTACGGCCAGCTCTTCATGACGCTTGCCCCCTTAGCGGCGGCGGTCATGGCGTGGGTGGCGCTGGGCCAGCGTCTGCAGCCCGCCACGGTGGCGGCCATGCTGGTGACGCTCGCCGGCATCGGCATCAGCGTGCTGGGCAGAGGCCGGCACCACCGCGTGGCGCTCAGTCTGCCCGTGCGCGGTGTGCTCTTTGCCGTGGCAGCTGCCGTGTGCCAGGGTGTGGGCCTCGTGCTGAGCAAGATAGGCATGGACCACTATCCGCCTGACACCATGCCGGCCTGGGTCGTGCCCTTCAGCGCCAACAGCCTGCGGCAGATAGCGGGGCTGGCAGGCTTCGTGTTGCTGCTGCTCTGGCGCGAGCGCAGCTTCATGCCCCTGCGCCACGCCCTCAGCGACCGTAGGGACATGACCGTGGCCACGCTGACAACCATCTTCGGGCCTTTCGTCGGCGTGGGCTTCTCGCTCATGGCCGTGCAATACACGGCGGCAGGCATAGCCTCAACGCTGATGGCCATGACGCCCGTCATCATCATCCTGCCCTCGTGGTGGCTCTTCCGCCAGCCCGTCACATGGCGTGCCGTGGCAGGAGCCGTCATCTCCGTCGTCGGCGTGTCGATGTTCTTTTTGGCATAACAGGAGTTTCGGAGGAATCGGAGAAATCAGAATAATCAGAGTAATCGGAGTAATCAGAGTAATCAGAGTGATCAGAGTAATCAGAGTAATCCGATTAATCCGATTAATCCGAACAATCCTGACACCCCGCAACACAAAACCATTACGAAAACCGATGTAAAAGAAACAAAAACTTAACTTTTTTTGTTTAATTAAAATAATTGTTGTAATTTTGCGGCCGAATTGTCTAAAAAACAAGACGGCCGCTTGTGCTTGCTGTCATTCAATAGGGAACAAAACAGTAAAAAAAACGAGAATAAAAAGATTTATGCAGAAGAGATTAGCGATGCTGATGCTCGGGCTGCTGCTGACCGTGGCAACAGCGCTGGCACAGAGCAGGGTGACGGGCACCGTCGTCGGTCAGGAAGACGGCGAGCCGGTCATCGGAGCCTCCGTCATGGTGCAGGGCACCAAGACGGGCACAACGACCAATCTTGATGGCAAGTTCATGCTGAACGTGCCAAAGGGAAAGAAACTTGTTATCAGCTATGTGGGCATGCTGACGCAGACCGTCACGGCCCGCGACGGTATGCGCGTGGAGCTGAAGCCAGACGCTCAGACCGTCGATGAGATTGTCGTCACGGGCGTGGTGAAGCAAGACAAGCGCCTCTTCACCGGTGCCGCCGCAAAGATTGATGCCGACAAGGCCAAGCTGTCGGGCATGGCCGACGTGAGCCGCTCGCTCGAGGGCCGCGCCGCCGGCGTGCAGGTGACGAACGTTAGCGGCACCTTCGGCGCAGCGCCGAAGATACGCGTGCGCGGCGCCACCTCCATCTATGGCAACTCGAAGCCGCTCTGGGTGGTCGATAACGTCATCATCGAGGACAACGTCGATGTGAGCGCCGACGAGCTGGCCTCGGGCGACGCCAAGACGCTCATCTCGTCGGCAGTGGCCGGACTGAACTCTGACGACATCGAGTCGTTCACCGTGCTCAAGGACGGCTCCGCCACATCTATATATGGTGCGCGCGCGATGGCTGGCGTGATTGTCATCACCACCAAGAAGGGCGCACGCGGACGCGCCTCGGTCAACTATATGGGCGAGTTCACCACACGCCTCAAGCCATCTTACCGCGACTACAACATCATGAACTCGCAGGAGATGATGGGTGTCTATAAGGAGATGGCCGACAAGGGCTGGCTGCAGCTGGAAAACCTGGCCTACGCCCAGAACTCGGGTGTCTATGGATACATGTTCCAGCAGCTGCGCGCCTACGACGTGACCAGTGGCACCTTCGGCCTGCAGAACACCGAGGCAGCGCGCAACGCCTACCTGCAGGCAGCAGAGTTCCGCAACACCGACTGGTTTGACCAGCTCTTCTCGACAGGCATCTCGCAGAACCACTCTGTCAGCGTCTCGGGCGGAACAGACAAGCTGCAGACCTATTTCTCGCTCTCTGTCATGCACGACCCCGGGCAGTATGTCAAGCGCGGCAAGGTGAACCGCTACACCATGAACGCCAACATGTCGTACGACCTGCTGAAGAACCTGACCGTGCGTCTGGCTGCACAGGGCAGCAACCGCGAGCAGGAAGCCCCCGGCTCGCTCAACCGCACCACCGACGTGGTGACGGGCGAGGTGAAGCGCGACTTCGACATCAACCCCTTCAGCTACGCCATGAACACGTCGCGCTGTCTGGACCCGCGCACCCGCTATACCCGCTTCTACACAGGCTTCAACATCTTCGACGAGCTGGAGAACAACTACCAGGAGCTGACCGTCAACGACCTGATGTTCCGCGCCGAACTGGAGTACAAGCCCATACAGACCGAGAACAACACGCTGACGCTGACCGGACTAATCTCGACCCGCGTGTCGAACACCAAGACCGTGCACAACGTCATGGACAACTCGAACCAGGCCAACGCATGGCGCGCCGGTGTCGATGCCCAGGACGACAACTCTACCGTGCGCGACAGCAACCCTCTGCTCTATACCGACCCCAACGACGATGCCGCGCTGCCCATCAGCGTGCTGCCCGAGGGTGGCATCAAGTATGAGGACACCAACAAGATGCGCTCTAACTTCTATCGCGCCATCGCCAGCTACCGCGGCAAGTTCTTCGACAAGCACACACTGAACGCCCTCGTGGGCACAGAGCTCTCCACCCGCCACATCATCACCAACAACTGGACCGGCTGGGGATATATGTTCAACGACGGCGGACGCACACACACACCATACGAATGGCTCAAGCAGTATAACGAAGAGAACACCGACTATTTCGGCGAGTCGTTCACCAAGAATAACTCGCTGGCCTACTACGGACAGGTGGACTACTCCTTCCTTGAGCGCTACACCATCAACGGCACCTTGCGCTACGAGGGCTCCAACCGCCTGGGCAAGGCCACCAAGAGCCGCTGGCTGCCCACATGGAACGTGGGCCTGAAATACGACCTGGGCAGCGAGCCCTTCATGGAGGGTGCCAAGAGCTGGCTCTCGTCGGTCATGCTGCGTGGCAGCCGCTCGCTGACGGCCGCCTCCGGACCGTCGGACGTGACCAATGCAACGGCTATATATAAGTCGCAGAACAAGTGGCGCCCCACCACATCGGCTGCCGAGTCGGAGATATACATCGACCAGATAGCCAACACCGAGCTCACCTTTGAGAAGAAATACGAATGGAACGTGGGTGCCGACCTGAGCTTCCTCGACAACCGCATCGCCCTGTCAGTTGATGCCTACTGGCGCGACAACTTCGACGAGATAGGCCTCACCTTCACCCAGGGTGCCGGCGGCGTCAACCGCAAGTGGGCCAACGTGGCCGACATGAAGTCGCACGGCTTCGAGTTCAGCCTCCACACAGAGAACATCGCAGGCAAGGTGTTCAAGTGGAGCACTGACCTGATCTACTCTGTCTCAAAGACCAAGATTACAAGCCTCAACACCGGCGACCGCGCCGTGGACCTCGTCACCGGCGCCGGCTTTGGCGTAGAGGGCTACCCCGTTCGCCCGCTCTTCAGCTACCAGTTTGCCGGACTGAACAGCGAGGGCCTGCCAATGGTCATCAACGAGGAGGGTGTGCCCACCGTGGGCAACGTCAACTTCCAGGAGACCGAGCACCTGATTGACGAGTACGACAGCGACGGCAACCTGACACGCAAGGGCTTCCTCGTCTATGAGGGACCCACCGACCCCACATGGTACGGCTCGTTCGGCAACAACTTCCAGCTCAACCTGCCCAAGGTAGGTAAATTCAACCTTGAGGTCTTCATCACCTACAGCGGTGGCAACGTGGTCAGGCTCGACCCCGTGTTCCGCTCAGCCTACAGCGACCTGTCTTCGCTGCCGCGCGAGTTCAAGAACCGCTGGATGGTGCCCGGCGACGAGAAGGTCACCGACATACCCGTCGTGGCCTCTGTCAACCAGCGCGACCGCTACGGCAGCACCAACCTCTCTACTGCCTACAACGCCTACAACTACTCTACGTCGCGCATCGCCAAGGGCGACTTCGTACGTCTGAAGGAGCTCGCCCTGACATACACCATGCCCTCGCAGCTCGTCAGCAAGTCGGGCTTCCTGAGCAGCGCCTCGCTCAAGCTGGCCGCCACAAACCTCTGTCTGCTCTATGCCGACGACGCACTGAACGGACAGGACCCCGAGTTCATCAACGCCGGCGGTGTGGCCTCGCCCATCTCAAAGCAGTTCACCGCCACGCTCCGCCTGGGCTTCTAAAGGGAAAAGGGCTAAGGGCAAAAGTCAGACACCCACGACACCCCCCACCCCACAAAACCCACGCCCCCCACAATCCCCACCACAACCACAAAACGCCCCCACAACAACAAAATATACAACACGACATGAACACCCACAACATAATAGGCACCGCCACCTTGCTCAAGCAGCAGCTTGCCCGTGGCATGAGGCATTGCTTAGCGGCCGGTTCGGTATGCTGCGCTGTCAGCGCAGCCCTTGCCACCATGACCGCCTGCACCGACAAGCTTGACGAGCTGCCCGACAACCGCACCGAGATAGACAGCCCCGACAAGGTGGCCCGACTGCTCACCTCGGCCTACCCCGTGTCAACACCGGCCGTCATCTGCGAGCTCTCGGGCGACAACTACATCGACGACAACGTCGTCGTGCCGTCAACACACAACGACGCCTACGAGAAATTCCACGACGAGGCATACCGCTGGGACGACATCAACAACTACAGCATCGGAGCCGACGACACCCCCTACCAGGTCTGGGAGGCATACTACGCCGGCATCGCCGTCTGCAACCACGCCATCGAAGCCATGAAGGAGATGAGCGCCGACCCCGCACACGACGTCAACCTGGCACACTCATGGGGCGAGGCCCACGTCCTGAGGGCATACCTCCATTTTGTCCTGGTCAACGTCTTTGCCGAGAACTATAAGAACGAGACACTATCGGCCCAGGACCGCGGCATACCCTACGTCACTTCGCCCGAGACCGTCGTCCAGGTGGACTACAGCACGTCCGAATACCTGCTCTCTGTCAAGGGTGTCTATGACATGATCGAACGCGACCTGCTCGAGGGCATCGACCTCATCGACGACTCGCGCTACAAGGTCTCGGCCTACCACTTCAACCACAACGCCGCCAACGCCTTCGCCGCTCGCTTCTACCTCTTCAAGCGCGACTACGAGAAGGTGCTGCGCTATGCCAACGAGGCCCTGGGCGTCAACCCCGCCACCATGCTGCGCAAGTGGGGCAACATCAACCCCAGCACCATCGAGACCCGACTGAACGACTTCAACGACCACACCGCACCCTGCAACTTCCTCATACAGTCAACCTACTCGCTCCAGGACCGTATGCTCTCGGCCTGCCGCTATGCCATCAACGACGGCAAGAGCTTCACCGACAAGCAGACAGGCAAGACATGGACCGTGCCCAGCACGCTGCGCATCCTGATGAGCGGCGGCGGACCAAACTGGTCGGGCTACCTGCCCGCCTTCGACGGCCACCTCTTCATCTTCGGCGGACAGGAGTATGGCGTGTGGCTCTTCCGCGTCTATGAGTACTTTGAATACACCGACAAGATTGCCGGCATAGGATACGTCCACATGCTCTACCAGCCCTTCACCGCCGAGGAGACGCTGCTCTGCCGCGCCGAGGCCAAGCTCTATATGGGCGACCAGGCCGGAGCCATACAGGACCTGGGCTACTGGACATCGAGCCACCTCGTGACAAACGCCCTGACCCTTGACGGCATAAAGAGCAAATATCGCCGCGACCGCGCCGACAACCAGTGGGTCAACGAGCTGCACCCCACCGAGATGGGCTTCGAGAAGGTGCTCGAGGGCGACGACCTGAGCGTGCTCGACTGCATACTCCACTTCCGCCGCGTGGAGACGATGTTTGAGGGCGAGCGCTGGTTCGACATCAAACGCTATGGCATGAAGATCTACCACCACTACCGCGGACCGCAGGAGGACGACATACACACCGACTCGCTCACCTACGACGACCCGCGCCGCGTGCTTCAGCTGCCTAACAACGTCATCGAGGCAGGCTTCCCCGCCAACCGCGCCACGTCGGCAGGAGGCGCCGGCGGTGGCGGCTATCAGACCACAGCGCTCAAGACACAGCCCACACCCTACCAGAAACGCTAACACAGGAGGAACAACGATATGAAAAAGATAATTCCATATACACTCGCCTTTGCGCTGGCCGCCACCACATGGTCGTGCAAGAACGACGACGACTTCACTGAGTCTATCTTCGACACCGACATACAGGTGGTCGATGAGAACAGCGGAACGGCACCCTTCGACCAGTGGCTCTACACCAACTTCGTCGAGCCATACAACACGGAGATACAATACAAGTTCAACTTCCCCGCCTCGAGCCTCGAGTTCCAGCTTGCACCGGCCGACTACCGCAAGTCGCAGCTCCTGGCAAACTACATCAAGTACCTCTTCTACGATGTCTATACCAAGTACGCCGGCGACGAGTTTATGAAGCAGTACGGACCGCGTATCTTCCATTTCATCGGCTCGGCAGCATACGCACCCACCACCGGCACCGAGACGCTGGGCTACGCCTCGGCCGGCGTGAAAATCACGCTCATCAACGTCAACAACATGAAGTTCTGGACAGAGGACTCGCCATACACACCCGCCGACATGGAGCTGCTGAACAAAGACCAGTTCCACACGATGCACCACGAGTTCTCGCACATACTGCACCAGACAAAGACCTATCCCGTGACCTTCGGACTCGTCACGGCCGGAACCTACGAGCCGCGCGACTGGCAAGAACGCGACTCCGTCGAGAGCCACCGTCTGGGCTACGTCACACAGTATGGCTCGTCGGCAACATACGAGGACTTTGTCGAGACACTCTCGTGCACAATCACCGACACCGACTACCGCTGGATGACAACCATCATCGACGCCACATGCAACGGCGGCGTGAAGGAGGGCGACAAGGAGGCCATCTACACCCTGATCGACTCGCTGGAGATAGAGGGACTGGACGACCCCGCAAAGGCATGGAACAAGTTCACACTCTACCGCGAACTGGCACAGAACAGCGAGACAAAGAAATATGAGGAGACGGGACGCATCGTGCCCAGCTTCCACCAGCCTGACGCCATCATGCACTCGGAAGAGACGCTGCGCTTCGAGCGCGTGGCCGACTACACGTCCTTCCGCCAGTATCTCGACGCCGTGGAGATTGACAACAGCGAGAAGGCCGGAGGCATCAACGCCATACTGAAGAAGATTGACATTGCCTCAAAATGGTACACCGAGAAATGGGGACTGCACATGTATGAGCTGCGCCGCGAGGTGCGGCAGCGCCAGGCAGACATCAACGACTGGACCCGCGACAACGTGACTATCTACGACCTGCAATAACTCACCCCTCCCACAAACAGTACCGAAACATGAACAGCAAGCATATCATACATACGGCAATGGCTGCCGCAGCCACGGCAGCGCTGACAACGGCCTGCACCTTCGAGCAGGAAGACTATTTCGACGAGTCGGCCTCGCTGCGCGTCGCTCACATCAACGACGACATACAGAAGCGACTGGTGGAGCAGAGCGACACCGCACAGGGACGACACGGATGGGTCATACAGTATTTCGTGGCCGGAACAGACGACCACTCCTTCGAGGGCTTCAACCTCTTCGGACGCTTCGCCGACAACGGAAACGTCACCCTGGCCAGCAACCACCGCTACCTGCGCGACGGCAACGCCAACAAATACACCGAACACACCAGCACATACCAGCTGCTGAACGAGGAGGGACCCGTGCTGTCGTTCAACACATGGAACAACATCCTGACCGTGTTCGAAGACCCCGTCGACCCCACCAGCGCACCGCGCACACTCGTGCAGGACGGTGAGGGCATGTGCGGCGACCACAATCTGGTGTTGCGCTCGATAGCCGACGACGAGATACTCTTCCGCGGCGAGCGCCACTCTGCCGCCGTGCGCTTCATACCGTGCGACATGCCCTGGCAGGATTATATCGCGCAGACCACCGCCATGAAGGACTATATATGCAACAACGACATCAGCGCTCACTACGTCATCAATGGCTCTGACACTCTCTATTTCCTCAACCTGCGCCGAGGCTATTTCACCATGGCCGAGCGCGTCATCGACCCGCTGCAGCCGCGCTCAGAGCAGTGTGTCTTCACACCGCAGGGCTTCCGCATGCAGAACAACGACACCATAGCCGGCAGAGTGTTCCAGGAGTTCCGCCTCGCCGCAGACAGCACCTGTCTTGTCTCTGAGGATGGCACCACGCAGGTGATGGCCATGTGGGACAGCTACCTGGCCGAGCTCGACGACGTCTGGCAGCTCGACACCGCACGCTTCACGCAGCAGCAGCGCGAGCTCTTCCAGGCCATCGACCAGGAGATACGCCTGTTTAACACCAAGTGGAGCCTGAAGAGCATCGGCATCGGCGATACCGGCGACTTCCGCGGACTGGTCTTCACCTTCAACACGGGCGTGGCTAAGAAGCCCACCAACACCACGGCGCTCGAGCTTAGCTTCGCACGCACAGCCTACGGACGGCTCAGCGTCTCGTGCAGCGACGATCCGGAGATAGACGCCAACATGGAGAATGCACTTGACCGTGGTGCCGAGGACATCGTCAACCTGTCCAGACAGTTTGCGGCCACCATCTGCGGCACGTTCGACGTGAAGCCAGACAGCTATTTCCGGCCCGCAAAAGCTGAGTTCATACCTGCCGACGGCGGCACGCCGTTCAGCATTGCACAGTGATGTATAACAGCGAGATGAAGCGTCGGCGGGCTGAGCCCTATCCGCACGCTGTCGTTTCTTCTCGTTGTTTTTCTCTCTCAGGGATGCTTATTGGACAGGCTGCTACATCTATCGCGATGCATATCTCTTCATTTTGCATCTCATTTATTGATTGTATAACTGTCTAATTGTCTATCTGTCTATTTGTCTAATTGTCTATCTGTCTAATTGTCTATCTGTCTAATTGTCTATCTGTCTAATTGTCTATTTTTCTGATTGTCTAATTGTCTAGTT
>JAILBT010000069.1 GCA_024680755.1 Prevotella sp. | reverse complement strand
AACTCAAAAACTCAAAAACTCAAAAACTCAAAAACTCAAAAACTCAACAAACCACCAGCATGACACCAATCAAGAAAGAGATAGTAGATGGGCTGATAGCCCAGGTAGGAATACGCGACTTTTCCAGGGCCACCATCCGCGAGGTGAAGCAGGTGGCAGCTCAGGCCGAGCGGCAGAGCGGCGTAGAGTTTATCAAGATGGAGATGGGCATACCCGGCCTGCCGGCCGCGCGGGTGGGCGTTGAGGCCCAGGTGCGTGCTTTGCAGTCAGGCATAGCCCACTCTTATCCCGACATACAGGGTCTGCCCGAGCTGAAGGAGCAGGCCTCGCGCTTTGTCAAGGCCTTCGTCGGCATCGACATCAATGCAGAGGGCTGTGTGCCGGTGACAGGCTCCATGCAGGGCACCTTCGCCTCGTTTCTCACATGCTCGCAGGCCTGCAGAGAGAAAGACACCGTGCTCTTCATCGACCCTGGCTTCCCCGTGCAGAAGATGCAGCTGCAGGTGCAGGGTGTGAAATACGAGACCTTCGACATCTATGACTACCGCGGCGAGCGGCTGGGGCCGAAGGTTGAGAGCTATCTCAGCCGTGGCAACATCTGCGCCATAGTCTATTCCAACCCCAACAACCCCTCGTGGGTGTGTCTGACCGAACAGGAGCTACAGGCCATAGGCCAGCTGGCCACGCGCTACGACACAATAGTGATGGAAGACCTGGCCTACTTCGCCATGGACTTCCGCCAGGACCTGAGCGTGCCCTTCCAGCCACCCTACCAGCCCACCGTGGCCCGATATACCGACAACTACATGCTGCTGATCAGCGGGTCGAAAGCGTTCAGCTATGCCGGCGAGCGCATCGGCGTGGTGTGTATCAGCGACCGGCTGTTCCATCGCCATTATGCCGACCTGGCCCGTCGCTACGAGGGTCTGCCTTTCGGCCTTGTGTTCTCCACTCGTATGCTCTACGCCCTGTCGAGCGGCACCAGCCATTCGGCGCAGTATGCTCTGGCGGCAATGTTCCGCGCGGCGTGCGACGGCACATACGATTTCCGGCAAGACGTGAAGGTCTATGGCGACCGCGCCCGCCGACTGAAGGAGATATTCTGCCGCCACGGGTTCCACATAGTGTATGACAAGGACGGCGACGTGCCTGTGGCCGACGGTTTCTATTTCACCATCGGCTATAAGGACATGACGAGCGGCCAGCTGGCCCACGAGCTGATGTACTACGGGGTGTCTGCCATCTGCCTCATCACCACCGGCAGCCATCAGGAAGGTCTGCGCGTCTGCACGTCGTTCATCGAGGATCACCAGTATTCTCTGCTTGACGAGCGCATGGCCCTGTTTGAGAATAACAACTGACGCGGGTGGCACGGGCGGCACCATGCTGACACCAGCGCAACGACGAGCGAGGCCACGCCAGGCTGCAAGACTGCAGCCTGGCGTGGCCTTGCTCGTCGTTGCGCTTCACTTCACGGTGGCACTGAAGTAAGCCTCGCCAGCCTCGACCTGTCCATCGGTTCCGTAGGCCGTGCTGTAGCGTCCCGCCGGCATGTCGCTCAGGGCGTATGCCGTACACTTGCGCCCGGCCTCTATCTTGTCGGTGGCGGCAGTAGAGATGGTAGTGGCGACAAGGTCGGCCAGAGCGCCGAACAGTCCGCCGCTGTTTGTCTGGACGCTATGGTCGATGGTTACGGTGCCCTCGCGGTGGTAGAGCGTCTCGCCCGTCTTGGTTGAGCGCAGCAGATACTCTACCGTCACGGTGAGCAGGCCGGCCGCGTTGACCCGCCGCCAGTCCTTGATGATGGTGAACATGGCAGCGTCGGCCCCCAGCACCTCGCGGAATGTGGAGAGGCTGCCCTCGACGTACATCTCTGCATCGTAGGCACTCTCCGTCTGGAACATCTCCATCGTCAGCATGGGCGGGAAGACATAGTAGCCCTTGTCGCAAAGGGGTATGTACATCGTGGAGTAGAAATAGTCCTTGGCCTCCACATGGTTAGTGCGGTTGATAGGTGGCATGATGACGATGGTCTGTGGCTGCTCGGCATACATCTGGGCATAGCGCACCGAGCGCGTGATGACCTCTTTCTGCTCCTTCTTTTTGCCAGCGGCAGCCGGCAGCGACAGCGACAGCGCCAGCATGGCTGTCGCGGCAATGGTTAAGGTGTGTCTCATTTCTCCAGTTGCTTTACTATGCGCGAGATGAACGTGGCCGACTCGGGATAGGTCTCCATCTCGGCCTTGAGCAGGGTGAGCCCCTCGTCTTTCTTGCCTGCCTTGTAGAGCAAGTAGCCATACTCGGCGTTAATGCCCGGGGGCACCACGCCGCGCTGCCCTGTCTGCTTGGTTATGACCAGCTTATACTGCTGCATAGCCCGCTCCAGTTCCTTCTCGGTCTGCCGCTTGGTGTAGGTGTAGGCAGCGTCCTCGGTGTCGTACCACGAGTAGAGTGGCTTCTGCGTCGTGCCACACGAGGCCACCGTCAGAGCGACAACGGCATAAGCCAGCATGTTTCGTATTCTCATGGCAGGCTGATGGTCTTAACCTCCTGTGTGGAGAGGAACACTTTCTTGCTGTAGAGCGTTTGACCCTGGCTGCTCACGGTGAGCTGGTGGGTGCCGGTGGGCGCTGTGTATTGCGTGCCACGGCGGTTGGACGTCTTCTTCTTCACCACCTTGGCCTCGTAGCTCTGTCCGTCTAAGCTCACGCTGACGTTCTTGTTCTTGTAGGCGCCACCCTCGCTGACAAAGAGCAGATATGCCACGTCCTCCTTGCCGGTGGCTTGCTCCACTGGAGCATATATCTTGCACCCTGCCAGCAGCGTGGTCAGCAGGGCAAGCATTGCGACTGTTTTCTTCATTTGCTAATCTCCTCTATGTAGTAGTTTTCAAGATGTGCGGGGTCGATTGCGGCCACCTCCTGTTGATATGTCACGACAGAGAACTCCGTCTCCGGTGTGTCGCCGGCCGTGTCCTCTACCCTGACGATTCCTACTCGCTTGCCCGGCAGCTCTATCATGACGCCGGTCTGGGGGTTCTTCACTTTCTTGCCTTTGGTGAACACGGCGAACATGTCGCCCTGGTTGATGCCTTGGCTGGCACCTCCGGCTATCAGCTTGGCATCGTCGTCGTAGTTGAGGAAGAAGGTGCGCCAGGGCTTGTCGGTACATTTGTTGATGATGTTCTCCACCAGCTGGCCTATAGCTTCCGAGATAGCCTTGTCGCTCAGTGTGGCATCATAGTCGGCCTTTCCGCCCATGCCCATCGTGGTTTTCGACGTTATCTCTGCCGAACCTTTGGCCTCGTCGGAATAGATGATCAGTCCGCTCGACACATCGACCAGCCTGACGGCCACGGCAGCCTCTACGGTCTGCGTCTTTGTGCTGCGGAAGAGTCCCGACGTGCCGGTGTTCTTACGTCCGAACTCGGTGATGGAGCCAATGATCATATAGTCGGCTCCGATGGTAGCCAGGCCCGTGTCACCCTTCTTGGCCTCTTCGAGCAGTGTGGCCAGGTCGCTGCGCTCCAGCAGCAGAAACTTGCCCGAGGCCGCCAGCTTGGCCGATAGTATGTCGAGCGCCTGCTTGCCCATGGGGTCGTTAGCCTTGTCGTAGAAGATACCCTTGGCATATTGTGTCTCGTTTGAGAAGCGGCCTATGGCCACCTTGCGCTTGATGAACCTGCCGTCGGCGGGCTGCTGCACGCTGACGGGCTCGGTCACCTCTGTCTTGCGCTGCGCGCTGGCGCCCGTGCTGACCGTGGTCAGCAGGGCGAGCGCCAATAGTTTCTTGCCTGTCATTTCCTTTGCTTATTTGTTTTGTCGTGTGGATTGAGTCAGCCGCGCTCATTCGGCGTATGTGATGACGAGCTGTTCCCAGCGCAGCTGGCTGGGAGCGCTGGTGGTCTGCGAGACATCGGTCAGTGTGGCCTGGCTGGCGTTGATACCGCTGAAGACGAGCTCGAGCCCATCGACCGTGGCCTGCACACCGGCCAGGGTCACATCGCCGCTGGCGTTGTAGAGTGTGTTGTTGTAGTTGTTGCACACCAGCTTCACGCTGGCGATGGTCTTGCTGCCGGCGTTGATGGTCATCGAGTTCTTGGGGTACATGCGCACGGCACCGGGCGCTGCGGCATAGTACACCGGCACGTTGTTGTTGCCGCCGCCCTCGAAGGTCAGCGTGGTGCCGTCCACCAGCGTGACGGTGGAGAGCTTCTCCTTGTCGGCCACGCCCAACTGGGCAGCCGTCAGCGTCAGCACTTTGCCGTCGAGCGTGCCGCCAGTGGTGTTGTCGGGCGTGTCGGGTGTGTCGCTGCCGCCCTCGTCCACGGTCTTGCCGTTCAGCGAGTAGATGTAGCTCTTCTTGCTGGCTGTCTCAAGCGTTCCGTTGTAGTTGGTCAGCTGGCCATACACTATCACCTCGTCGCCCGTGGCTATCTGTGTGTTGCCATCCACCCACGACTTGTTCTCTAAGAACAGTGTGCTGTAGATGTAGAACGTGTTACTGCTGCCGCCGTCGTCAGAGATATAGAATGTTGCCGTGCCATACTGCGCGCTGAACGTGTACTTGATGCTTGAGATCTTACCCTTGATGTAGTAGCTGTCCGTGCTGGTCTCGCCAGCAGCCAGCTTGCCGGCCTCGTTGTTTGCAGCCACGGCGTTGAAGGGGCTCTCCAGTGTGCCGTCGCCGGTAGCTTCGCCCGGAGTGGGCTCGGGTGTCTCGCCGCCGCCGTTGCTGATGGAGATGAGTTTGCTGCCCTGGGTCAGCTCCAGGGTATTGCCCTTGAAGTTGACCAGCGTGCCGCACACCACCACCTCGTCGCCCAGTTTTATCTGGTCTTCGGCTGTGAACTTGTCGCCGTTCAGATAGTAGCCGCGATAGACCATGAACTGTGTGTCGGTCTTGCCGTCGTCGCTGATGTAGTAGGTGGCATTGCCAAAGCTGGTGCTGACCTCCTGTATCTCGGAGACGATGCCCTTCACATAGACATCTTCCACCTGGTCGTCGGCAGTGAGCTTTGCTCCCACCTTGAGTATGCTGGCCACGTTGTACGGGCTGTCGGCCGTGCCGGTGCCCACCAGCTCGCCGCCCGGAGTGTCGGTGCCGCCCTCCGCTCCATCGCCCACGGCGGGGTTGACGTTGGGGTCGTTGATAGAGATAAGCTTGTTGCGTTGTGTCAGCTCTGGCGTGTTGCCCTTGAAGTTGACCAGGTCGCCATAGACCACCACCACGTCGCCCACCTTGAGCTGGTCTTCGGCTGTGAACTTCGCGCCGTCGAGATAGTAGCCGCGGTAGATTTCAAACTGGTTGGTGGTTGTGCCGTCGATAGAGATGAAGTAAGTGGCGTTGCCATAGTTGCCGGTGTCTATCTCGTCAATCTGCGAGACGATGCCTTTGACATAGACGCCGCTCTTGACATCGTCGGCCGTCATCTGCTTTGCCACGGCGATGATGTCGGGCACGATATAGGGGCTGGTGGCCGTGCCGGCACTGGTCAGCTCCAGCTCGGTGCCGCCTCCGCCCTGGCCTACGCCATTGTCTTCTACTACGGGCATGCCGTATGGTTCGGGCACATCCTCGCAGGCGGTGAAGCCGAGGGCCAAGGTGGACAGTGCCATGATGCTATAAAGAATGTTCTTCATGTTTTCTATGTTTTTTAGGTTGTTAGGTTTTAGGTTATTTCTCGATGACGATGTCGCCCGACTTGCGGACTAGTATCTGCCAGTCGTTGTTGTATCGTGAGGCAATGCCCGTGATGGTGCATGGCAGGGGTCGTTTGTTGACGGCATCGAATGGCATGACCATAGCGGCAAAGTCGGCATAGGTGCTGGTGCGCACATAGACCTTCTTCGAGGTCGTCTGCCCGTTCAGCTTCACCTGGCGGTTGGTGGCACCACCTGTCACGTCGTTGGGGTCGGCCAGTGTAGCCGTTCCGTTGGCCGCATTGAATGTCACGCCGGTCAGTGTGACCAGTCGGCCGCAGTTGGCCTCCATGTCCATGTCGGGGTCGAAGGTCATGGTATGCAGCACCTCGGGCATGGGCTCGCCCACTATCTTGAAGTGGGCGTTGAAGATGTCGCGCTGCATGCGACCTATGCCGCCATTATATACGCCGCCTATCTGCGGCATCTTGCGGTAGCCGCCGATGTAGAGGTCCTTCAGCGAGATGAGCACCTGCGCGCCCTCAGCCAGGAAGCCGCTCATGCCGCCCTGGTTGACGCTGATGATGATGGCACCACTCGCGTCCTCCACTATCAGCTGCTTGTAGATGTTGCCGCCCAGGTCGTTGCCTGTAACACGCACCAGCAGCTGTATGTCGTCGGTAATCTGCTTATAGGTGTCGGTCTGTGCGAAGATAACGTCCTTGTACGTTGCCTTCAGCTCGGCTATGCTGACGATGTTTGTGGCCTGCAGGCTGTTGTTGCCGAAGGGGGCGCTGTAGGCCGGCTGTTCGTCGTCCCAGCCCGAGTCCATGCAGGCCGTGTTTACGGTGGCGAGGGCGAGCATGGCGGCCGCCATATATATATAATGTGTATGTTTCATGGCCATTAGAAATTATATGTTATGATAAACATGCCGTTGATGCCGTTGGCATAGAATTTCTTGGGACTCTTCTCGAAGTTGTATGTTCGTATCTGCGAGCCTGTCTCGTCGGCGGTCTGCCGGTTCTGCTCCTGTCCGCCCGTCACGATGTTCAGGTTGTTCAGTATGTTGGTCAGCATCAGGTTGAACGACATGCGTCGTCCCTTGCGCAGGTAGATGCTCTTGCCTATCGAGGCGTCGAGCATGAAGCCTCCGTGACCTTCGGCCTGCTCGGGCACCTTTGTCATGTCGGGACCGGTGCCGTCGTTGTTCGACGGTATCTGGCTTGCGTAGCGTGTCACCGGCGTGTAGTAGAGATAGATGCGGTCGTAGTAGTTGCCATAGAGGTCGATGAACCATCCGCCCGCATGGTAGCTCAGATTGAGGCTTCCGGCGGTGAGCGGCGTGCCGCCCTCGCGCATGCCCTCGTTCAGGCAAAGGTCGTCGTGGTAGAGCCCGTCTTGCGAGAGCATGTAGCGCACGTTGGCGTTGTTCGTATATTTAGCCTCGCTGATGGTGCCCAGGGCTTTCAGGTTGAGCCATGAGGTGAGGCGGAAGTCGAGTCCCAGCTCCACGCCGCGGTACTCCTTCTTGATGCCCGTCAGCGAGACGTATGAGAAAGAGTTCTGCGTGTCGAAGTAGAGCATTGACGACTCAGCCACGTCGCTCAGCTTGTTATAGTAGGCACTGACACTGGCGTGCAGCCACGAGGCCGTGATGTTGTAGCCCAGCTCTGCCGAGAGTATCTTCTCGTTCTTCAGGTTCTTGACAAAGTCGTTGTTCACCTGTGCGGCCTGGAAGGCGTTGCGTGCCTGCGGTGCCTTTGTCTCCATGCCTCCGCCCAGGGTGAGCATGCCGCCTCTGCCGAAGTTGAAGTTCAGGCCCAGGCGTGCGCCTCCGTCAAGGAATTTTGCCGTGCGCCCGAAGCCATAGCTGTTGTCGGGTGCCAGTCCGTTCATCATCTTTCCTTCGCGGCGCATGGTCTGTCCGCTGACGCGTCCGCTGGCGAAGAGTTTCATCAGTCCGAGCTGCGAGCTGAAGCTGGTCCATAGCTGCGCTTTCTCGACGATGATGTTATAGTCGTAGCCGAATCGGTCGCCCACGCGCACGGCTCGGTTCGGGTGCAGCATGTCATACTGTGCCTCGGCCGATGTCTCGCCGTAGGTGTTGGTTACATACGTGTTGACGTTGCGGAAGCTCTGGGCCCCGAGCAGGTCCTCCATTGTCTGGTAGTGCATGCCCTTGTTGGTCGAGAGGTGCAGTCCCAGGTTGAGCTGGCTGTTCTTGCCTATCTGCTGGTTGAGCGTTGAGGCCAGCGAGAGCGAGAGCTGGTCGTCGTGGTAGGCCTGCAGGTAGTACATGGCCTCGGCTCCCTGCGCGTTCATCATGCGGTTGGCGTAGTAGAGTCGGTCCCAGTTAATCTGCCGGTTCTGCTTCGAGGCCGACAGGTAGCTGTAGGCAGCGTTCCACGAGGCCAGGGCCACGGCGTCGTTGTCGCCCGTGCCTCCCCAGACATCGAAATAGTAGCTCGGCATGAGCGAGTAGTAGTCGGGTGCGGGGTTGGTCGAGTTGTTATAGTTCAGTCGCGAGCTGCTATACTTGGAGTATTTCCACAGCAGCGATGTGGTCCACTTCGTTTGGTCGCTCTGTCGGTAGTCCCATGTGAGCAGTGCTGCCGGTGCGAAGTCTTTTACGACGCGCGACGAGCGTTTCTTTCCGTTCTGATAGCCCCAGTTGGGGTTATAGAAGCGGTCGTTGGCAATCCAGTACATCTCGTCGGTCGAGGCGCTCATGGTGGCGCGCTCTGTCGGGTTACCCCATGTGACGAGCGACAGGTGGTGCTGCTGTTCGCAGCCGAACACCTTCTCTGCCCCGAGGAAATAGCTCAGGGCGTTGTAGAACGTGCCATCGACATATCCGCGCTTGGCCCAGCGGTAGGTCAGCGCTCCGCTGAAGGCCCAGCCGTTCTGCATGAGGCCCGTGTTGTAGGTGTACATGGCCCGTGCGGTGTAGTTGCGGTTGGCGCCGGCCAGTGAGGCGCGGCTACCTGTCGAGAAGGCCGACGGTCGGAAGTTGTAGTTGTTTGCACCGCCTATGGCCATAGGCGCAAACTGCGCTTCCTCCAGCGGCAGCGACTGTTCCACGCCACGCGTCTGGTTGTTCAGTCCGCCTACGAACGAGTAGCGGAACTCGCCGCGCTCCACATCGTTCACGGGGTTGCCGTTGATGTAGATGTCGTTGTACTTTGCTCCCAGGGCACGGTACTTGAATCGGGCAGCTGAGAAGCGGTAGCCCACCTGCGAGGCATAGACATTGCTTTGGCTGCCGACGATGGAGATGTTTTGCGTCACGTTGTCGTCGTCGCCCAGCTGTGCCTCGGTGAAGGTGTAGGCCTGCTCGCTGGGCAGCTCGGTGCCGAGCGAGTCAGCAGGCTCTTGTGCCCATGCCGTACCTGCCAGCCACAGGGCCAGGGCGGGTAGTATAAGCTTTCTGTGCATAATTGAATGGATAGGTTAGTTTTATGATTTTGCAGTCGTGTTTTGTCCGTAGCAGGTTATTCGGCCGCAAAGTTACGAAAAGTCGAGAGAAGAACAAAACAAGTGTGCTTGTTTTTTCTTCCGAGACGGAGGATTCGCTTGCGCTTTGTACTTTTAGGTCAAAGAAGTTCGCGGTCGCAGACCGCAGAGTTACGGAAATGTGTTGCACCAAACGAAAAAGTAATCAAGACATGATGGCTGTCACTACAGGCCAAGGGTTTTTGCCTACAAGCAAAAGGTCTTTCGGCTACAGGCAAAAGGTCTTTCGGCTACAGGCGAAAGGCTTTTCGCTTGTAGCCGAAAACTCCTGCGGGGCCTGTTTGGTACCGCCATGAGGCCTGTATTGTACCTGGGTGGGGCCTGTATTGTACCGCGACGGAGGCTGTCTTGCATCCAGTGTAGGGTCGCTGGCCATGTAGCGTCCGTGACTATCAGCTGCCGTGCGGACGCGACACGTCGCGTCCCTACATGAGAAGATCGACATACCACCTATGCTAACTGCACAGCTAAAGGGCAAAAACCAAAACCTGCGAAACCTGACTAAAGTGAAAATGACAAAAAAATTGCATTACATTTGAAAACGAGAGGAAAATATCGGCAGAAGACTTCCCATCGTCAGGAACGACGGCATTTCCGCAGTTGTGTATGATTTGTCATAAAAAAATATTAAACTTTATCTTTCTTTTTGAAGTATTTTGTTTTTTTTGTATTTTTGCGGCCTGAAAAAATCTTTTATGTCACAATTTGTCATTGGTTTTCAATACAAGAGTGGCTATAGGAATGGAATATATACACAAAAGCAAGCCGCTGCATTGTCAAAATGTGGTGACCCCAAGAATTGCACTTTTCCGAACACGTTGTACCACGATATGATTGACGTGAATGTACTGCATTGGTTTCCGATGCGCATCCGAAACTCCAGCCTTCCGCGTCTCACCCTGATGCTCCAACGCTTAGAGATGCAGAAGCAGCAATTTGAAAAAGACCACATCACTTTGGATGCATACGCCCCTATGCGTTTCATTAAGTCGAAAGACCCCCAGCTCAGATAGATTTCTGATGCTCGCATAACAATTATATTTATTCAAGTTTCGCTTACAGGAAGAAGTTATAAAACTTAAGCTCTCACGGGAAGATTCCCTCTGCGAGCGAAATCACACAAATTAGCATGGAACGATTTTTCAATACCGCCGGGCCCAACCGCCCAAGCATGAACTATACCATCGACCCGCTGAGCCGGTTCGACCTCGACGACGTACTGATGCTCATCCGTCAGCAGAAATACTTTGTGCTTCATGCCCCCCGCCAGACGGGCAAGACGTCGTGCCTGCTGGCCTTGCGCGACTATCTGAACAGCCACGGAGACTACATCGCCGTCTATGCCAACGTGGAGGGCGGCCAGGCTTCGCGCAACAACGTGAAGAGCGTGGTGAAATCGACCGTAGACACACTGGCCGAGCAGGTGAGGCTTGTCGTCAGGGATGTCACGGCAAAAAAGGTCAGGGACAGCGTGCAGGACGAAGGAGAGGACTCCATGCTCTCCACATTCCTCAGAAGGCTTTCTGAGGCATTGCCCAAGCCCCTTGTACTGTTCATCGACGAGATAGACGCCCTGGTGGGCGACTCGCTGGTAAGCATCCTGCGGCAGATACGCTCCGGCTACGCCGACCGCCCCGCCTCGTTTCCCAACAGCATCGTCCTCTGCGGCGTGCGCGACGTGCGCGACTACCGCATCGTGCTCTCCAACCAAGACATCATCACCGGAGGGTCCGCCTTCAACATCAAGGCAGAGTCGCTTCGGTTGGGCAATTTCACGCCCGAAGAGATACGCCTGCTCTACCAGCAGCACACCGACGAGACGGGTCAGGAGTTCGACGAGGCCTGCTTCCCCATGATATGGGAGGCCACCGAGGGGCAGCCGTGGCTGGTGAATGCCATCGGATATGAGGTGACCATACGCATGAAGGAGAACCGCGACCGCTCGGTGCGCATCACACCGGAGATGATCTATCGCGCGCAGGAGCAGATTATTTATCGCCGCGACACCCATATCGATATTCTCATCTACAAACTTCAGGAACCGCGTGTCAAGAGGGTTATCGAACCGATACTTGCCAACAGCGAGGAGGCTGAAGAAGGGCTCATGCCAAGTGATGACATACAATATGTAGCCGACATGGGGCTTATAAAGCGGGAACGCGGAAAGACCATTCGCATTGCCAATGGCATCTATCGCGAAATTATTCCGCGAGAACTCACATGGAGCACACAGGAGACCCTGGCGCAGCAGCCGCAGTGGTACCAGAATCCCGACAACAGCATCAATATGGAGAAACTGCTGTTGGACTTCCAGCAGTTCTTCCGCCAGAATGCCGACTCGTGGATACAGAAGTTCGACTATGCCGAGGCCGGTCCGCAGCTGTTGCTGCAGGCTTTCCTGCAAAGGATAGTGAACGGCGGCTACATCGACCGAGAATACGGTCTGGGCCGCCTGCGCACCGACCTGCTCATCCGCAAGCCGCTGACCGACGGCTATGGAGGGCCCGTGCAGCGCGTCGTGCTGGAGCTGAAGATAAGACGTGGCGCATTGGAGACCGTCATCAACGAAGGGCTGCGCCAGACCGCCGGCTATATGGACACCGTAGGCAGTGTCGACGAGGGCCACCTCATCATCTTCGACCGAACGAAGGAAAAGACGTGGGAGGAGCGCATCTGGCACAAGCCTTACGAGTATCAGGGTAGGCCCATCATGGTGTGGGGAATGTGATTCATTTCACACAGAGACAGACTTTCTGTGAGCATATCAGGTCCAGAACATAAAAACAGCATGAATAAAATAAATTCACAATCCCCAAAAGTCTGGCTAAATGAAGTATCCTTCATGAGGCCAATACTATTGGTTTTATTAGTTTCTTATCATGCCTTTGCGCCTTATGTCGGCACGTGGTCTATGCCTGAAGGCATTCATGAAGTTGAGGTTTATCGCTGGCTCGGATTCCTTTCAAAGGCCTTTCGACTGGAAGGGTTTGTCTTTATCTCTGGCTACATCTTTACCTTTCAGGTACTGGAGCGCAGGAAGTTTGAGAGTTTTTCTTCCCTGCTGACATCTAAGATACAGCGACTGCTCATACCGAGCTTTATCTTCAGTATCGCTTATCTGCTGTGTTTTGGGAAATATACTGGAGCTGCAAATGCTGTAATGAAGATACTTGGTGGTGTAGCACACTTGTGGTATCTGCCATGCCTGTTCTATTGTTTCCTGATACAATATCTGTTGCTTACCAATAAGGTCAGGCGGTCGTCGTGCATTGCATTGCTGGCCGTGATGATGCTTGTGTCAATAGTACATTTACCGCTCAATCTCCATATGCCGCTGTACTATATGACATTCTTCTATGGAGGGGGACTGTTTTGGCAATACTCGGAAAAGCTGAAAAGCAAGGCCACACAGAAGAACATCGTCCTATCGTGGCTCATCTTTATCGTGCTTTTTGTCGTTCTTAATATAGCAATGATGAATATGACAGAACTGAAGGCATCAGTCACGAGTAAGCTCCTCAGAGCCGGTATCTATGAGTTCAACACTATCTCCAAAGCCCTGCTGGGATGGTCGGGTATCATGGCACTCTATCTGTCAGCTGCAAAGTATTGCAGCGGCCATGCTATCGGGAGTTTCATTTTGAAAGTCGGAGTCTGCGGCTATGGCGTCTATGTGTTCCATCAGTTCATACTGGTCTATCTGTATCGGTACACAGAGCTGCCGACAATTGTCGGCACTTATCTGCTCCCCTGGGTAGGCATTGTGATAACGACCGTTGTCGCTGTGTCGCTGACGCTGGTCGTCCGTAGCACCAAGGTTGGCAGGAAATATTTATAGAAAGCCCTCGTAAACAAAAAATATGGCAACTATGATAAAAGAAAAGGCTTTGTCAAGTGTGCTTTGGACTACCATCCAGAAATTTACAGGTTATATCATTCTGTTCATTTCTGGTATTATTCTTGCACGCTTGCTCAACCCCGAAGATTATGGATGCATAGGAATGCTTACCATTTTCATGAGTCTTGCCACTGTGTTTGTAGATGCAGGATTTGGAACAGCACTGATTCAAAAGAAGAGACCGACACAGGAAGACTACTCCACAGTGTTCTATTTTAATCTGGTCATGTCGGCTATTATGTACTTGATTCTTTTTGTATCAGCTCCATATATAGCTAGGTTTTACCATATGGACTTGCTTTGTTCTATCCTTAGGGTTCAAGGCGTTATTTTAATCATCAATGCGTTTGCTACTATACAGACAAACCAACTGATGAAGCAATTCCGATTTAAGAAGATAGCAATAGTATCCCTGTCAACCAGCATTATTGCTTTAGTTATTACCATCATAATGGCATATAATAAATTTGGTGTGTGGGCTCTTGTTACTCAGCATATCCTAACAGCTCTTATTCCAGCTATCGTATACTGGCTAACCAACCACTGGTATCCGGTATTGAAATTCTCAGTAGAATCATTCAAGAGCCTGTTCAATTTTGGCGGTTACATGTTGTCCATGAGCTTAGTTACTGCTATTGGAAATGAAATTCAGGGATTGCTGATTGGCAGGTTTTATAACCCTTCTACAATGGGATACTACTCGAAGGCCAGAGGTACAGAAAAATTAGCTTCACATGTCATCAACAATGTTCTTCAGCAAATAACTTTGCCAATATATTCCGAACTTCAAGATGACAGGAATAAGCTCATTATCGCTATCAAGAAGATGACGACCAGTGTGGCTTATCTCACTTTTCCTCTGATGTTTTTACTAATCGTATTAGCAAAACCAGTATTTGTAATACTATATTCTGAGAGATGGCTTCCCAGCGTACCTTATTTCCAGATTCTATGCTTGGCAGGTATTGCTGGTTGTCTTCAGTTCGCAAACAACCAAGCAATCGCGGCTATTGGCAAAAGCAAGGAAATGTTTTTGTGGACATTGGTAAAGCGAGCTGTTGGGATAGGACTTATTGCAGGTGGTTTGGCCTTGTTTGGAATGTCAGGCTTACTTGTGGGTACTGTGCTTTCTGTTTGGTTTATGTATTTGGTAAACATTTATCTGGTATCAAAGCACATAGGATATAAATGGATACAGCAACTTAAAGATTTAACACCCACATTTATTCTTTCACTCACAGCATTTGGAACGTCATTTTTTGTAAACAATGTGCTTTGGCTTAATATGTATGTAAATGCGGTTATTGCGCTTTTCGTATTTGTAGCTACTTATTACATTGGCTCAAAAGTGTTTAAATTTGATGAACTCTCAACAGTGCAGCTGATGGCGTCAACATTAAGAGGAAAATTTTTTAAAAAGCATCATAAAAAATGATATCAAAAAGAATTAGGAAGGTAGTTAATAACTATCGATATGAAAAACGTTTCCGCGACATGCTGAAACTATGCAAGAAAGTACATCTGAGAGAAATTAACGAGGCTTGCAAACAAGCGCATATCACTTTACACGAACAACCAGGCGAAGAAGAATGGATTCGCAAGTGGTCTCGTCTGTCTCCGCATTTGTCAATAGAATCCTATCGCTTTTATTCGGAATTTTTGGGTAATGATCCAAATATTCTTTCTGATGATATGTTTCATGCAATTATCGATCCTATTATTAATGATAAAGTTAGTCTTCCTGTTTATTTAAACAAAAACTTGTATGAAATATTGATATCAAAGGAGGCATTCCCTATCTGCATTTTCCGTAAAATGAATGGAGACTACTTGGATAGTGACTATAAAGATTTCAACATGGATGAGAATCGGCTTGATAAGATACTGTTAAAAAACGAAAGAATAATATCACAAGGAAGATTTATTGTGAAACCCACACAAGAAACAGGACACGGGAAAGGTGTTCATTTGTTTTGCTATAAAGAAGGTAAGTGGGTTGGCGATAATAATGATCTTTTTTCATTAACTTATTTGGAGGAAAAATATGGAAAAGACTTAATTATTCAGGAATGTATTGAGCCTTCAGATTTTGTTCGTCAATTCAATCCAACCTCATATAGTACTTTTAGGATATACACCTATCGTTCTGTGGTAGATGGAGCAATTCATTTCCTTGGTGGTTATCTACGGGTAGGTGACGTGGGCAGTTTCAAAGATAATATAGGCAGTGGAGGGTATGCAATACCAATTTCAAAAGATGGAACATTAGCCTCGTTTGCTAGCAATGGAACGAGAAAACAGTATGAAACCGTAAACGGAATAGATTTAAAAGGAGGTCATTTCATGATTCCGAATTTTGAAAAAGTTCTTGAATTAGCATATTTAGGCGCAGAGAAGAATCCAATAAATAGGGTACTCAGTTTTGACATTTTATTAGATAAAAAGAACCAGCCTCATATAATCGAATTTAACCTAAAAGCTCAAACTATTACAACCATGCAAACTACCTACAAAACTTTCTTTGGTGAATTCACAGATGAAATAATTGACTATTGTTTGAACAAAATGAAAAATGGCTATTACCCAGTCTATTTAAACTATTTAAGAAAACGCTGATGAAGATACTTGTTGCTGGTGACCTGTTGCCATTTGGAAGGGTGGCAGAATTGTTTGACCAAAAGAGATTTGAAGAAGTCTTGGGACAGGTACAAGGGCGCATTAAAAAGGCCGACTATTCTCTTGTCAATTTTGAATGTCCCATTTGCATAGGAGACGAGACTCCAATAGAAAAGCAGGGGCCAAACCATAAATGTTCAGACTCTGTAATAGGCGCACTCCTTTATGCTGGTTTCAATGGTGTGACTTTAGCAAACAACCATTTCCGTGATTTCGGAAATATAGGGTGTGAGAATACGTTACGATTGTTTGATGCTAATTGTGTAGACCATGTGGGCGGTGGAATGGACGCTACAGAAGCCGCACATATCCTGTATAAAAAAGTAAAGGGACTGAAGCTCGCCATTATTAACTGCTGTGAGCACGAATTTTCAATCGCGACTAAACACAATGCCGGAAGCAATCCTCTTAACCCAATCCGGCAATATTACGATATAAGAGAGGCTCGGAGCAAGGCAGACTATGTGCTTGTGATTGTTCATGGAGGCCATGAGCTGTGGCAGCTTCCCAGTCCGAGAATGAAGCAGACCTACCAGTTCTTCATTGATGCAGGGGCAGATGCAGTTGTTAATCATCACCAGCACTGCTTCAGTGGTTATGAAATATACAAAGGGAAACCTGTAGTTTATGGTTTGGGTAATTTTTGCTTTGACAAACAGAACTATTTCCGGGGCCTTTGGGAGTTCGGCTACATGGTTGAGATTGAAACGGAGACCAATGAGCTGACATTATATCCATACGAACAATGTAAAGCGAAGCCGACAATTAAGCTGATGGATGAAAGGACTGAGTTTGATAAGCAAATCAACAAGCTCAATGCCATTATTACCGACAATGATCGTTTACAGGAAGAAACGGATAATTATTATGCC
>JAILBT010000058.1 GCA_024680755.1 Prevotella sp. | reverse complement strand
CGCTATACCGGGCGCTACGACCTGATGCACGCCCACTATCTGAAGGCGGGCAACAGCCGCGCCGCAATGCTCTCGGCCCTGGAGCTGCTGCGCCAGCAGCGCCCACGGCGGCACGAACGGCTCAACAAGTCGAAATACCTCAGGCGGCTCGACTCGCTGGCCACACAGTATGCCCACCTGACGGAGACAGGCGAGGTGGCCATAGAGCAGTATCAGTATATGGAGAGCCAGACCGACGCCACACCCGAACAGAAGGTACAGCACATCAACAAGTCGCTCAACCGCTGGGGGGCGTGGAAGCGAATGAACATACTCAGGCAGGCATACCAGGAGCTGACAGCACTGCAGCTACAGGCCCGCACGATGGACGACGTGCTGCTACCCGGCCGGGCCGTAGCCATCTGCCTGGAGAACATGCGCGGCCTGAGCGACGTGACGATACGCGTCTATAGCACCGGGCTCGACGGCTCGACACAGCTGAACCCCGACCTGCCCGCCGACTACCGGAAGATGAAAGCACAGCTCACGCCGATAGAGTATGCCACCGTCAGGCGCCACTATGCCGGCCGGCAGCCGTGGCAGCTCTTCAGCGACACGGTGCACCTGGAGCCGCTGCCCGTGGGTGTCTATATGGTGGAGATGACATCGATGCCGGCCACGGAGAGCCCCGTGCGCAGGCTGCTCTTCGTGTCAGACCTGACCACGCTGCGCCACGCCATGCCCGACGGCAGCCTGCGCTTCGCCGTGGTCAGCGCCACCACGGGTCAGCCCGTACAGGGTGCCAAGCTGGACCTGATGCTGCCACGCGGACGGCGCACACTGCTGACCACGCTCACCACCGACAAGAACGGCGAGGCCAGCTACAAGGCTGCACAGCGACAGTATGTCGAGGCATGGGCCCACACCGCGGCCGACCGTGCCATGCAGCCACAGGGTGCCTTCGGCAGCTTCTACAACCCCGGTCAGCGCCTTGGCACCGAGCACACTCAGCTCTTCACCGACCGCGCCATCTACCGTCCCGGCCAGCTGGTGCAGGTGGCAGCCATCTGCTATCGCAACACCGACGGCGTGAACAACGAGGCACTGCGCGGCCGGCAACTGACGCTCACCCTGCGCGATGCCAACTGGCAGGAGACCGCCACACAAGAGGTGACCACCGACAGCTTCGGAACAGCTGCCGCCACATTCACCCTGCCTAAGCAGACCCTGCCTGGACAGTTCACCATACAGACCGCCGGGGGCAGCGTCAGCTTCAGGGTGGAAGAGTATAAGCGCCCCACCTTTGAGGTAAGCCTGCCCGAGGTGAACAGACGCTACGCGGCCGGCGACACTCTGGCGTTGAGCGGCAAGGCCATGAGCTACAGCGGCGTGCCCGTGGGCAGCGCCAAGGTAAGATATACGGTGGTGCGCCGACCGGCCCTGTGGTGGTGGTGGCGCATGAACAGCGTGGACGAGGAGGTCAACGCCGACGAGACCGTGACCGATGCCGACGGAGCGTTCAGCATAGAGATGCCGCTCGAGCTGCCAGACGAGGCCCTGGATGCCGACGGACGACCCACGCGGCGCGCCATGTTCTACAACTTCGTGGCGCGGGTGCAGGTGACCGATGCCGCCGGCGAGACACACAGCGCCGAGCTGACCGTGCCACTCGGCACACGACCCACGGCCTTCGGCTGCGACATGGAGAGTCAGGTGCTGGCCGACCAGATGAAGCCCGTGACCTTCCACCTGCGAAACGCCGCCGGACAGGAGGTGCAGACCAGCGTCAGATGGCAGCTCGACGGCGGACCGACAAGCACCTGCCAGACGCAGCAGCCGGTTGACATTGGCCAGGGCCGGCTGTTGGCCTCTGGCGTGCACACGCTGACGGCCTACTGCGAGCAGGACACGCTGCAGCAGGAGTTCGTGGTGTTCGCCCTGGCCGACAAGCGGCCCGCAGCCACCACCCACGACTGGTTTTTCCAGCAGGCCGAACAGTGGACCGACAACAGGCAGCCGCTGACAGTGCAGGTGGGCAGCTCAGACAGTTGCGTACACATACTGTACAACATCATCAGCGGCGACAGACTGATAGAAAGCGGACGCGCCGACCTGACCAACGAGCTGATAAACCGTCAGTTCACCTACAAGGAGGAGTATGGCAGCGGACTGCTGCTGACATACGCCTGGGTGAAAAACGGCCGCGTGTATCACCACGAGGCACAGCTGAAACGCCCCGTGCCAGACAGGAGGCTGAAGCTTGCGTGGAGCACCTTCCGCGACAGGCTCACCCCCGGCCAGCAAGAGACGTGGACCCTGGCCGTGACACCGGCCGACACCACCTGCCACGCCAGCGCACAGCTCATGGCCACGCTCTACGACAAGAGCCTGGACCAGCTGCTCAGACACCGATGGCAGTTCACGCCCTACCAGTCGATACCCATCCCGACAGCCACATGGGCCTTTGCCGACCCAGCGCCGATACACTTCTTCGGCTACCGAACGGGCAAGGCACTGCAGTGGGACGAGCTCGACTTCAGTCACTTCGACACCGACCTGCTGCCCCGCGTATATATGGGGCGCTTCGGTGCCGTCAGAATCAGAGGGGCACGCATTGGCAGCAATATGCTCATGGCAAAACAAGCCAGCGCAAACGCTGTCATGGCTGACGTCGAGGAGAGCATGGACGCCGTGGCTGCCAGCAATGCCAAGGGCATGTTCACGGCTGAAGCCAGACTGGCCGACGAGACTGCCGACAGCGGCCGCACCGACGAGACTGTGCCCGACGTGCAGCTGCGCGAGAACATGCAGGAGACAGCCTTCTTCTATCCGCAGCTTGCTACCGACAGCCTGACGGGACAGGTCAACATCAGCTTCCGCCTGCCCGAGAGTCTCACCACATGGCGCTTCATGGCCCTGGCCCACACCGCCGAGCTCTGCTACGGACAGACAGAGGCCGAAGCCGTGGCACAGAAAGAGCTGATGATAACGCCCAACGTGCCGCGCTTCCTCCGCCAGGGCGACCGCGCCACCATAGCGGCCCGCGTGACAAACATGACCGCCCGACACATCAGCGCCACTGCCACGCTGCAGCTGCTCGACCCCGAGACAGAGGCCGTGCTCATGCAGCAGCGGTGCCGCGTCGCTGTCGCGGCCGACACCACGGTGGCCGTCAGCTGGCAGATAGACGCCCTGCCCGAACGACACAGCCTGCTGATAGTGCGCACCAGCGTCGAGGCCGGCAACATGAGCGACGGCGAACAACACTACATGCCGCTGCTGCCGCAGGCCGAACGCGTCACAGCCACCATGCCCTTCCTGCTGACCGGGCAGGGCCGCCACGACATCGACATCGCCAGTCTGCTGCCCGACGACAAGAACCGCAAGAAAGGCGGACAGCACGGCAAGCCGCTCTTCTCGCAGATTGAATACACGCCGTCGCCGGCATGGATAGTCATGCAGGCCCTGCCGACGGTGTCGGCACCACAGGCCGACAACGCCATCAGCCAGGCCACAGCCCTCTATGCCAACATGCTGGGACAGCACATCGCCATGAGCACACCGGGCATGAAGCGCGCCGTGCAGCTGTGGAGCCAGGAACAGGGCAGCGAGACCACGCTCGACGCGCAGCTGGAGAAGAACCAGCAACTGCGCGACATGGTGCTGCAGGAAACGCCCTGGCTGGCCGATGCCAAGAACGAGGCACAGCAGCGCCGCCAGCTGGTGGCCTTCTTCGACGCGGGCACCATGCAGACACGCGTCACACAGGCACTCGACCGCATGGAGAAGCTGCAGCTGCCCAGCGGAGCATGGAGCTGGTGGCAGGGCATGGACGGCTCCTACCGGATAACGGTGGAGGTGTGCAAGCTGCTGGCAAGGCTCGCAGACATGAACGCGGCCGACAGCACAGCCAAGGACAACGCGGCACGCATCGACGCCATGTTCGGCAAAGCCATCGGATACCTGGGCCGACAGACCACCGACATGGTCAGCCGCATGAAAGCCGACGAACGCAAGGGACACAAGCAGACCTTCCCGGGGCTGACGGCGCTGGAGTGGCTCTACATCTGCTCGCTCAACACCGACGTCTATATCGACGGCACGGCGGCCGAGGCCAACCGCTATCTCGTCGGGCTGCTGCAGAAGGAGACAAAGAACCAGACCATCTATGAGAAGGCGCTCACCGCCATCGTGCTGCAGCGCCACGCGCCGGCCCTGGCCCGGCAGTATGCCGAGAGCCTCAGGCAATACACCGTCAGCTCGCCCGAGCTGGGACGCTACTACGACACGCCGCGCGCCTCTTACTCGTGGCAAGACTACCGCATACCCACACAGACGGCTGCCATCGAAGCCCTGCACAAGCTGACACCTGCCGACAGCGTCACCCTGCGCGAGATGCAACAGTGGCTGCTGCACGAGAAGCGCACCCAGGCATGGCAGACACCCATAGCCTCTGTCAACGCCATCCACGCCATGCTGCTCGGTGCCAACTATCCACCCGTGGCCACCGAGGGCACAACCGCCACCGGCGCAGCACAGGCCGCCGCCATGAGCGGCTATCAGAAGCGACCGCTGACCACCAAGGAGCTGGAACAAAAGAGCGTGACGGTAGAGAAGACCACCGCAGGCACATCGTGGGGAGCCGTCTATGCACAATACTGGCTGCCACTGGACCAGATGACCGACCAGAAGAGCGGCATAAGCGTCAAGAGGGAGATAACAGGGCGAATGGCCGTGGGACAAAAGGTGCGCGTCAGGCTGACCATAACGCTCAAGCGCGACATGGACTTCGTGGAGGTCATAGACCGACGCGCAGCCTGCATGGAGCCTGTGCAGCAGATCAGCGGCTACAAAGACGGTGCCTATCAGGTGCAGCGCGACTGCTCGGCCTGCTACTACTTCGACCGCATGGCCAAAGGCCGGCACATCATCGAGACCGAATACTACATCGACCGGCCGGGAACCTACCAGCTCGGCTCGTGCTCGGTGCAGTGCGCCTACGCACCAGAGTTCCGCGGCACGGCAAAGCCCATCACCATCGTAAGCGAAGAAAGGTGAAAGGGATTAACAAGCAAATAACAAAAATCAAACGTGAAAAGAACGCTATATCTCATTCTGATTGCCCTGCTGTCGCTGCCGGCCGCCGCGCAGCAGATAGCGGCCGAGAACGACACCATCTACTGCGGGAAGACGGGCTTCAAGCAGCCCGTCAAGGCCGTGTTCCACCTGCGCAACACGTCACGCTCGGCCGTCACTATCAGTGGCGTGGAGACCGACTGCGGCTGCACCACGGCCCAAGCCCCGCGACGGGTGGCGCCAGGGGCCAGCTTCGACGTCACGCTGACCTACGACGCACGACAGCTGGGCCACTATCAGAAGCAAGCCCTGGTGCGCACCAAGGGGGGCAGCGGGCCACTGCAACTCGTGATGCGCGGACAGGTGTGCGCCGACGTGTACGACTACAGCCAGACCTTCCCCTACGACATGCGCTCGCTGAGGTGCGACCGCGAGGAACTGCTCTTCGACGACGTGCAGCGCGGCGAGACACCCACCGTGGTGCTGCATGTGGTGAACGACGGCGACAAGACCATGACGCCCAACCTGATGCACCTGCCATCGTACCTGAGCGCAGTGTGCACACCCGAGCATATCAGGCCCAACCAGCAGGCCGACATCAGCGTCACGCTCAACAGCGAGCGACTGCACGACTACGGACTGACACAGACAAGCATACACCTGGCACAGCAGCTGGGCGACAAGGTGTCGCCCGACAACGAGCTGACCGTCTCCGTGGTGTTGCTGCCCGCGCCACAGGCCACTGCCGACGGCGCGGCCGCACCCGCCATGCATCTCTCGGCCACGAGACTCGACATGGGCAGCTTCGGCAAGAAAAAACAGCTGAAGGGCTATGTCGATATCAGCAACCGGGGGCAGGCACCGCTCGACATCTCGTCGCTGCAGATGTTCAGCCGCGGACTGCGCGTCACGCTGCCGCGACAGACCATAGCCGCCGGACAAACCGTCCGCATGAAGATAACGGCCATAGCCGACGAGCTGCGAGGGGCCCACACCGCACCGCGCATACTGATGATAACCAACGACCCACGGCAGCCGAAGGCTATCATCGAAATACGAACATCTGACTGACCCCCGGCAAAGAGCGCCAAGCACGCCTATACACACCGGGACGCGAGAGACGCGGAGAACATCTGCCCTGTTCTCCGCCACACATCACCCATACTGCCACAAAACGGATTCCGCCGGGGCTGCGCTGCGGCAGTCTCGGCGGATAAAGTCTCTCGGGTGTGGGGAAAGGGGCACCTGAAAACACGTTTTACGAATTCCACGAATTTGCTACGCGCAGGTAATCGCCGCTTGCGGCGAAATTTGTGAAATTAGCTGGAATTCGTACAATTCGTCTTCATTCGTTGTTGAAAAGAAAATGGTGGGAAAGTTCAAAAATATAATTCACAAATTGTGAGAAATATAAAACCACAAATTGGGAGAAATATAATTCACAAATTGGGAGAAATATAATCCACTAATTGGGAGAAATATAATTCACAAATTGGGAGAAATATAACTCAAGTTTCCAACCCCCTAAAACCTTTTAAGAACAACGAATTAAGACTAATTTCACGAATTACACAAATGAATATATGCGCTGCGAATTAAGCAGAAACTCA
>JAILBT010000054.1 GCA_024680755.1 Prevotella sp. | reverse complement strand
ACTAATGGTTATTTCATCGCTTTGCACTGGTACGCGGGTGTCTCACCCGCGGCTGCCGCAGGTGAGACACCTGCGTACCGGTAGTTGGCTGCAAAGTTACAACTTTTATGCTACCATGCAAAAAAAAGCGACACAAATTCAGCGTTCAGGTTTTTGCTTAAAGGCGAAAGACTTTTCGGCTACAGGCGAAAGGCTTTTCGGCTACAGGCGAAAGGTCTTTCGCTTGTAGCCAAAAACCCTGACGGGGCCTGTTTCGTACCCTGACGGGGCCTGTTTCGTACCTGGACGGGGCCTGTTTCGTACCGGCAGCGCCACGCAGCTGCGCAGGGCACACAGGCCGAACACTCCCGCGACGGTACAGAAATGGACTGAAAGTTTTGCGCTTTCCGCTTTTTTCCGTACCTTTGCACCCCGCGACCAACCACTCACGCGCAAACATGGAAGACTTCGACATACGCTCGCAGCAGCAACAGACGGACAAGGACTTTGAGAACGCCCTCAGACCGCTGGCTTTCGGCGACTTTGCCGGCCAGCCTAAGGTGGTGCAGAACCTGGAGGTGTTCGTCGAGGCGGCCAAATACCGCGGCGAACCGCTGGACCACACGCTGCTGCACGGCCCGCCCGGACTGGGCAAGACCACACTCTCGCAGATAATAGCCCACGAACTGGGCGTAGGCTTCAAGATAAGCAGCGGACCCGTGCTCGACAAGCCCGGCGACCTGGCCGGCATACTGACATCGCTCGAACCGCGCGACGTGCTCTTCATCGACGAGATACACAGGCTGTCGCCCGTGGTGGAAGAGTATCTCTATTCGGCCATGGAAGACTATCGCATCGACATCATGATAGACAAGGGGCCCTCGGCGCGGTCAATACAGATAGACCTGAACCCCTTCACCCTGGTGGGCGCCACCACGCGCAGCGGACTGCTGACGGCTCCGCTCAGGGCGCGCTTCGGCATCAACCTGCACCTGGAATACTACGACGCCGAGACGCTGTCGCGCATCATCGAACGCTCGGCCTCGCTCATGCGCGTGCCCATCACCAACGATGCCTCGATGGAGATAGCGGGCCGCAGCCGTGGCACGCCACGCATTGCCAACGCCCTGCTGCGCCGTGTGCGCGACTTTGCACAGGTGCGCGGCACGGGCGGCATCGACAAGCAGATAACCGACGTGGCGCTACGCGCGCTCAACATCGACCAGTATGGCCTGGACGAGATAGACAACAAGCTGCTGCTGACCATCATCGACAAGTTCAGGGGCGGCCCCGTGGGTATCTCGACCATCGCCACGGCCATCGGCGAAGATGCCGGAACGGTCGAGGAGGTCTATGAGCCCTTCCTCATCATGGAGGGCTTCCTCAAGCGCACACCGCGCGGCCGCATGGCCACAGAGCTGGCCTACCGCCACCTGGGCCGCAACATCTACATGAGCAACGAGCGCCAGCCGTCGCTGTTCGACTGACAGACTATAGAAACTATAGAAACTGTAGAAACTATAGAGACTATAGAAACTATCCCCCCCACCACAAAAAAAATCAACCCCTCAACCAACAATGCCCAAGAGCATACTTATCACCGGTGCCTCCGGCTTCATCGGCAGCTTCATTGCCGAGGAGGCCCTGCGCCGCGGCATGGAGACATGGGTGGCCGTGCGCAAAACGACCAACCGACAGTACCTGCAGGACAAAAGGCTCCATTTCATTGAGCTGGACCTAAGCAGCACCGACCAGATGCAGCAGGCCATGCAGGGCCGCCACTGGCACTATGTGGTGCACGCTGCCGGTGCCACCAAGTGTCTGCACGAACAGGACTTCTACCGCACCAACACCGAGGGCACACGCTGTCTGCTGTCAGCACTGCAGCAGACGGCCGGCTGGCCGCAGATGCTGGTGTTCATCTCGTCGCTGAGCGTCTTTGGAGCCTGCCGCGAGCAGCAGCCATACCAGGAGATAAGCGAGCAGGACACACCACAGCCTAACACCGCCTACGGCCGCTCGAAGCTTGAGGCGGAAGCCATACTCGACAGCGCCGCACAGACCGGCGGCCACGGCCTGCGGCCATACATCACCCTGCGTCCCACGGGCGTCTATGGCCCGCGCGAAAAGGACTATTTCCTCATGGCCGACTCGATAAAGAAGCACATCGACTTTGCCGTGGGCTACAAGAAGCAGGACATCACCTTCGTCTATGTGCAGGACCTGGTGCAGGCGGTGTTCCTGGCCCTGGAGAAAGGCGGCGACACCGACGCCGACGGACAGCCCACCGAAGCCGCCCGACGGCTGTGGGGGCGGAAGTATTTCGTCAGCGACGGACAGGTCTATGACAGCACCGACTTCTCCGACCTGCTGCGCGACGCCCTGGGCCGCCCCTGGATGCTGCGCCTGCGCGCACCGCTGTGGCTGCTCTGGGCGATATGCAAAATGGGCGGTTTCATCGGGAGAAAGACGGGAAAGATGTCGGCGCTGAACGACGACAAATACCACATACTGCGGCAGCGCAACTGGCGCTGCGACATAAAGCCCGCCGAGCGCGAGCTGGGCTATAAGCCGCTATATCCGCTGCAACGCGGAGTGCCGCTGGCCGTCAGCTGGTATAAAGAGAACGGCTGGCTGTGACAAGGGAAGCCAGGGATTTTTTCCCAGGAAGCCCTATAAAATCCCAGGAAGCCCCAGGAAATCCCAGAAAGCCATAGAAAATCAGAGACAAAACAAAAACACCTTTAGTTTGTGAAAACTATAAAGTATCTCTTTGAGCGCGACCGCAAGCCAAAGCACGGCCTGACCTGGTACGAATGGGCCATGATGGTCTATGTGGCCATGACCACCGTGGTGGCGCTGCTGATGAGGCAGCAGCTGGTAAACCCCGATGCCATCTTACAGTGGCGCGTGCAGGCCGTGGCCATGACGGTGGGGCTCTGGACGGTGTACAGGCTCTACCCCTGCCGACTGACCATGCTGGCGCGCATGCTGCTCCAGGTGGCCATGCTCGGCACATGGTATCCGGACGTGTACGAGTTCAACCGCTCGCTGCCATGCCTGGACCACATCTTTGTGGCCTACGAGCAGCAGCTCTTCGGCTGCCAGCCATCGCTGCTCTTCTCGAAACACTGGCCCAGCCCCGTGGTGAGCGAACTGGTGGAGCTGGGCTACAGCTCCTACTACTTCATCATCGGTGGCGTGCTGCTGTGGTTCTTCTGCCGGCTGTACCACCAGTTTGAGCGCGCCACCTTCGTCGTGCTGGCCTCGTTCTTCATCTACTATACGGTCTATCTCTTCCTGCCCGTCGTGGGGCCGCAATACTATTATGCCGCCGTCGGACTGGACGAGATAGCACGCGGACACTTCCCCGACCTGGGCCACTATTTCATGAACAACCAGGACTGCCTGAGCATACCCGGGGTGAAGAGCGGACTGTTCCACCGCCTGGTGCAACTGGCCCACGACGCCGGCGAGCGACCCACGGCAGCCTTCCCCAGCAGCCATGTGGGCGTATCGACGATACTCATGCTGCTGTCGTGGCAGCAGGTGTCGCAGCCCAAGGGCACCACATGGCTGGCACGCGTGCTGGCCCACAGGCTCTTCTGGGCACTGATGCCGCTCTTCCTGCTGCTCTGCCTCGGCACAGTCTATATCTATGCCCACTATGCCATCGACGTGATAGGCGGACTGGCCTCGGCCGTGGCGCTCTACCCCATGCTCTGGCTGGCCTCAGCCAAAGCAACTGCATAAATATGCCATACAGAACAACAAAACGCCATGCTTTTGCAAAAAAGCATGGCTGTTATGCATGTTTCTCGGCGATTTTAATTACTTTTGCGCCCACGTTGCCATCAGACGGCACAAGAGCAGACAGAATACACATTAATATTATATACACTCAGTAAGCAATCATGTCAGAAAACATCGAAGTGAAAGAACTCGAAAGCGTAGTGGTGCGCTTCTCGGGCGACTCCGGCGACGGTATGCAGCTGGCCGGCAACATCTTCTCTACCATCTCGGCCACAGTGGGCAACGGCATCTCGACCTTCCCCGACTACCCGGCAGACATACGGGCCCCGCAAGGGTCGCTCACGGGCGTGTCGGGCTTCCAGGTGCACATAGGCGCCGGGCGCGTCTATACCCCCGGCGACCAGTGTGACGTGCTGGTGGCCATGAACGCGGCAGCACTGAAGACGCAGTACCGCTACGCCAAGCCGGGTGCCACCATCGTCATCGACACCGACGCCTTCGGCCCGAAAGACCTGGAGAAAGCACAGTTTAAGACACCAGACTATCTGGGCGAGATGCAGATAGACCCAGACCGCGTGATACAGTGTCCGCTGACCACGATGGTGAAGGCGGCCCTGGCCGACAGCGGCGCGGACATGAAGACCATGATGAAATGCCGCAACATGTTCGCCCTGGGACTGGTCTGCTGGCTCTTCGACCGCGACCTGCAGCTGGTGTTCAACTTCCTGCGCGAGAAGTTTGCCAAGAAACCGGCCGTGGCCGAGATGAACATCAAGGTGGTGCAGGCCGGCTGGGACTACGGCCACAACACCCACTCGGCGGCCGCAGGCGTCTATCGCATAGAGTCGCGACACAAGGAGCCCGGCCGATACATGGACATAACAGGCAACAAGGCCACGGCCTACGGACTCATCGCCGCCGCCGAACGGGCAGGGCTGAAGCTCTACCTCGGCTCCTACCCCATCACGCCGGCCACAGACATACTGCACGAGCTGTCGAAGCATAAGTCGCTGGGCGTCATCACCGTGCAGTGTGAGGACGAGATCTCGGGCGCAGCCTCGGCCCTGGGGGCCGCCTTCGCCGGAGCACTGGGCGTGACCAGCACATCGGGACCCGGCATCTGCCTGAAGAGCGAGACAATGAACCTGGCCGTCATCATGGAGCTGCCGCTGGTCGTCATCGACGTGCAACGCGGCGGACCCGCCACCGGACTGCCCACCAAGAGCGAACAGACCGACCTGCTGCAGGCACTCTTCGGCCGCAACGGCGAGAGCCCCATGCCCGTCATTGCCGCCACAAGCCCCACCGACTGCTTCGACGCAGCATACCAGGCCTGCCGCATCGCACTGGAGCACATGACACCCGTGGTGCTGCTCACCGACGCTTTCGTGGCCAACGGCTCGGGAGCCTTCAGGCTGCCCGACATAGACCGCCTGGACAAGATATGCCCGCCATACGTGCCCGAGGAGCTGCGCGGACGATGGACACCATACATGCGCAGCGAGAACGGCACACGCTACTGGGCCGTGCCCGGACGCGAGGGCTTCGAACACATACTGGGCGGACTGGAGAAAGACTCTGACACGGGCGCCATCTCGACCAACCCCGAGAACCACGACAAAATGACACGCCTGCGCCGACAGAAGATAGAAAACATCGCCGTGCCAGACCTGGTCGTCGAGGGCGACACCGAGCAGGCCGAACTGCTCATAGTGGGCTTCGGCTCTACCTACGGACACCTGCACGCAGCCATGCAGGAACTGCGCGCACGCGGACACAAGGTGGCACAGACGCACTTCAAATACCTCAACCCGCTGCCAAAGAACACGGCTGAGGTGCTCACCAGATACCCGAAGGTGGTCGTGGCCGAACAGAACATGGGACAGCTGGCTGCATACCTCAGAATGAAGGTGGACGGCTTCGTGCCACGACAGTTCAACCAGGTCAAGGGACAGCCCTTCGTGGTCAACGAACTGGTCAAAGCTTTGGCCCCCCTTTCGTCCCCCGAGGGGGACACAATGGCTTAGAGCTGATGGAATACCCGTATCAGACAGCAGACCCGACGCTATACCATCTGCTCCACGAATATGCAGCGTACAACCGTAACCACCCAACAGAGGCAGAAGATGTTCTTTGGGAATACCTGCGGGCAAGCGGGTTAGGAAAGCCCTTCAAGCGCCAACATATCATCGGAGCATACATAGCAGATTTCGTATGTCTGGAGTCACACCTGGTCATAGAACTGGATGGTGGCTACCACCAGTTGCCTGATCAGAAAACGTCAGATGCACAAAGGACAGCCGAACTCAACAGAATGGGATTTCGTGTACTGCGGTTTACTAACGAGGAACTATTCACCAATGTCAACGCCGTTCTCGAAACAATAGAGTCGGCACTATTTGAAACAACAAAATATCAACCACTATGACAGATAACAACAAAACTAATGTAGCCCCCTCGGGGGCAGAGGGGGGGGCCACTCGGTGGGGGGCCTCTGATTTTAAGAAGGGTCAGCCCCGCTGGTGTCCTGGCTGCGGCGACCACTTCTTCCTGGCCTCGTTGCACAAGGCGCTGGCCGAGATAGGTGTGGCGCCGAAGGACATCGCCGTCATCTCGGGTATTGGTTGTTCGAGCCGTCTGCCCCACTACATGGCCACCTACGGCATGAACACCATACACGGCCGCGCCGCCGCCATAGCCACCGGCGCCAAGGTGGCCAACCCCGCGCTGACCGTATGGCAGGTCAGCGGCGACGGCGACGGACTGGCCATCGGCGGCAACCATTTCATACACGCCAACCGCCGCAACATCGACCTGAACATGATACTGCTGAACAACCGTATCTACGGACTGACCAAAGGCCAGTACTCACCCACGTCGCCACGGGGCTTCGTGTCGAAGTCGAGCCCATACGGAACCGTCGAAGACCCCTTCCGCCCGGCAGAGCTATGCTTCGGAGCGCGCGGACACTTCTTCGCACGCTGCGTGGCCACCGACCAGAAGGGCACCACAGAGGTGCTGCAGGCCGCCTACCGGCACAAGGGGGCCTCGGTCACGGAGGTGCTGCAAAACTGCGTCATCTTCAACGACCACTGCCACGACGCCGTCTATAACAGCGAGGGCCGCCGCAAGAACGCCATCTATGTGCGTCACGGCGAGAAGCTCGTCTTCGGCGAGAACCAGCAGTACGGACTGGTGCAGCAGGGCTTCGGCCTGAAGGTGGTGGAGATAGGCCGCGACGGATACACGCTCGACGACGTGCTCGTGCACGACGCACACGCCGAGGACAACACCCTGCAGCTGAAGCTGGCCATGATGACACCCGACGAAGGCTTCCCGATAGCACTGGGCGTCATACGCGACGTAGAGGCACCCACCTACGACCAGGCCGTATGGCGGCAGATAGAAGAGGTGTCGGCACAGAAGAAATACCACAACTTCGCCGAACTGCTGCTAACGAACGACACATGGGAAGTGACGGCATAAATATGGCTGTTTCCGCACACAACAGTTTGACATGCGTCAATATTAAAGCATAATTATGCCGAAAGAACATCAAAACACTTGTGCATGACAAGATTTCGGCGTACCTTTGCAGCGTCAAAAGGAAACAAGGGCCACGCGAGGCCCGCCTGAACCTCCGGACGACAGGCGGCGAAAGTAGCTGCCAGGGGCCGCAAGGCTCCGCACAGGAAAAGATTGTTTTAGGTTAGTAGTAATATTTATAGTTTTAGGTTTTTAGTTATTGGTAAAATGAAAGTTTTCAACTGCACAGGATAGCAGAGGCAGCCGTGAGGCTCCCTTAAACTTTTTGAAAAGGATTTTTAGTTAAACATAGGCGTGCTGCGCTGGCGCTCGTGAGAGTGTCAGCGCAGTTTTCTGTTCTGCACGGGGCCCACGGCTGCTGCAACGTGCGGCTGCCATAGCACAACGGTAAGCCCGGCAGCGGCTGCGTCGAAAATAATGTGT
>JAILBT010000050.1 GCA_024680755.1 Prevotella sp. | reverse complement strand
AATCACAAATCATTCAATGTTTAATGTTCAATGTTTAATGTTTAATGTTAAATGTTTAATGTTAAATGTTTAATGTTTAATGTTTAATGTAAAATGTTGGGTGCCATCGTGTCGCCGGTGCGCTGCAAGTGGACTCCCGCTGAAAGTGTTTAACCTGTTGACAAACATCAGGCAGTGGAGCTGCAAGACATAGCGAAATTTGATTATCCGCATGTATCCGATTGACGGCCTGAAAGGCCAGAAAGCTCTTAGCCCAGGGCATCGCCCTGGGTTGAAGATGGAGATAAAAATCGCCCTGTAAGGGCAAAAGCATTGCTCTCAAATAATGCTTTTGCCCTTACAGGGCGAGGGCTACGCCGTCTATTACCCAGGGCGTTCTTGCCTTGCAAGCGACCAGAGGTCGAGCGGCCCTGGGCTAATTGCTCATTGCCCCTTCGGGGCGCTATCGGATAATTGCGGATAATCATATAGCGAAATGTTGAAAAAACACGACCGTCGTTTGGATATAACGGCGGTCGTGTTTAACTTTGCACCCAGTCTGTGTCAGACATGACAAATAACCTTCACGAAAGCCAACCGTATGAACGCAATAGACCTTTACATCAAGACCTTCCAGAAACTCTACTCGCCCAACCGCCGCGCCGACAAGCTGCTCTCGCAGCTGAGATACCTCGTGCGCCACATTGCCAACAAACACCTGCCCACGTTGCTTGACAAGCCCCCTGCCGACACACGCTGCGCGACGAGAGACCCGCGCGTGGTAGTCTCGCTGACATCCTTTCCCGCCAGGATAGACAGTGTGTGGCAAGTCGTAGAGAACATGAAGCGTCAGACCGTGCAGCCCGGCAAGATTATACTCTGGCTGTCGGAAGAGCAGTTTCCACATGCCGACTCTGTGCCGCGCAGCCTGAGAGACAGGACAGACGACATGTTCGAGCTGAGGATAGTGCCGGGCGACCTGCGCTCGCATAAGAAATACTGTTATGCTTTCCGCGAATTTCCCGACCATAATATTATACTGGTGGACGACGACATCTACTATCCCACCACCACCGTCGAGCAGCTCCTTGCGGCCCACGCCCGCCACCCCGAAGCCGTGATATGTCGCTACGGCTGTGTGCCACGATATGGAGCCGATGGCACCCTGCTGCCATATACCGAGTGGCCCTTCTGCCGCGGCCCGCACACCGCAGGCAATATCTTCTTCGGCTCGGGCGGCGGCACGCTCATAGTGCCGCGGACGATGCACCCCGACGTGACAGACAGCCGCCTCTTTATGCGTCTCGCGCCCACTGCCGACGACATCTGGCTGAACGCTATGGCCCGTCTGGCCCGAACGCCCATCGTCAAGCTGCCCTCGGGCATTATCATGGAGATAGAGAACCGCCGGCGCGTGTCGCTCCATCAGGTCAACGTGCTCCAACACAAGAACGACGAGCAGATTGCCAACGTCGTCCGCCACTACGCTCAACGTGGCATTACACTGCGTATGTAGCCTTACATACAATCCGCCATGCTCTCGTCAGCTATGATTGAACGGCGAGCTTGGGGGCAAAAGATGGTAGTCAATGCGTATGTGGAAGGTGGTGACGTCAATGGCATCGTTGATGCCGCAACAAACAACAATACCGAGCTCTTACATGAGGAACTGAATCGCTCCATTCGGGGCAATTTACTCGGTAGGTATAGGCGTTTAGACTGCACTCACGCCCTGAAATGGCAAAAGCACGAAAACAATTTGGGAACAAAGTCCCCACTGACTTCCTGCTTCCAGTTATAAGTCAGTGGGTTAAGAATCTGATTATCAATCTTGATAAGATGAATTCATCTATCCAATAACTGTTTCAAGAAGGCTTTCGCCTTATCTATGCAAATGTTGTTGGTAAAGTTAGCTTCCTTCAGCATTTCATCGATAGCTATACCATTAAACTGAGCAGCGCCTCTTGTGTTTCTGCCAGCCCAATGGAACTGAAGGATTGTATTATCTATCAACTTTTCATGGTACACAGAACATAATAATGTTTTGAAAAATGATTTTTCATCAACACCTATAAAGAAAAACAAGAAGACACTTTTTGAATCTGCCATCTGCTTCAAGAACTTATATATATGTTCTTTGATTCTGCATCAGAAGGGATAAACTTTTGATTGACCGGCTTGATATTTGACGATGCATCAACAAGTCTTGACAGATTATCCTCCCAATCTAATCCTTGATGCAGAGCAAATAAGTAATCAAAGTTATCTGGACTATTTGACTTGCTTTCATAATCTCTCATAATATCAGAGCCATTGAAGCTGCCCTTTATATTAGTCATACTCAGTTCCTGAGAACTATGACTAATTTGCTTCAAGAAGGTTGTATTTGCGAGCAATATCAAATTAGTTGCTAGCTGGCGAACGAGAATGACAAAGAAGGGAATCTTGTCATATTTTAAAGTGTGCACATATATAGATATTTTGGTGCAAACAGGTTTGACTCAGCTCTCGCTGCTCGCTCGGTTCAGAACGCGCACGCCCATCCGAAACGCTTGACAATCTCTTGCAGCAGGTTGTGGTCTTGAGCGGGTATGGTAACTGAGACCGTCTCGTGCCGACCGCCAGCCATTATGGATTCGCCGCCGGCTGCTTCCAGTTCGTATTGGGCCTGCGCGGAAAGGAGAATCTTGGCGGGCAGACCTATGGCTGATTCTATTTTTATTGCTAAATCGGTCGTTAGGGCACGCTTGCCGTTGAGAAGCTCGCTTAGGTGGGAGGGTTGCGTGCCTAACATCCGGGCAAAGGCTTTCTGGCTGATGCCTCGCTCTTCGAGTTCGGGCTTTATCATCATTCCCGGATGAACCGCCAAAAAGGGGGCTGGATTATCATTTCTTGTTGCCATAATGAGTATCATCTAAATCTAAAACTGTAATTCTGATTCCACCTTCAAATTCGCGGAAAATGATTCGCTCCACCATTCCGTTGACAACTCGAATGGAACTTATGCCATTGGTCCCTGAAAGTTGCTCGTAGTGGAGGAAAGAGATGGAACGGAGGTCGCTGGCGCGTTCTGATAGCCGCAGATAGTTGTATGCAGTAGCGAGTGCACGCATAAACTTAGCATTGCGGGTGTATTTCTTATACTTGCTGTTACGCCCCGTTGTGATGAGTTCTTCCAAATCCTTGTCTTCAAAGACTATCTGCATTGTCTTGTGTAATATGGTGGCAAAGGTACTAATAAATTCCCTGTAAAGGGAATTCTTGTCGGTTTTTCTATATATTTTAACATTTCCACGTTGTGAGGCGAAGGATTTGGGCGTAGTTAATCGCTCATCATACCCAGGGCGCCCCACTTGGGCTATACGTTTTTGCCCTTTCAGGGCGTGAGTGCGGTCTAAACGCCTATACCTGTTATTATATTTTGCCCTGACAGTCTTCATGTTCGTTTTTTTTCCTATTTTTGCAAGCGCAACGGACGGGCGCTGACCATGTCGCGCCAGCTGCTCCAGGCAGACGCTACATATGCGGCTGCCCTGCGGCAATGCCGATAAACCTTAGTTAAGCATAGAAAGTAAAAATAATAAACAATGATGAAGATACTGCACACCAGCGACTGGCACCTTGGGCACACGCTCTATGGCTACGACCGACATGAGGAACAGGCTGCCATGTTGCGGCAGATGGTCGAGATTGTTACGGCAGAGCGGCCCGACTTGTTCCTGCTCTGCGGCGATGTCTATCACACACCGCAGCCCTCGGCAGCGGTGCAGACCATGCTGTCCGACACGCTGTTAGCCATACATCGCAGCAGTCCGCAGACGGTCATCGTCGTCACGGCCGGCAACCACGACAGCGCCTCGCGCCACGAGGTGTTCCGCGCCCCGTGGCGCGAGCTGAACGTCTATGCCATAGGGCAGATAGACCGCGACAGACCCGAGACGCACGTCATCGACGTGGCGGGCAAGGGCTGGTGTGTGGCCGTGCCCTTCTTTGCCGAGCGTAACCTGCCGGAGGGCTTCTTCCGGCGCATGGCCGACATCGTGGCCGAGCGTAACAGCGGCGGGCTGCCCGTGGTGATGAGCGCTCACACGACGCTTCGCGGCAGCGACATCACGGGACACGACCACGCCACAGACAGCGTCGTGGGCGGCATCGAGGCCATCGGCCTCGAGCAGCTGGGCGATGGCTACGACTATCTGGCCCTGGGACACATTCACCGCGAGCAGTTTGTCCATACGGGCCGGCACAAAGAGCGCTACAGCGGCACGCCGCTGCCCGTCAGCTTCGACGAGACCTTCACCCACTCGGTCAGCCTGGTCGAGATAGACCGTCATGGCGACAGACCGCGTGTGGAGCGACGCCCCGTGGACAACCCGCGACCGCTGGTGACGCTGCCCACCGACGGCTTCGCCACCTGGACCGAGGCCCGGCAGTTGCTCGAAAACTTCCCTGGCGACATCCCTGCCTACATACGGCTGAACGTCGCCGTGGACGACTTCCTGCCCCTGGAGGCGCAGGCAGAGGCGGCCCGCATAGCCGATGGCAAGCAGTGTCGCTTCTGCTGTATCAATGCCAGGCGAAGGGCCCTGGACCGAGCCGAGGCTAAGACGCTCAGCGTCGAGGAGTTTCAGACAGAAGAACCGATAGACATCGCTCGCAGGTATGCTCAGGACATGGGGATAGACTTCGACGAACAGATGCAGGAAATGTTCAGCACAGCGGAAAGAAGCGTTAAACATTAAAGATTAAACATTAAAGATTAAACATTAAACATTAAACATTAAAGATTAAACATTAAAGATTAAAGATTAAAGTTCAAAAATATAATTCACAAATTGTGAGAAATATAAAACCACAAATTGTGAGAAATATAATTCACAAATTGTGAGAAATATAATTCACAAATTGTGAGAAATATAACTCAAGTTTCCTACCCTCTAAGACCTTTTAAGAACAACGAATTAAGACGAATTTCACGAATTACACAAATGAACACAAGCGCTGCGAATTAAGCAGAAACTCAGAAACTCAAAAACTCAGAAACTCAGAAACTCAAAATCTCAGAAACTCAAATACTCAAAAACTCAGAAACTCAGATACTCAGGAACTCAGGAACTCAGGAACTCAACAACTCAGAAACTCAAAAACTCAAAAACTCAGAAACTCAGGAACTCAACAACTCAGAAACTCAAAAACTCAGAAACTCAAAAACTCAGAAACTCAGAAACTCAGAAACTCAAAAACTCAAAAACTCAGAAACTCAAAAACTCAGAAACTCAGGAACTCAACAACTCAGAAACTCAAAAACTCAAAAACTCAAATACTCAAAAACTCAAAAACTCAGAAACTCAGGAACTCAACAACTCAGAAACTCAGGAACTCAGAAACTCAGGAACTCAACAACTCAAAAACTCAAAAACCCAAAAACTCAGAAACTCAGAAACTCGAAAATTTCCTTCCAAAATCATGGGGGGCTGAATAGTTACGGTTAGGAATATTTCTGTGAAAAAGTTTTGCCGTTATATAAAATTGTCTTAACTTTGCAGCCGTGTTTGTCAGAAAACAATTGAGGTATGTTTAAGAAACAGATGTAAGACCTACACTACAATACCAAACTACACATTAATTATTTATTACTAACTAACGCTTATGAGATTTTCGAGACTCTTAGCTGCTGCTGCCATGATAATGACAGCAGCGGGAGCGCAGGCTGACATCGTACAGCGCGTCGCTCCCGAACCATCTGGCACCCAGGGGTTCCAGATGGACGAGGTGTTCTATCTGTGGAACACAAATGCCAAGAAGTTCTTCACCGAGGGCAACGCCTGGCAGACACAAGCCAGCGTGGGCGACACCGGCCTGAAGGTGAAGTTCACCGGCTATACCGACGAGCTGGCCGGCATCATGGAATGGGACGGCAAGACCCTCGTGTTCAACGACTCGTCTGAGGTGAAGAAGGGCTGGAAGCAGGTGTTCTTCGACTCGGAGAATGCCATGTTTGTTGACCGCGGCTCGCAGGCCAACTACCTGTGGGAGGTTGTCGAAAACGGCACCACCTTCCGCCTGCACGCTGCCGATGCCAACCCCACGCTGAACTGGGCCGCAGTGGATGGCGAAGGCAACTCTATCTACTTCGAGAAGTATGTGGGCCTTGACGCCACATCCATCGGAAGCACCGTGCTGCTGCCCTTCCTGGCCGAGGATGCCAACCACTACATCGACTGGGCCTTCGTGACCGTGGCCGACTACGATGTCTATGCTGCCCAGCTGAAGGTCTATACCACGGCCGAGCTGCTGCGCGTGGCCATCGAGGAGGCTAAAGGCCTGGGGCTGAACACCGACGAGTGGGATGCCATCTACAACGATGCCAACGCCACCGTGGAGCAGCTCGAGGCTGCCACCGAAGCCGTGAAGCAGGCCATCAAGGACTTCAACTCGCAGAGCGCCACCGTGGACAAGCCCTCTGACATGACCACCAGCATCGCCAATCCTAACTTCGACGACGCCAGCTACACCGGCTGGAAGGGCGACGCGCCCAACATGACCGGCTCTGGCTCGCACGGACCCGCAAACGTGGCCGAGCACTACAACAAGAACTTCGACACCTATCAGGAGCTGGCCGACATGCCCGCCGGTGTCTATGCCTTCGAGGTGACGGCCTTCTGCCGCGGCCAGCTGGACGACTATCTGAACCACACCAACTACAATGCCTACATCTATGCCGTCAACGGCACTGACACCCTCACGCAGGCTGTGGCCAACCCCTGGGAGGCCATGAACCAGGAGCCCAAGGCCGGCAGCACCTACTTCGGCACAACGGCTTCCGAGACATCGGGCGAGATCGACGGTGTGACATACTACATACCTAACGACCCGTCGGCCGGACGTCTCTATTTCGAGGCTGGCTACTATAAGGTGCGCCTGCTGATGGCTGCCAGCGCCGGCACGCTGCGCCTGGGCATCAAGAAGGACGTGCTGGTGACAAACGACTGGACCGTGTTCGACAACTTCCGCCTGACCTACTACGGCAACGCCACCGAGGCTTACCAGATGTGGGCCAAGGAGCTCAAGGATGGCGCCTTCGACTACAGCAGTCTGGAGGGCACGCTCATCACCGAGAGCTACATCGACGCCTACAACCAGGCGCTGACACAGTTCGACTCGGCCGACAGCTATGAGACCGTCAAGGCAGCCAAGGCTGCTGTGGCCGTTGCCGAGGACTCGCTGAAGACCAACATCAACCTCTGGAAGGAGTATCAGACGCTGATGGTCGATGCCATCGACGTGGCCACAGGCGGCATGTTTGCCGGTGAGGCTGTTGACATCCTGGCCGACTACTGCGACTTCGACTATCTGGACATCGTGGCAGCCATCGAGCTGGACAACCAGCAGCTGACCGACGAGATAGCCAAGGTGAAGGCCATGATCGAAGAGGCCAAGAGCGGACTGCAGGAAGACGGCGACGCCACCAAGCTGCTGGTCAACCCCAACTTCACCGGCAACGCCAACGGCTGGACACGCGAGGCCGCCAGCGGTGGCAACGTGGCATGGGGCAGCAACTGCTACGAGGGCTGGAACAACTCCAACTTCGATGTCTATCAGGTGGTGAACAACGCCCCCGTGGGCATCTACGAGATTGAGGTGCAGGGCTTCTACCGCTATCTGCGCGGCAATAATGCCTACGACGCTTACCAGGCTCAGGAGCAGAGCTTCGTGCAGCCTGAGAGCGCTCCCGTCTATGTCTATATGAACGACATGAAGAGCCCGCTGAAGAACGTGTTCGACGAGCCCATCGAGGACGAGGGCTTCTACACCGGCACCACCTACTACGGAGCTAACAGCGGCGCTGGCCCCTTCTTCCCCGACGCCATGAACAGCTCGGCCGTGGCCTTCAACGCCGGCATGTACAAGAGCTCGGCCTACGGCCTCGTGGCCAAGAAGGGCGACGCCATGCGCATCGGCGTGAAGGGCAACTCAAGCCAGGGCGGCGACTCGTGGGCCATCTGGGACAACTTCAAGCTGACCTTCCGCGGAACCAACCCCAACGCCGTGAAGGCCGTGATGGACTTCCTGCTGCCGCAGGTCAAGGCCGAGGTTGAGGCCGAGAACGTCTATTGCAATGCCGCCGCGAAGCAGGCACTGGTCGATGCCATACAGGTGGCCGAGACCACGCCGGCCAGCGTCGAGAACAAGGAGGCCTACTACGAGGCCCTGATGAACATGGTGGCCGCCCGTTCGACTATGCAGGCTTCTATCGAGGTCTATGCCACGCTGAACACCGCGCTGACCGACCTGGAGAACGCTCTGACCGAGTATGAGGCTACAGCCAGCCAAGAGGCTCTCGGTGATGCTGGCACGCTCTACTCTGACGTGATAGAAAACTACATGACCGGTACATACACCGACGACCAGGTGCCCGCCGTGATAGAGCAGATTAAGCAGGCCATCGCCAAGCTGAGAATGCCGCAGGGGGGCGACGAGGCCAGCGACGAGAACCCCGTCGACTTTACCAGCATGATTGTCAATGCCTCGTATGACAACAACGACAACACAGGCTGGAGCGGCGACGCACCTGCCTTCCAGTCGTTCACCAACGCCGAGATGTTCAACAAGAACTTCAACTACTATCAGGACATCGTCAACCTGCCTGCCGGTACATACGAGCTGAGCGTTGACGGCTTCTTCCGCGCCGGCGATGGCGTGGCCGACTACCAGGCATGGACGGCCAATCCCGACTCGCTCAACTTCTGCTTCGTCTATGCCGAGACCAGCGAGGGCCAGTACAGCGCACCCATGAAGCGCCTGGCCAGCGGGGCAAGGCCATACGTGCTCGACGCTCTCACCGCCGGCTATCTGGCCGTCGTGACAGCCACCGAGGAGACCGAGGGCTATGAGGTGCCCAACAACATGGAGACGGCAGAGTATGCCTTCCAGGAGGACCGCTACACCGACAACACCATCACCGTCAAGGTGGGCGACGACGGCAAGCTGCGCATCGGTCTGAAGAAGGACACCAACATAACCAACAACTGGTGTATCTGGGACAACTGGCAGCTCACCTTCTTCGGTGCCAACAGCGCCAAGGAACTCAGCGGCGACGCCTCGGGCATCAACGGCATGGCAGCCGACATGGTCGTCAGCAGCCAGTACTACAACCTGAAGGGCGTGCGCACCAGCGGACTGACAAAGGGTGTCAACATCGTACGCCAGACGATGAGCGACGGCAGCGTGCGCGTCATCAAGGTCACTATCCGATAAACTCTCTCACTGCCACAGGGACACGGGCCGAAAGGAACCGGCCCTGTGGCCTTTATTTACATTAAACATTAGACATTAAACATTAAACATTAAGCATTAAACATTAAGCATTAAACATTAAGCATTAAACATTAAGCATTAAACATTAAGCATTAAACATTAAGCATTAAACATTAAGCATTAAACATTAAATATTAAACATTAAGCATTAAGGTGATAGAATTAATGTTTAATAACCTATAATTAAATTACAAAACCTCATATAGGCAACAGCTCTCAGTTCGCAACGTTCAGTTCGCAACTCTTGAGCTTTCACCTCTCAACTCTCACCTCTCACCTCTCACCTTTCATCTTTCATCTTTAATTTTTCATCTTTAATCTTTAATCTTTCATCTTTCATCTCTCGAGCAGACGCTCACCTTAAGTCGAAACTCCCCGCGCGCAGGCGCGCGCGTATATATATATTAATGTATAGACAACTGAATTTTATCAATAACATTAAAATCTAAATGAAAAAAACAACAAACTCCCGACAGCACTGCCTGTGGCGCTATGCCCTGTGCTCGCTGCTCGTTGGTGGTGCCGGCATGACGCAGTCGTGCAAGGACGAGATACTGGAGGGACAACCTTCGTGGCTCGGCAACTCCATCTATGAGCGGCTTGAGGAAACCGGCAACTACACCACCATGCTGAGGCTGATTGACGACCTGGGACAGCACGACGTGCTGTCGCAGACAGGGTCGAAGACGCTCTTCGCTGCCGACGACGCGGCTTTCGACCGCTGGTTCCAGAACAACAGTTGGGGCGTACATAGGTATGCCGACCTGAGCATGGCACAGAAAAGCCTGCTGCTCAACAACTCGATGGTGAACAATGCCTACCTGATAGAACTGATGAGCAACGTGAGCGGCAACCCACCCGAAGAGGGCATGTGCATGCGCCGCACCACGGCCACGAGCATACTCGACTCGGTGCCGCAGGTACTGCCGGCCCAGATGCCGCAGACACAATACTGGGACGCACACCGCAACAAACCCGGCGGCATACACCTGATGAAAGACGCTACGGCCGCGCCGATGATACACTTCCTGCCGGCTTACATGCGCCACAACAAGATAACGGCCGAGGACCTTGCCGTGCTGACCAACGGCGAAGCCACGTCGGTCAGCGAGGCATGGGTCAACGGAAAGAAAGTGACCGAGCGCGACATCACCTGCAAGAACGGATACATACAGAAGGTGGAAGACGTGATCGAGTCGTCGCCTAACATGGCCGAGATACTGCGACAGCACAAGAGTATGTCGCGCTGGAGCCAGCTGGTCGACCGCTTCTCGGCGCCTTACTACGACGCTGCTGCCTCTGAGGCTTACCAGACATACTACAAGACGGACAAGACAGACTCGGTCTATGTGCTGCGCTACTTCAGCAACGTGGGCATCGGAGGAACCATGAACAACAAGGCACCCGACGGCTCTGTCGTCGGAGCAACGCTGGCATACGACCCAGGCTGGAACCAGTATATGTACACCAACACGATGGGCTACGACCTGCACTACGACGCAGGAGCCATGATCGTGCCCAGCGACCAGGCCCTGGACGACTGGTGGAACAATGGCGGCGGAAAGGCACTCAAGGACGAGTATGGCTCGTGGGACAACGTGCCGCAGAAGGTGCTGGTAAAGCTGATCAACAACAACATGCTCGACAACTTCTCTGACAAGGTGCCGTCGAAGTTTGGCAACATCCTCAACGACGCCAAGATGGAGATGGGTATCAAACCCGAGGACGTCGACTCGTGCTTCATGGGCTGCAACGGCGTGGTCTATCAGGTCAATAAGGTGTTCGCACCGGCGGCCTACAGCAGCGTCAGCTATCCCGCACTGGTACACCAGAGCACCATGAGCGTCATCTACTGGGGCATCAACGACCCCACCGACGGTAAGGACCAGGTACGCAACGTGAACCTGAACTTCGACCCGTACCTCAACTCGATGGACACCTACTACAGCCTCATACTGCCGTCGAACAACTCGATGCTGCTCTATGTCGATCCGGCTACATACGGGACAAATGACCCGCGCGTGCTGGCGTTCTACTACGACACCGTCGAGGAGCGCGTCAAGGCCGACAGCTATCCGTGCACCATCGACGGCGGTGTCATCACCAAGGCCGCCGAGCCGACACAGGAGAACGTGAACCGCGCTATAGTGGAGAACCGACTGATCGACATACTGAACAACATGATCATCGTGGGTAACGTGGAGGACGGACACATCTACTATAAGACCAAGGGCGGCAACATCATCAAGGTGGAAAACGCCGGGCAAGACGGCAGCATGGCCCTCTACGGCGGCTGGCAGATAGAACAGGGCTGCAAGGCAAACGTGATGGCAGGAGGCATCTACGACCAGTATGCCTCCGGAGGCAACGGCAAGAGCTATGTGGTCGATGAGCAGATGCCCATGACAGCCGCACAGTCGGTCTATCAGGTGCTGCGCGACACAGAGAAGAACGGCAGCCACCCCTTCGAGCAGTTCTTCCAGCTCATCATCAACGGCGACAGCACAGGCTCGCTGATGATCAACGAGATGGGCACCAACACCAAGTACAGCTGTGTCAACCCGTCGGACAACAACAATATCTCGCTCTTCGCCAACTACAACTACACCGTCTTCGTGCCCACCAACGAGGCCATAAAGGCGCTCATCGACAGCGACGTGCTGCCCACATGGGAAGACTATGAGCTGCAAGACTCCATCTCGCTCAACGACGACCTGCCCGCCGAGCAGCGGCAGGCTGCCTCGGCCAACAAGAAGATGATTGCCAACAGAATATTCAGCTTCCTGCGCTACCATATACAGGACAATGCCGTGCTCATCGGCAGTGCACCCGAGCGCGATGCCGACGGCAACCTGGTCGATAGCAAGTATGAGACGGCACTGGTCAACCCGCAGAACAACCGCTTCTACACCTTAGAGCTGGAATACGACAACAGCCGTATGACCGTGAAAGACGCGATGGGACAGGTGCACAACGTGCTCACATCAGACGACGGACTCTACAACCGCATCTGCCGCGAATACTGGTTTGCAGGCTCGGGCGACAACAAGACTATCTACCAGACATCGAGCGCCGTCGTGCACCAGATTGACGGCGTGCTGATGTCGCCCGTGTTCTACAACAACCAGGGCGCTATGACCAAATGGACTGACGAACTCGTAAACTACCAAGAGAGCAATGAATAAAATAAGACTATTCCTAACAGCGCTCGCGCTCTTGGTAGTGTTTGCAGCCAAGGCGCAAGACATCACCTCCGTACACGGCACACTGAGCGACGACATGGGACCGCTCATGGGAGCCACCGTGTGCGAGATTGACGGCACCGGACGTATCATCAACTCGGCCGTGACAGACCTCAACGGTAACTTCACCATGAAGGTGAAGAACCCCAAGGACCAGCTGCGCTTCAGCTATGTGGGTCTGAAGACCGTGACAGTGCCCATCAACAAGACAACATACAAGCTGACCATGACCAACGCCACGCAGATAAAGGAGGTCACGGTCAAGGGCAAGAAGCGTCTCAACGGCAACAACCTGCCCATACCCGAGCGAGAGATTTCCTACTCCACACAGTCTATCTCGATGAAAGAGTTTGAGGGACTGGGCATCACCTCCGTCGATGAGGCTCTGCAGGGACGCATCGCCGGCCTCGACATCGTGAGCATGAGCGGCAACCTGGGCTCGGGCTCTGTCATGCGCCTGCGTGGTGCCAGCTCGCTCTCGTCGCTCACCGACGCCAACCCGCTCATCGTCATCGACGGCAACATACGCTCGGTCGATATGTCGTCGTTCGACCTCTCGTCGGCCAGCGAGGAGCAGTTTGCCGAGTTGCTCAACATCAACCCCGAGGACATCGCCTCCATCACCGTGCTCAAAGACGCTGCCGCCACGGCCGTCTATGGCTCGCAGGGCGGCAACGGTGTCATCGAGCTGACAACAAAGCGCGGCGCACGCGGCAAACCGAAGCTCACTTACTCGCTAAAGCTGACGGCCACACACCAGCCCGACGGCTACAAGCTGCTCAATGGCGACGACTACACGATGTTGCTCAAGGAGTCGTATTTCAACCCCGCGCAGGACGACAACGCGTCGAACATACCCGAGCTGAACTACGACAGGACCTTCTCCGAGTATGAGCAGTATAACAACAACACCGACTGGCGCGACGCCGTCACGCAGACCGGACTGCGACAGAACCACTACGTCTCTATCTCGGGCGGCGGCGAGAAAGCCTCGTTCCGCATAGGCGCCGGCTTCGACCACGAGACCGGAACCATGATAGAGCAGAAGCTGCAGCGCTTCTCCACCCGCGTGGCGCTCGACTACAACATCTCGGAGCGCATACGTGTCAGCACCAACTTCGCACTGACATACACCAAGAACAATCGCAACAGCGACGACCTGCTGGCCGTCGCCCTGAAGAAGATGCCTAACATGAGCATCTACGAGCAGGACCCCGTGACGGGACAAGACACCGAGCACTTCTACAACATGCTGCAGACAGCCTCGAGCGTGTTCAACCCGTCAAGCGGCAAGGTGGACAACCAGAAGGCATACGTCAACCCCGTGGCCTCGGCCAAGCTGGCAAAGAACGTCAGCCGCAGCTATGACATGACACCCGAGCTGGTCATCAACTACCAGCTGCTCGGCATGGACGAAGACCACCACCAGCTGAACTGGCGCGGCGCCGTCTATATGAACATCTGGAACGAGTATGCCGACCGCTTCTATCCGGCAGAGCTGCGCACCGTGGCTTGGAGCGACGGCGTCAACACGTCTTACACAGGCTCGACAAAGAGCGTCTCGTTCAACACCAAGCAGCAGCTGACATTCATTCCCGCCTTCAGCAACAAGGACCACTCGCTCATGGCGATGGGACGCTTCGAGCTGACAAGCGGTTCGTCGAGCGGACAGAGCGTCAGCGGCAAGCTGCTGCCATCGGGAGGCATCGAAAGCCCCGACGCCGGCGGCCTGATCACCGGCCTGGGCTCAAGCTTCAGCGAGTGGCGCTCGATGTATTTCACCGGAACCGTCCACTACGCATACAAGAGCCGCTACATGATCGACCTCTCGCTGCGCGCCGACGGAACGACAAAGTTCGGACCCGGCAACCGCTGGGGATACTTCCCTGCAGTGTCGCTCAGATGGAACATCGTGGACGAGCCCTTCATGGCATGGGCTAAGGAGAGGTTCCTCTCTATGCTCTCGCTGCGACCCAGCTGGGGCAAGGTGGGCCGACAGCCCAACCGCGACTATCTCTACACGTCGAAATACGGCTCGACATGGCAGTATCTCGACATGGCCTCGATGTATCCCATCAATATCCGACTGACCGACCTCAAGTGGGAGATCAACACCAGCTACAACCTCGGTGTCGATATCGGCCTGTGGGACGACCGCCTGCAGCTGACCGTCGAGGGCTACCACTCGACCACCACCGACATGCTGATGTCAAACTTCCGCATACCGGGCAACTCGGGCTTCGCCACCGTGCCCTACCGCAACAACGGCAAGATGAGAAACATAGGCTGGGAGTTCCACATCAACACCAACCGCCTCATCAAGGCGGGCAAGTTCTCGATGGACCTGAACGCCAACTTCGGCAACAACCGCAACGTCATTCTCGAGATGGACGACTATATCGTCAACTCGATGAACTCGACCTTCAACTACAACAACGCCGAGGTGCTGCAGCGCATTCAGGTGAACAACCCCTTCGGAGCCATCTACGGCTTCCGCTACAAGGGCGTCTATCAGTACAACTACGACACCTTCAAGGACATGTCGCGTGAGGAGCAGGATGCCTTCATCGCCAGCGGCAAGACAGCTCCCGTGGCGCAGAAGGAAGACGGCAGCGTGGTCTATGACGACAAGGGCCAGCCTGTGCGCATGATGTACAACTATACCAACGACGCCACGGGCAAGAACTATAAGTTCACCGGCGGCGACGCTATCTACGAGGACGTCAACCACGACGGACAGATCAACGCCCTCGACATCGTCTATCTCGGCTCGTCGCTGCCCAAGCTGACCGGTGGCTTCGGCTTCACCTTCAACTACGCAGGCTGGCGACTCTCAACGCAGTTCACCTACCGCGTGGGCAACAAGATTCTGAATATGGCACGTCTGCACTCGGAGGCCATGACCGGCAACGACAACCAGAGTCAGGCCGTCAACTACCGCTGGCGTAAGGAGGGCGACGACACCACCATCCCACGTGCCATGTTTGGTGCTGAGGCCAGCTTCAACTCCCTTGTCAGCGACCGCTTCGTAGAGGATGGTTCTTACCTGCGTATGGGCTACGCCCAGCTGACCTATACCATCAAGAAGAAGCACCTGAAGTGGATAGGACTGAACCGTATCAACCTCTATGCCAGTGTGAACAACCCGTTTGTCATTACGAAGTACTCAGGCGTCGACCCCGACATCTCGCAGGCAGGCTACAGCCCCGCCATCGACAACTCGCAGACGCCACGCCCAAGATCCTACACCATGGGTGTCACCGTAGACTTCTAAAAGTTCACCACCAGCCCAATTGTGAAATAGTACAATCGTGAAATAGTCCAATCGTGAAATCGTTATGAATACAGAATTATTGAATAAAAAGATAAAGGCAGCGTTTATAGGACTCTGTGGTATCTTAGCCCCCCTCACTTGGGGAGGGGTCGGAGGTGGGCTACTCACCTCTTGCTCCGACTTCCTCGAAGTGGAGTCGCGCGACGAGATACTGCTCGAGAACTTCTGGAACGAGAAGGCCGACGTTGAGGGCATCCTCGCCGGATGCTACTCCCGCCTGCAGGACGAGAACACCGTCAAGCGCATGATGATTTGGGGCGAGGTGCGAAGCGAGAACTTCGTAGCCGGTAACCTCGGCAACGAGGATGGAAGCCTTGAGAACGTCCTCAAGGAGAACATCAACGCCCTGAACGCCTACACATCGTGGGTCGACTTCTACGACGTCATCAACCGCTGCAACACCCTCATCGAGTATGCACCGGCCGTGGCAGCCGCCGACCCGTCCTACACACAGAGCGAGCTGCAAGGCCACATCGCCGAGGTACGCGCCTTGCGCAGCCTCTGCTATTTCTACCTCATCCGCACGTTCTACAACGTGCCCTACTCTACGCAGGCCTACATCCACGACAACCAGAAGATGGACCTC